>JAFWJU010000029.1 GCA_017511465.1 Eggerthellaceae bacterium | reverse complement strand
AGCTTGACGACAACGTCGTGTTCGGCATCCCCCTTATCATTGCCTCGGAAGAAGACTTCGAGAAGCAATGGGAAGAGCACTTCAAAAAAGAGCTCTAGACAGGCGCTGAAGCGCAACGGCTCCATGAAGCGCAACGGCTCCATGAGCACATAAGGAAAGCCCGCTCGAATGAGCGGGCTTTCTTGTAATGCATATGCAGGTCGCAGATTAGCGCTTGCTGAACTGCGGACGTTTGCGGGCCTTCTTCAGGCCGTACTTCTTGCGCTCGACCATACGCGGGTCGCGCGTGAGGAAGCCTGCCTTCTTCAGCTCGGGGCGATAATCGCCAGCCTCGAGAAGGGCGCGGGAAATGCCGTGGCGCAGGGCGCCGGCCTGACCCGCGATACCGCCGCCGTTCAGGCGGGCGATAACGTCGAAATGACCCTCGGTGTCGGTAACCTTGAACGGCTCCATGAAGGAGTCGATAAGGGCCTGACGGCCGAAGTAATCCATGGCCTCGCGGCCGTTAACCGTGACCTTGCCCGTGCCGGGAACCAGGCGGACGCGCGCGATGGCGTTCTTCCTGCGGCCGGTGCCGTAATACAAAGCTTCGTTAGCCATCTTCGTCCTCCTACAGTTCAATCTTACGCGGCTTCTGAGCTGCATGCGGATGATCGGGGCCCACATACACCTTCAGCTTCTTGCCCTGGGCACGACCCAGCGTGTTCTTCGGCAGCATGCCCTTGACGGCATGTTCGATAACGCGCTCGGGGTGCTTGGCCATAGCCTCGTTGAACGACTCGGACTTCAGGCCACCCGGATAACCGCTGTGGCGGTAGTAGCGCTTGTCGGTCGCCTTGTTGCCCGTCACGCAAATCTTGTCGGCGTTCACGATGATGACGAAGTCACCCGTGTCGACATGCGGCGTGAATTGGGGCTTGTGCTTACCGCGCAGGATGTGCGCGGCCTTGGCGGCGACGCGGCCGAGGATCTGATCTTCTGCATCGATGATCAGCCACTCGCGCTCGACCTCACCGGGCTTTGCGTAGTACGTCTTCACTGTTCTTTCCTCCAGTTCTTGCGGATGCCCGCGGAGAAGCGGCCGCTTGCATCCTTTTGGCGGAAAACCGCCTTGTGTGTTTTCAAAAGTGCAGGCGGCTGGATGCCGGTTTCCTACGCCGACGCGCCGGGCTTGGGCTGGACGACCCACGCCAGTGGCGCTTCCTACCGTTGCTGCGATACGGGGCTTTTGAAAGCAACTGTTGAAGTATAGCGCGCAGAGCATCCTCGTCAATGGGAGTTTGCAGGCCACAAGCGCATTCTTCGCAGTTTGCACAAACCTTCGCGATGTGCCGTTGTGGGTCGCCGCGCGGTTGCACGCAACCTGTTGTGGTAAGCCGCAGAAGCTAATTGAAAGGGGCGCCGGCACAATGCCGACGCCCCTAGGAAAGCGATTGTCGCCTATTGGCTTACAGGCTGCTCAGATCCAGGCCTCCGTAAACCTTGGAGACAAGTTCGTTCACGCTTGCCTCGTCGGGCTCCCATTGCCCGTTCTTCTTGGTGCACGTCAGTTCAACATCGCTCTTAACGATATCGGTAGATGCATCCATCTCCGCATACAGCTCGTCGAACACGATCTTCATAGCCGCTTTCTCGCCGCCAGACAGATAGGCGGATTGAACTGCGCTTACGAACTCGGAGTCATTCTGCAGCTTAGCCGTCGCGTCGTTCATTACATTCGAGACGTTGATGTTTTCGACCGTCATCTTCACGACTGCTTTATCGCCATCGATCTGGACGTCATTGATGGTGTAGTCAAAGTGCTTGAAAAGATGTTGGAACAATTCGACGTAATCAACGCCGTATGCCTCAAGCTGCGCAAGTTGAGCTTCGTTGCCCGCGACATACTCGCTCAGCGACGCCTCGGTCGGATTCTTGAAGTTGTCCAGCATTTCGGTGATCCCCTTGGTGATGAGATCCTTGTCATTATTAGAGCTGCTGGAGCAAGCTGCAAGGGAGAATCCCAAGCCGACAGCCAAGGCAAGCGTGACGACCACCGCAGTCACTCGATTTGCAAAACGCTTCATAAAACCCTTCCTTTCTCTGATTTCCAGATGAGCATATGATATAGCATGCGACGATTTTCTTGGTCGTGTTTTTGCATTATGGCGCTTGATATGTGCGAAGCGCCTTCCGATAACGCGGCAGTACAATGTGCTTATGGGCTTTCTTCCGATGGACAAACGCGAAATGGAAGCACGCGGCTGGGATGCCGTGGACTTCGCGTACGTTGTCGGCGATGCCTATGTCGACCATCCCAGTTTCGGCTGCGCCATCATTGCAAGGCTGCTCGAGGCCAACGGATATCGGGTGGGCATTATCTCGCAACCCGATTGGCGCGATCCTTCGAGCGTCTGCGAATTCGGCGAGCCCAGATTGGGGTTCCTCGTCTCGGCCGGCAACATGGATTCCATGGTGAACCACTACACGGTGGCGAAGAAGCGCCGCCGGGCTGATGCATATTCGCCAGGTGGGAAGACGGGGCTGCGACCCGACCATGCATGCGCGGTGTACGGCAACCTGATCTGCCGCATGTACAAGAACACGCCCATCATCTTGGGTGGCATCGAGGCAAGCCTGCGGCGACTGGCGCATTATGATTACTGGTCCGATTCATTAAAGCGGTCTGTGCTGCTGGATTCTGGTGCCGACCTGGTGTCATACGGCATGGGCGAGAAATCCATCGTCGCGATTGCCGACGCGCTGGCAGCGGGGCTCGATGTGAGCGATCTGACGTTCATTCCCGGCACTACATATCGCACGCGTTCGATAGACCATGTATATGACCCCGTCATGCTTCCGTCGTTCGAAACGCTGCAAGCCGATAAGGCGACATACGCCGAAAGCTTCGGCGTGCAATTGAAGAACCTGGATCCGTTTTCGGCGCATCCGCTGGTCGAGGAGTATCCCCACAGCGTGTTCGTCGTGGTCAACCCACCTTCCGAGCCGTTGTCAACTGCCGAGTTCGATGCTGTGTACGACCTTCCCTACGAGCGGACATGGCATCCCCGCTACAACGCAGAAGGCGGCATTCCGGCGTTTGACGAAGTGAGGTTCTCGCTCACGAGCAACCGCGGGTGCATGGGCGATTGCTCGTTTTGCGCGCTTAACTTCCATCAGGGGCGCATCGTGCAAGCCCGCAGCCACGAGTCGATCTTGGCCGAGGCGCACATCTTATGCGAAGATCCCGACTTCAAGGGATATATCCACGATGTGGGAGGTCCCACGGCGAATTTCCGCTTTCCCGCATGCGACAAGCAGCTGAAAAGCGGCGCTTGCACGCACAAGCGCTGCCTGTCGCCCAAACCCTGCAAGCAATTGCGAGCCGACCATGGCGACTACCTGCAACTATTGCGCAAGTTGCGCGCGTTGCCAGGCGTGAAGAAGGTGTTCGTTCGCAGCGGCATCCGATTTGACTACGCATTGCTCGACCGCGAACACGGCCGCGAGTTTATCCGGGAGTTGGCCGAGCACCACGTCAGCGGACAATTGCGCGTGGCACCCGAGCATGTGTCCGATGCCGTGTTGAACGTGATGGGAAAGCCCTCGCACGCCGTGTACGATCAATTTGCACGCGAGTTCGAAAGCGCATGCAACGAGGTCGGCAAAGAACAATATCTCGTACCGTACCTGATGTCATCTCACCCGGGCTCAACGCTTAAAGAGGCCGTCGAGTTGGCCGAGTACTGCCGCGATTTGGGATTCAATCCCGAACAGGTGCAAGATTTCTACCCCACGCCCTCGACGGTTTCCACTTGCATTTACTTCACGGGGATTGACCCTCGCACGATGAAGAGCGTGTACGTGGCGAAATCCCCCCATGAGAAAGCGCTGCAACGCGCCCTCATCCAATATCGCAACCCACGCAATGCCGACCTTGTACGCGAGGCTTTGCGTCGCGTCGACCGCCAGGACCTTATCGGCTACGACGACCGCTGCCTCGTGCGCCCGAAGAAAAAGCGGGCATAGGCAATCCCGAAACGGGGAAGGCTGCACTGCAATGTTGGGACTGCCGCGGCTTACGCGCTTTCGTGAGTCCGATGGTCTTTGTAATTGGCTAGGTACTCGGCGAATTCGGGCGATGTATCGGAATTTCCCTCACGCCATTCCTTATGGTCGACAATCTGCGACTCGAAACCGTAGTAGGCGTCGATGTAGGCAATGAGCGAATCGAGGGCTTTAAGCTGCTCTTGCGTATAGTCTTCCCCGCCGCCAACATGCACCATCTCGATGCCGATTGACCAGGCGTTCATGCCATAATCGGATGCCCAATCGCCAATGGGCGTGGTGCCCACCATGTCGTCACGGCCGTCTTCCTCGATGCCGAACTGCTCGTTATGGCCCGTGTTGCCGAAACCGGCATGATGGGCGATCTTGTCAAGCGGAACGCATTGGACGATGGTCCCATCCGTGTTGATGACGAAATGCGATGCGACGCCGTTGCCGTTGCCGTCCCAGTAATCGATGACGCCCGTCGCGTTGTCATCACCTTCGGTGTCGTGCAGCACGATGTACTTTTGGAACTCGGCTGGCTTGTCGCCGTGTACGAAGCTGTCGCGATAATCCTCGGATAGCTGCAGCTTTGCGCGGGCCTCGTCGACAGGCGAGACAGACGAGTGGTCCGAAACCTCGAAAGATTGCGATGAGCTCGATGACGAAGCAGGCGCCGAAGCGCACCCGACCAGGGCAAATGCCAGCAACGCACCCGCTAAAAACGCAATTGACCTCGATTTCATAACCACTCCGTTCTCCCACTGCAAGAATTGTATCAGGCGCAATTTGGAACGCGAGGGGCAATGCTGGTAAACGGCTTACTCGCTTCGCAACGCTTCGACCGGGTCTTTGCGGCTTGCGGCGCTTGACGGGATAAGACCCGCAACGAACGTCAAGAACACGCTTATCAGCACCAGGATGACGCCGGCAGCCGGAGGCAGTAGGGCAACGTTGGGCACATCGAACACGTTGTACACGATGATGTTGGCCGGTATGCAGGCCAACGCCGTGAAGCCCACGCCAAGCAAGCCTGCGATGAGGCCCTCGATGATGGTCTCGGCATTGAACACGCGGCTGATATCGCCCTTCGATGCGCCGATAGAGCGCAGGATGCCGATTTCCTTCTTGCGCTCGAGCACCGAGATGTACGTGATGACGCCGATCATGATGGAGGACACGATGAGCGAAATGGCAACGAAGGCGATGAGCACGGTCGTGATCATGTCGATGATGGTCGTAACCGACTTCATGAGCGTTCCCACTATGTCGGTGTAGCTGATGACCTTGTCCTCGTCCACCTCGCGCATGTTGTCGTTGTACGCGTCGAGGATATTGATGACCTCCGTCTTGCTGGAGAAGTCCTTCGGGTAAATCGAGATTTCTGACGGCTTGGAGAAATCGGCGTATCCGAGTTTCTTCAAGTTGTTATCGTACGAGTGCTCCTCGACGCGCATCATCGACATCATCAGCTCGGTGAGCTCTTCGGGATCCATGTTGAACTGGAACGCGCGTGCAAACGCATCGGGATTGATGCCCATCGCGTTTCCGAGGTTTGCGAAGGTCCCTTCCATCTGACTGCCAAGGGCTTGCATGTATTGCGCCATGTATGCCTGAATCGCAGTCGTCAGCTGCTGCTGCACGCCGGGCATCACCTGTGCGGCATAGTATTCGGAAATGCGCTTGGCCACGACCGTGCCGACACCGTCGGGCGTCGTGTTCAGCTGCTCTGCCAAACCCTGGGCGATCTGCGCCTGGAGGTCTTCCGAATCGATGGATGCGCCAACGGCATTAACGAGGCTCCTGCCCTCGCCTTGGAAATACTCGTTAGCGCTCTTGCCCGCATTCTCGGGGTTCATGGCCCATGCCACGTAACCTTGCACGAGCGCGGTAACGGCTGCGCCGTCATCGGTGAATTTCACATCGAGCCCGGCGACGAGAGCCGCGGTATCGACATCCGAGAACAGCGTTGCCATGTCGCTGGCACTGAGCTCGGGGACAGCCAGGTCGAAATTGGACAAGTCGAGTGCGGGCATGCCGGATACGTCAATGCCGCTGAAATTGAGGGCGTTCGAATCGAACCAGAACGCCTCGGCCAAGGCTCCTTCGTCAATCGAGAACAGCGTGCTCATGTCAAACGCGGTGCCGTCGTCGTTTTCCTGTTCCTCGAACGTCTTTCCGTTGAACACGTCGACCTTCGGATTTGCAAGCTGGTCTTTGACAATTTGCGAGCTGGCCGCTTTGTCCACGATGTGTTCGACGAGCGCAGGCGTGTAGTAGATACCCGAGGTTAGCGCCACTGCATTAGCGCCTTCCTTCGGACGCATGATGCCGACGATAACCAGGTCTTCGCCGTTGTTAACCAAATCGCGCATGAAGTCTTCGTCGTCGGACTTGTCGACCCACACCTTGTTTTCTTCGTTGTATTTGTAATAGTCGTATGCGTTAACCAGCTTCAGCTTCATGCCAAGCACGTCGTCGTACGTCACGTCGATTTCGGTCTCGGGGGCAACGACGTCTTCTTCATCGGCAAACTGCTGGACCATCTTCTTCAGTTCTTCGTAGTCGCGAAGCCCCAGCACGTACGACATGAAATCGCTGATGCGGCCCGATTGCGATAGCACCAGCACCAGCTCGTTCGGCTTCTCGGGCCAATGTCCTCGCACGATTTCGTATTGGGCTTCGATGATGGGGTCGCCGCTTGGCATTTCGTAGAACACGTCGGTTGACATCGACATGGATATGATGCTGTTCGTCGATGACGACGACCCGATGCCAAGCGATGAGAACGACTTGTCGGGATTGACTTGGCGAACGGTCTTTTCGGTGTTGGGGTCGAAGATTTGCGGCGTGACGGCATACTCGTAGAAGATGTTGTTCACGTAGGGCTCGATACCCGATTCACCGCTATCGAAGTATTCCTTCAGCGATGCCAAGTCGTTGTTTCCGATACTGGCGAACATGCGCGTCATCATGCGCGATTCATGCAGCGTATCGCTTTCGCGGTCAGCGCCTTGGGCGATGACTTGAGCCATTGACTCTTGCGACGAGCTTTCATCGGACCCATCGTCGGAACTTGACCCCGACATTCCCACGACCATGGACGTCATGTCGAAGCCAGTCGACAAAATGCGCAGCGGATACACCGAAAGCGTGTCTTCCTCAACCGTCTTGATGTAGTTGTTCACGCCATTGGCAAGGGCCAGAATCGCCGCGATGCCGATGATGCCGATAGACCCGGCAATGGCAGTCATCAGCGTGCGGCCTTTCTTCGTCAGCAGGTTGTTCGCCGAAAGGGCCAGCGCCGTCAAGAAAGACATGCTGGTGCGTCGCGCGGGCTTGGCATTTGCTGCGGAGATTTCCTCGGACGTGGGGCTATACGGGTTGGAATCGGACGTGATGCGCCCGTCGGCAAGGTTGACGATGCGTGTGGAGTACTGTTCGGCGAGCTCGGGGTTGTGCGTGACCATGACGACCAGGCGGTCATCGGCGATTTCGGTGAGCAAATCCATGATTTGGACGCTCGTCTTGGAATCAAGCGCGCCGGTGGGCTCGTCTGCCAACAGGATTTCGGGGTCGTTGATCAGCGCGCGGGCAATGGCGACGCGCTGCATCTGGCCACCCGACAATTGGGCGGGTTTCTTGTCGATATGCTCGGCTAAGCCGACGCGGGTGAGCGCATCGACGGCGCGCTGGTGACGCTCCTCGCGCGGGACGCCGGAAAGCGTCAGTGCCAGCTCGACGTTTGCCAACACCGTTTGGTGCGGGATAAGGTTGTAGCTTTGGAACACGAAGCCGATGCGGTTGTTGCGGTAAGCATCCCAGTCGCGGTCTTTGAACTGCTTGGTCGAAATGCCCTCGATGATCAAATCGCCCGAATCGTAATGGTCCAATCCGCCGATGATGTTGAGCAACGTGGTCTTGCCCGAACCGCTGGGGCCAAGGATCGACACGAACTCGTTGTCGCGGAAGGCGATGGTTACATCGTCGAGCGCCTTCTGCGTGAAGTTCCCTGTTGTATACGATTTGCAAATGCTCTCTAGTTGCAGCATGAGTCCTCATTGTGCATGTACGCGATTTTGTATCAGTATGCCAGACTACACTTCATGGGCTGAACAGGTAACACGGCAGTTTCCAAACCGTAAAATACCAAAATTAAGTCAGGAATAACCATTTGGGGACAGTCCCCAAATGGTTATTCACAAATTGAAAACGTCTCTTTTGCGTGCGCCTCAAACGTTGCATGAGCGAGTAATGTATCCCCTATCCGAGTTGCCGCAACGCTACAAATTAATAGGAGTGTTGGTTATGCCGCATCATGCAAGGCGTCTCGGAGAGTCTGGCTTTTATCATGTTGTCACCAAAGGCGACGGCAACCAAATAATCTTTGAGAATGCACGCGATCGAGAAACGTATCTCGGCTTGCTCGAATCATGCGTGGAGGAGTTCGATGTCGACGTTCACGCATATTGCCTCATGGGCAATCATGTGAATCTCCTTCTCGAAGAAAACCGAGAGCACCGCGACTTGAGCGCATTCATGAAGAGGCTCAATGAATCATATGCGATGCATTTCGGGAGAACCTCTGAAAGGATCGGGCACGTCTTCAAGGGCCGCTTTTGGAGCGAGCCCGTCGAATCTGACGATCACTTTCTTTCAGCCGTTCGATACATCCACGCAAACCCAGAAACAGCGGGAATATGCCCAACGCACAAATATCCCTGGAGTAGCTATCGGGCATACTGTAATGGGGGTTCTTTTGTTAAGACGAGTTTTTGCCTTGAGCTGCTTGGCGGCATTGAAGCGTTCCGAACGTTTAACGCGTCTGGGAGCAATTACGCAAAGCCTTTCGCTACCAGCAAATTGAGCAAACATCTTTCACCAGACGAGCTGACACATGTTGCTCTATCCCTTTTGGGAAGGCAGACGCTATCCACAATTAGGCAAATGACGCCTAAGGAGCGTATTCCCCATGTTGTAAAACTTGCGTCCGTCGGCTTTACTGAGAGTGAAATTGCGCGGTTGACCGGCCTCGGAAGGCAGGCTGTACGCAGCACGCTCGGGCAGAAATAACCAATTGGGGACTGTCCCCAATTGGTTATTCGTAGTCGGCTTTCAGGGCTTCCCAGGCTTTGCGCGAGTTCTTGATGGTCTCGCTGCTGATGCAGTAGCTGGCGCGTACCCATCCTCGCCCGCCGAAGCAGCTGGCGGGAACAAGAAGCAGGTCATGGGCCTTGGCCGCTTCGCTAAACGCGTCATCGTCTTCCTCGAGCGCTTTCACCCACAGATAGAACGCGCCATCGGGCGGAATGTACTCGTAGCCCAGCTCGTCGAGCATCTTGCACAGGATCTCGCGATTCTCGGCGTATGCACCGACGTTCGTCGGCTCGCAGATGCACGTTTCGACGACACGTTGGAACATGACAGGCGCGCAAATGAACCCGAGCGCGCGACCGGCGCCGCATACAGCCGCGAATACGTCGGCGGCGTCGTTCATGCGGTCGCTGACATAAACATAGCCGATGCGCTCGCCGGGAAGCGACAGGCTCTTTGCCCACGAATAGCACACGATGGTGTCGTCGTAGAAGTTGGCCGTGAAGGGGACATCCGCGCCGTACGTGATCTCGCGGTACGGTTCGTCGCTGATCAGGTAGATGGGATGGCCGAATTCCTCTTCCTTCTGCACGAGCAAGGCGGCCAAATCCTCGATGTTCTGCTGCGTGTACACGCAACCGACCGGGTTGTTCGGCGAATTGATGATCATGGCAGCCGTCTTCTCGTTTATGGCAGCGCGCAGTGCGTCGATATCAAGCTGGAAATCGCTTTCGCGCATGGGCACTTCGACGAGCGTGCATCCCGCTGATTCGGTCATGACCTTGTACTCGGCGAAATAGGGGGCGTTGACGATTACTTCGTCGCCCGGATGCGTGATGGCGGCAACCGAAATGTAGAGCGCAGCCGTGGCGCCGGTGGTCATGTACACCTGAGCCGCCGTTGCCTCTATGCCGAAGCGCTCGCGCAGATTGTCGGCGACGACCTGGCGCACAGACTGCAAGCCGGGCGACATGGTGTAGCCGTGCAGAATCTCGGGCGGCTCTTCGAGCAGCTCTTCGATGCGGGCGCGCACAGCTGGTGGGGCTGGAATAGACGGGTTGCCGATGGAATAGTCATACACGTTTTCCTCGCCGATTTCGGCTTTGCGCTGAAGCCCGTAGGCGTACAGCGTGCGAATCATGTTCGGCTTGCTTCCCAGCAAGTGCATGCGCTCGTTAATCATGTGGTGCTCCTTAGTGCACGTTCCGGAAACGGGCAATGGCGCCCATGCCCATTGCCCATTCGGTTTTCGGTTTTACAGATCGATCCATTCGTCCTGCGGATGCTCGTCGAGCGTCTCGGGACGGACGACCAGCACGTCGCACTTGACGTTGCGGATAAGATGCGTCGACACGCTGCCGACGAACGCGTATTTGATGTTGGACAAACCGCGCACGCCGCAGATGACCAAGTCGGGGTTTAGCGGCTCGACAATCGCCTCGACCAGCGTTTCGGCTACGCGGCCGGCACGCACCTGCACCTCGACCGAGGGGATGCACTCGTCTTTGCGGGCGCGGTTCAGGTACTTGGCCAGCGATTCCTCGATACGCGCATGTCCATCGTCGATAAGTGCGGCGAAATCGATGCCGTTCGCCTCGTACGGGACCGAATCGATAACATGCCCCAGCACTACCTTGGCATTGTTGTCATGAGCGATGGAAAACGCTCGGCGTGCAACAGCTTCTTGCGTGTTCCCACCGTCAAGCGCTGCGAAAATCGTGTTGTACCGTGCCATGGGATTCCTCCTATTCGTCGAGGCTTTAGCTCATTGTAACGCTATAGGTCTATCTCTTCGCCAGGCTCCAGGATGATGCGACCCTCGGCCTGGAACGCCTCGGCTGCCTCGCGGCTGAACAGTTGCGCGGGGTCGGACGGGTCGTTCATGGGAACAAGATGCACGGGAATGCTGTGCTTTGCCGCAACGAGGCGGGCGCATTCGGACGCTTCGGCAACGCCCATGTTGTAAAAACCATCGCCCGGGAACGCAGCATAGTCGATTTGCATCTTGGCCAACTTGCCGCAACGCATGTCGTCGGTCGTGCTCGTGTCGCCCGATGCGTAAAACTTGATGCCATCGAACGTAAGCACCAGGCCCACGCATTCGTCGATGGAATGGTTTTTGTTATATGCCTGAACGGGCACGATCATCACGCCATGCGATTCGTATGCCTTGTAGTCATGCGCGCCGTCGATGAACTGCTTCGAGCGCAGCACCGTGCAGCCCTCTGCATGGGGCATCTTGTTCACCTGACTGTGGTCGAAATGCTCGTGCGTGACCAAAACGAGGTCGGCGGGTAAATCGTAGCCTTCGCCCGCGAACGGGTCGAGGTACACCACCGTGCCGTCGTCAAGCACAAACCGGTAGGAACCGTGTCCTTGGTACAGCATCTTCGCCATGTTGTGCCTCCTCGTCTCGGGCAGCTACAATCTTCGCATCAGGACGTCTTCGGAAATCCCTTCCACGACATCGGGGGCAACCGTTTCCTCCGAGTCTTTCAGGACGCGCTTCTTCTGCTTCTTTTCGCTTGAACCCACGCTGTTGCCGGCGAGCCTCGATTCGAGCCTGCCCACGAGCTTGGCCAGCGGAATGGTTATGACCAGGTAGAAGCATGCCGCTACGACGTAAGGGGTGATCGAGCCCGTGTTCGCCACGATCGTGCGCGCGTAGTAGACAACCTCCATGACGCCGACCGCTGCGAGCAGCGACGTGTCTTTGTACAGCAGAATGAACTCGTTAGTCATGGTGGGAAGCACGCGGCGCACGGTTTGGGGAATGATGACGAACATCATGGTTTGGGCGCCCGTCATACCCAATGAACGCGAGGCTTCGAACTGGCCCTTGGGAATTGACTGGATGCCCACACGGAAAATCTCGCATAGATACGCCGCCGAGTTCATGGACAAGACGATGACGCCAAGCGGGAAAGACGGGATGTTGAGGCCAGCCAGGGGAAGACCGAAGAAGGCGATGTAAATCTGCAAGAACATGGGGGTGCCGCGCACGACGTTCACGTAAAGCGAGGAAAAGCCCCTTAAGATTCTGATTTTCGACATGCGCATGAGCGAGAGGACGAGGCCTATCGGTATGGCCAGGGGGTATGCGACGAGCACGATGGCCAACGCCATGAGGAAGCCCCTCAGCACCACGGGAAAACTCGACACGATGAGGGCCGGGTTTAAGAACAACCGCAAGAACGGCACTGAATTCCATGCCTGCACCCACGGCTCGGACGCCAAGCCGTCGGCAGCCTTCTCGGCGTCGGGCGAAGGCTGGACCTCGATTGCAGGAATGCCCTCGATGTCCTTTGTGGTCCCATCGGCAAGCGTGTACGTGCCGGTGATTTGCATGTCACCGCCGTCTTCGGGGAAGAACACGTCATACACCTCGACGTAAATCCGCACGTTATCAGGCGTGGGCGAAGGAAGCTCAATCAGCACTGTCTGCCCATCGGCGATGACGGCTGCGTCCTTGAGATCCTCCCTCTGCATGAAGTCCTCACCGTACTTGTAACGCACGAGCGCATTGTCAATCGTGAATGCGACGCCCTCGGGGAACGTCAACGACAGCCCGGTGATGCCACCGTCATCGAGAAGCGCTTCGAATTTGACACGCGTTTCGGCTGAGCCCTCGACTTTGCCATCGGCCTTGGAATTGGGCTTGGCGCTGCAGCTGACAACCTCCATGGCGTAAGCGGTTGCCGGGGCGAACTGCGCCACGGCGATCATTGCGACCAGAAAGATACAGGCGAGCGTCTTGGCGAGGTGCAGCAGGCGGCTGTCGGTTGTGCCCATGAGAAATCCTTTGTAATTGGTGATTCTATCGAAAGACAATTATACCCGCGCATTAGCAAACTGGACCAGAGGCATTGCCTCTGGTCCAGCTGTTTCAGTCGATTAACGCCTTTCCGCCGCAGTCTGGCGGCATAGAAAAGGTTATTCGCTGAAGATCTTTGCGATCGTGCCGTCGGCCTGGAGTTCCTCGAGGGCCTTGTTCAGAGCATCGCGGAGAGCCGGGTTGTCCTTCGAGACGACAATGGCGTACGGCTCGGCGGTGGCGTCCTGAAGCACGATCTCGGCATCGCTGTAGGTGCCAGCCAGCATGTTCTGGACTACTGCGAGGTTGGTGCACACGGCGGTCACGTTGCCAGCCTGCATGTCAGCGAAGCTATCGTTGTTGTTCTTGTACTCCACGACCTTGGCCTTGGGGAAGGTCTCGGCTGCATAGTCGGCTCCGGTAGTGCCGGCCTGGACGGCGATGACCACGCCTTCTTTGTTCAGTTCTTCCGCAGCGTTCTCCTTCGTGATGCCGCTATTCTTCATGACGGCGACAGACTGGTTGTCCTCGACGTACGAAGTGGTGAAGTCGACGATCTCCTCACGCTCGGGCTTGATGGAGATGCCGGAAATGCCCGCATCTACCTTCGTGCCGGCAGCGACGGCGGTGAAGATGCTGTCGAAGTCGGTGACCTCAAACTTCACCTCAAGGCCGAGCTTGTCGCCCAGCGCCTTGGCCAGCTCGATTTCATAACCCACGAACTCGCCGCCTTCGTCAGACTCGAACGGCGGGAAGTCGGGCGACGTAGCGAAGGTCAGCGTGCCCTCGGTGACCAGCTTGATGTCAGCCGCGGCAGCGCTGGAGCTGGCAGCCTCGGAGCTGGCGCTTGCGGACGCGGACGAGCCGCTTGCGGACGCGGATGCGGACGAACCGCCCGAAGAGCAGCCGACCAGGGCCAGCGCTGCGACCATGACGGCCAGCGCAGCCAGAACAAGATACTTCTTCATATGATTCCTCTCCCTTTCGGTTGATTCCTTCCCTTGCGCTTTTGCGCAGAGATTACGATAGCGCAATTCATCGACGATTGCGACGGCATAATGCGCGAACGCGCGAAAGTTAACACGAGTCGGGAAACGTTACTTGGAACGCTTGCCGTTCGTGGCCTGGCTTGCATCGAGGGCGTTGGCCAAAACCTGCATGCGCTTCTCGATTTCCTCGAGGTTCTGAGCGCACGCTTTCAGCTCGTCGGCGATGTCGAGCTTCTTCAGGTCGGCAACCGCCTTGTACTTCAAATCGTGCTCGAGCGAAGCCCAGTAGTCCATCGCGATGGTGCGGATTTGCACTTCGACCGGCACCATTTGCTTGTTGTCCATGAAGTACACGGGCACGCGCACGATAACGTGCAGGCTGCGGTACCCGTTGGGCTTGGGGTTCTCGATATAGTTCTTCACGCGCACGATTTCAAGGTCGTCCTGGCGGCGCAACAGCCCCATCAGCTGTTTCACGTCGTTCTTGTACGAGCAAATGACGCGAACGCCCGCAACGTCCATCAGGTATTCTTCCAAGTTGCTGATAGTCGGCTCTTTACCGTAGCGCAGCAGCTTGTCGTAGATGCTCACCGGCGTCTTCATGCGCGACTCGATATGGTGAATCGGGTTGCGATTGCGCCGTATCGACAAATCACGGTCAAGGATCTCGAAGCGGACGACCATCTGACGCATGGCCGCTTCGTATTTCTGCAAGATGGCATGCATCTCGCTGGTGAATTCCTCGTAGCGGTCAAGTGCATCGGCATCAATCAACAGTTCTTGCGCTT
>JAFWJU010000028.1 GCA_017511465.1 Eggerthellaceae bacterium | reverse complement strand
CTGAGCACGTATGGTCAAGAGCTGCTCACACTCTGGGTTTCGCCCCCTTTCGCTCGATTCGCATTTAAGCGACATCGGGTTAACGCCCCTAAAATGAACGAGCCCCATACTTGGCTTGTTCCGCTAGCCTGATATCGCTCCGACATTTGTGGAACCCATATAGCACCACAACTTGCCATATTAGAGAGATTGGGAAAAACCACGATGAACGGCACGATGCAAATCGTTAACATTCAGTTCATTTATAATTGTTAATGTATATAAAATTTGTCATCATTTATTTGCATGTAAAAATAATCATCTTTACCAGTAAAGGGATTGTGATGCTCAAAGCGCTCGTCATCGAGAACGACCAAAGGCTCAACTCCCAATACTGCTCGTTCCTCGTAAAGCAGGGATATGACACGGTTTCAGCTCATGATGCCCTCGAAGCGCTATCGATCATTGATTCGAACAGCGTAAACATCGTCATTTGCGACTATGACCTCCCCAACATCGACGGCTTCATGGTCATAGAACGCATCAGGGCCAATGATGAAGAGGTACCCATCTTGGCCACCTCAACCCAAAACGATCTCAAATCAAAGCAGCGGGCCTTCAATGCAGGATGCGATGATTACCTCGTGAAACCCGTCGATTTGAACGAACTTGCGCTCAGGTTGTCTGCCTTGCTTAGACGCACGCGCAGCACTTCAAACCAACGAATCGTGATTGGCAACGCCGCGCTCGACTCGAGCTCGCTCACCGTGACCGAAGGCTCTAATGTCACCGCCCTTCCGCCCAAGGAGTTCTTGCTGCTTTTCAAACTGTGCGCTTCACCGGGCCGCATCTTCACGCGCCGGGACATCATGGACGATATTTGGGGAATTCGCACCGGAACCGACGAGCGTACCGTCGACGTGCATATCAGACGGCTTCGGAAGCGTTTCGAGGAAAGCGCAAGCATCCAGATTGAAACCGTACGAGGCGTCGGTTATCGGGCAAAAGCTACAAAAGTGAATTCGTAGCCGGTACCGCACATATATATTCATGATGAATTTCCGCATGGTTCCAAATTGATTAACGCTATCATGGCCTCCATGTCTTTGGAGGGGGAAGAAAAGGTACGAACAGGTGCCAAGCTTGACGACGTAGAGGCGAAGCGTGCAGCTCGCCTGGTTCTGTGCGTCGTTTTGATTGTCTCGCTTCTCATACTGTGCTGGATTCAGCTCGACATGAGCACGCAATGGGGCGCTGATTGCTTCGCGTTTTTCCAAACGATGCCCGTCGAATTCACGGTGTTGAGTGTTTTCACCCTTGGGGCGCTTTTCTGCATCGTTTACGCCATATGCGGCAGCCTCACAGCGTCAGGCGCCGTCATCTCACTCATGTCGACGCTCGTCGCCATTACGAACTACTATGTCATCGAATTTCACGGCGGGCCGCTCTCGTTCCTCGAACTGAAGAACGCGGCAACCGCCGCAAACGTGATGGGATCGTACACGCTGGACTTCACGCCCGTCGTCTCGGGCATTTTGGCACTCGGAGTTATCGAGCTGGCCGTTTCGTTTACCGGATTACGCACCATGCAAAAACGTGCGGTCTTCGGCAAGAGGTCATGGAAACGCAGCCTCGGTTTGCTTGCTGCAGCCGCACTCATCGTTTTCTTCGGATACGCATCTCCATACGCCGTCAAACCAGCCCATGTGCTCATATGGAATTGGACAACCGCCTACCCCTATTACGGGTACATTCCGTGCACGGTCGATACGCTGCAAACTTGCTTCAACCTCGTGGAAAAGCCAGAGGGGTATTCGGATGGACGGCTTGCCGAAATCGACATGCCAACGCAGGTTTCGCAAACCTCAACGCCTGATATCGTCCTCATCCTCAACGAGACGTTCTACGACCTCCATCAGGCAAGTTATTTCGCCACTGACGTTGATTACATGCAAGGCATCAACTCGCTCGACGGTGCAATCACCGGCTATGCCGTGGTGCCCAGCATCGGCGGGGGCACAAACAAGTCGGAATACGAGTTGCTGACGGGCAATTCGATGGCGCCGCTCGCACAAAGCGGCTCGCCGTTCTTCACCGTCGACATGACCGATGCGCCGAGCCTCGTCACGATTCTGAAAGCGCAAGGATACGAGACCACCGCCTGCCATCCAAGCAACGCCGTGAACTACTCACGCAATGTCGCATATCCCGCCATGGGGTTCGACCATGTGTACTTCGTCGATTCGTTTGAAGACCTCGAGTCTCCGCGGGATCGTTGGTACGAATCGGATGAGAGCACTTACGCTAACGTCATTCGCTGGTACGAAGAGAATCGCGTGACTGCCGCCGAGGAGGGCGTCGACAGGCCTCAGTTCATGTACTGCCTCACTATTCAAAATCATGGAAACTGGAGCTCGGGCGACGATTCGTACGACACCGTGCACGCAATAGGCAATTTCGGCGGCTACAACGATGATGTCAACGAATACCTCACGGGTATTGCCGAATCGGATGCGGCATTCGTAAAACTCGTCGACTATTTCGCGCACTCCGATCGACCTACGATTGTCTGCATGGCCGGGGACCACTCCCCCAGTTTCGCCGCCAACATCGCTGACAGCGAAACGCATTCCGATGACGAGCTCGACCTATTGCTACGCGCAACGCCGTACGTTATCTGGGCGAATTTCGACTTGGCCGATTCCGACATCGACGTGCCAGAATACATGAGCATAAACCACCTGACATCGACCGTAGCGCGGTTGGCCGGCGTGGGGCTTTCGCCGTATTATGCCTTCCAGCTCGAGCTCATGAAGACGTTCCCCATCGTTACCGCCTATGGTGCCTACTACGACGATGAGGGGAATCGCTACAACTATAACGATGGGTGCAACGCTCAGGTAATGGATTACCGCTACCTCGACTACGCCAACATCATGAGGGAAGGCGACCCGGCACTGTTCGCATACGTGCCTTAGACGTTTGGCTCTTCAACGGAAGCACTGCAACTCGAAGATGACAATAAGTCGACCGTTTCGTCGTACCGCGCTGAACCGTGTGAGAATGTGCAAAACGGCAATGGCTCTATAGCGAAACAATCAAGGAGGTGCAGCGATGAAACGTCCAGGCATCGATGGCGGGTTCT
>JAFWJU010000004.1 GCA_017511465.1 Eggerthellaceae bacterium | reverse complement strand
GCCCTGCGCCACGGCATTTCCCGCGCCCTTCTCGAGGCTGGCGATTATCGCCCCGAGCTGAAGAAGGCAGGCTTCCTCACGCGCGACCCGCGTATGGTCGAGCGCAAGAAGTACGGCCTGAAGAAGGCCCGCAAGCGTCCGCAGTTCAGCAAGCGCTAATCTGCGACCTGCATATGCATTACAAGAAAGCCCGCTCATTCGAGCGGGCTTTCCTTATGTGCTCATGGAGCCGTTGCGCTTCAGCGCCTGTCTAGAGCTCTTTTTTGAAGTGCTCTTCCCATTGCTTCTCGAAGTCTTCTTCCGAGGCAATGATAAGGGGGATGCCGAACACGACGTTGTCGTCAAGCTTTTGGAAGGCCGTTTCTTCTTCGGTGTACGGTCGAACCGCCTCGTCAAGATTAGGAAGGTCTTCGAAATCGATGAGACACGGATGCAGGTGCGCGAGCTCGTAGTTATGCCGGTTTTCCATTTGGTATATCGCGGGCAACGCATCGAGCGGCATGTATTCGTGGCCTTCGGCGCTTACGTACGCGCTCCATCGATCGTGCTCGAGCTTCGAAAGCCAGCCAGCCTGACCCGAGTTGATGTAGTTTTCGAACAGGTCAAGGGCGCCCTTATCAACCTCTTCGAGCGGGTGCGTCCAAAACTCGGCGTTTTCTCCTTCTTTCCAGTTCAGTTCCCTGCATACGAGGAACAGAGCGTACTTGCGGTGCAATGCCGAAGCGAGCGAAGATCGGAAATTGTATTCGGAATTCGCGAGGCTCAGGTCGGCCCGTTCGACAGCGGCTTTGAATTCGGCACCGCTCTTTCCCCCTATTGCGTATTCGTTGTAAATCCGGTTCACGTTCTGCGCTTGGCGGTAAAGCATCGGATTGAAGATGTTGTCGTAGCTGTAGACGAACGCGTCGTCGCCAAGGGGGACGATAGCGTAAGAGCGTTCGCGGGCCTTCATGTTGCGAACGGTATCGGCGAGTTCGGCGTTGTTGATGATGGCGCCGATGAACGCAGGGTTAAACGGGCCGTTCATCAGCCGTCGTTGTTCGAGCAGTTCGCGCGTGCGACGAGCAACCTTGGCGCAGACAAGGTCGTTTTCCAAAGCGATGAACACGTGCGTGAATTCGCCGAATTCGTCGTATCCGCTCCGCACGTTGCCCTCGTCGGCTCCGCGGAGAAACGCTGCGAAGTCGGCGCTTTCGGGGTTGATGGAATGGAACCGCAGGCTGTAATGGTCCTGGTAGGGTCTGCCGTCTTTTGCGAAGAACTCAGGGCATTCGAACTTGAAGCGCGACTCGAATCCATCGACGCCCAAAGCGACGACATCGATATGCGTCTTAATCTTGTCGCCAAGCTGCCCCGCCCAAAGGGCGCCCTTCAGGAATTCCCTTGGGAACTCGCTCTTGCCGACGATGAGAATGCGCCGCGAATCCAAATCGTAATCGAATCTGAGCTTCGGACTTGCGCCTTCATTCGTCATGCAGCTTTCATCAAGGCCGGTGGCAAAGAGGGGATAGGAATCGAGCATCGTGTCGATGGTGCTTCTGATCCAGTCCACACGCCTGATGCGAACCCGCAGTTTACCTTGCGAGGCATCGTTCAGCTTTGCCGCGGCTGCGTCAACTGACGGTCCGGCAACCGGAGAGCTCGAGAAAATCAGCACGTGAGGCGCTTTAAGGCCCTCGTCGCTCCACACGCAAACCTTGCCGGCAAGCTCGAGGCCGTCGCCGAGGTTTTTGACTTCGTCGTCGCTGGCAAAGACAAACGCTCGCTCACATGTCTTGTTAGCCCAAATCCTCGGCGCGATGTAGTCAATGGCATGGGGAAGGCATCGAGCTCCGATAAGCCGGGCATCTGAGCCAAGGGACGACTTCGAGGGGTCGACGTTGGCATATACCACGAGCTTCTTCATGCCAAGGCTGTTCCCCTTTTCGATGATGCTCTTTCCAAGTTCAAGCGATTGCTCGTTGAGGTCGGAAATGACGTACGTATCGCGCGATTCGGCCATTTTGCGGACTACGGGTATCCCAAACAGGTTGTTGGCGAGGGAAAGGATGGTGCCCAAGGTGCCAACGGGTGCCGCGACGAAAAGGGCTGCGTTGTAGATGACGTAAGGCGGCAGAGCGGGGCCCATCCAAGCCAACGCTTCGGCATCGAGAGAGATGTCGCGCCCCGTGCTGAGCATTTGCATGCAGCTAAGCACCGTGTCCAAGATAATCGGCGATCCCGTGGATCCGGCTAGCCCCACGATCTCTTGGCTGAGCAGCATGAAGAACGCCGTTACGTATATGCCCACCGTGTAGCCAAGCCAAGTCGAGACGTTCGAGTCTCCTTCTCTACGGCGTTTATGGATGATAACGACGGCAATGACCGTTGCGATGAGGGTCAGAATGGACAGGATCCAGCCTGTGATAACGACGATTTGCGATTGGGGCGACATGGCTTTTTCCTTTCGCGTTTTCTGGTCAAGTGCAATGATACGCTGAAACTGATCGAAATCCCGCCCAAGCGCTCGGATACAGCCCGCTTTGCAGTCGGGGCAGCATATGAGCCGACCCGATAAAACCGCTTTCGCTGCCAATTGACCGCCAGGACCACAGCGCCCGCTGTTCATGAGCCGATTGCGCATACTTTTAAAACAATTTCCCGTTAGAATAGACGAACGCACGCAGCACGAAGGAGCGACCATGCCAGCAAACGTATCCGACATTTACGGCAGCCTCGTGTTCAACGAACACGTTATGGCCGAGCGCCTGCCGTCCGTCACGTACAAGGCGCTCATGCGCACCATCGAAAAGGGCGATCCCCTCAATCTCGAGGTCGCCAACGTCGTCGCGCATTCCATGAAGGAATGGGCCATCGAGCACGGCGCCACTCACTTCACGCACTGGTTCCAGCCGCTTACGGGCCTGACATCCGAAAAGCACGACAGCTTCCTCGATCCCACGAAGGACGGTCGCGCGCTCATGCGCTTCAGCGGCAAAGAGCTGATCCAGGGCGAGCCCGACGCATCCAGCTTCCCGAACGGCGGCTTGCGCGCCACGTTCGAAGCGCGCGGTTACACGGCATGGGACCCGACAAGCTACGCGTTCATCAAGGACGACGTGCTGTGCATCCCTACGGCGTTTTGCAGCTACACCGGCGAGGCGCTCGACGAGAAGACGCCGCTCCTTCGCAGCATGGCCGTCATCGAAGAGCAGGCCAACCGCGTGCTGGCGCTGTTCGGCGAGCCGCATCGTCGTATCGACGTCACCATCGGCTTAGAGCAGGAATACTTCCTCATTTCCGAGGAGCAGTACAAGAAGCGCCTCGACCTGATGCTGACGACCCGCACGCTGTTCGGCTATGCGCCGTGCAAGGGCCAGGAGCTCGACGACCATTACTTCGGCGCCATCCGTCCCACGGTCAGCGCCTTCATGAAAGAGCTCGACGAGGAGCTGTGGAAGCTCGGCGTGCCGGCCAAGACCAAGCACAACGAGGTCGCGCCCGCGCAGCACGAGCTTGCGCCCATCTTCGAGAACGCCAACCGCGCTATCGACCACAACTTGCTGACCATGGAGAAAATGAAGCTCATCGCGAGCCGCCATGGCCTGGTGTGCCTGCAGCATGAAAAGCCGTTCGAGCACATCAACGGCTCGGGCAAGCACGACAACTGGTCGTTGGCTGCAAACGGCAAGAACTTGCTGGAGCCGGGCGAGAACCCGATGGAAAACCTGCGCTTCCTGGTGTTCCTCACGTGCGTTATCGAAGCCGTCGACGAGTATCAGGAGCTGCTGCGCATGTCCGTGGCGTCTGCCGGCAACGACCATCGCCTGGGCGCGAATGAGGCGCCGCCGGCCATCGTTTCCATATTCCTGGGCAGCGAGCTTTCGGCGATTGTCGACGCGCTGGTGAACGACCACGAATCCGAATACGAAAGCGCCGACAAGGTGGCTATGGACCTCGGCGTTTCGGTGTTGCCCGCTTTCCTGAAGGACAACACCGACCGCAACCGCACGTCGCCGTTCGCCTTCACGGGCAACAAGTTCGAGTTCCGCATGCCGGGTAGCTCGCAGAATCTGTCCGAGGCCAACACCATTCTGAACGCGGCTGTTTCGAAGAGCCTGAAGGACTTTGCGGATGCCATGGAGGGCCTGTCGGGCGAGGCGTTCGAGAAGGCGGCGCTTGCGCACATCAAGCAGCTGCTGAAGGACCACTCGCGCATCATCTTCGACGGCAACGGCTACTCGGCGGAATGGGAAGCCGAAGCCGAGCGTCGCGGCCTTGCGAACCATCGCACGACGGCCGATGCCATGCCTGCGCTCATCAGCCAAAAGAGCATCGACCTGTTCGAGGAATTCGGCATTCTCAACGAACCCGAGGTCCGCAGCCGTTACGAGGTGAAACTCGAGAAGTACAACAAGCTGATCAACATCGAGGCCCGCACGTGCAAGCGTATGGTGCGCCAGCAGTACCTGCCGGCTATTGCCGACTACGCTGCCGAGGTGGCGGCCAACATGGCAAAGGTGAAAGCCGTCATGCCCGATGCCGACCTGACGCCGCAGGAAACCATCCTGAACAAGCTGAACGAGGGCATCAAGGACATCGACAATCTGCTCATCGAGCTTGACCAGACGCATCACCGCGTTCGCGCCATACCCGACCAGCAGGAATGCGCCAACGAGAATGCGGGCAAGGTTGTTCCGCTGATGGATTCGCTCCGCGCCGAAATCGATGCGCTCGAAATCGTCGTAGGCGCCAGCCATTGGCCCGTTCCAAGCTATAACGCCATCCTGTTCTACGCGTAAGGCGAACGCGAAATCGCACAAGGCTGGCTGGGTGCTTACCACCCGGCCAGTTTCGTTTAAAGCCCGCTAAGGGAAAGCCCTGTTCTTGCAGCCAAATTTTTGTTCCCACTAGCGCACGGTGGAGTACAATAGCGCCTATGACACGAGTCACGACATATGACACGACGCTACGCGACGGCGAGCAGGCGCAGGGTGTGACGCTGTCCCTCGAGGACAAGTTGCGCATCGCCTACCGTCTCGACGAATTCGGCATCGACATCATCGAGGGCGGTTTCCCCTCGTCAAATCCCAAAGATGCTTCGTTCTTCGCCGAGTTGCGCCAGCATCCCTTAAAGCATGCACGTGTCGCCGCCTTCGGTTCCACGTGCCGCAAGGACGTGGCCGCGGCCGACGATGCAGGTCTTGCAGGTCTCATCGAAAGCGGTGCGCCGATTGTGACTATCGCGGGAAAGACCTGGGATGCGCAGGTGCTTCGCGCCCTGCAGACGACCCTCGACGAGAACCTGCGCATGATTGCAGACTCTATTGCGTTCTTGAAGGCGCAAGGGCTGGAAGTCGTGTTCGATGCCGAGCATTTTTTCGATGGCTACAAGGCCAATCCCGACTACGCAATCGCCTGCATACGGGCGGCCGCCGAAGCGGGTGCCGACGCCGTTGACCTGTGCGAGACCAACGGCGGAGCGCTACCGTTCGAGGTCGAAAGCATCACGGCCGAAGCCATCAAGGCCTTGGGGCGCGTGCAGGTGGGCATCCATTGCCACAACGACAGCGGTTGCGCCGTTGCCAACACGCTGGCAGCCGTGCGTGCAGGTGCCACGCAGGTGCAGGGCACGATTAACGGCTATGGCGAACGCGTGGGAAATGCCGACCTGCTGACGATCATCGCCGACCTCGAACTGAAGATGGGCTACACGTGCGTCGGTTCCGAGAAACTCCGACAGCTGACGAGCGTTGCTTCCTACGTTGCTGAAATCTGCAACTTCTCGGTGTGGGCGCATTCCCCGTATGTCGGGTCATGCGCGTTCACCCACAAGGGCGGCTTGCATGCCAGTGCCATCGCGCGGTTCCCCGAGGCTTACAACCATGTCGATCCCGAAGTTGTCGGCAACAGCGCATACATGCTGGTTAGCGAGCTTGCCGGCAAGGCGTCGTTGGCAGCGAAAGCCAAGGCGCTCGGATACGACTTGGACGACAAGCCCGAAAGCCTGCAGGCTATTCTCGACGAGGTGAAGGCCCGCGAGGCGCAGGGGTATTCATACGAAGTCTCCGACGGGTCGCTGGCGCTGCTCATCGAACGCCATTTGGAAAGCGCTCGTCCCCATTTCACGCTCGAGAGCTTCCGCGTAATCGTGGATGACCGCGAGGATACGGGCGCGCTTGCGAAAGACGCCCAGTCCGAAGCCACCATCAAGGTGCATGTCGGCGACAAGCGCTTCGTGGCCACCGGCGAAGGTGTCGGCCCGGTCGGCGCGTTGTCGAAAGCCCTGAAGATGGCACTGTCATCTGCGTATCCGCAGGTGAACAACATGCACCTGATCGACTTCAAGGTGCGCTTGCTCGACGAGAGCACGGGCACCGACGCCATCACGCGCGTAATCATCACCACGCGCGACGAGCATGGCACATGGGGCACGATCGGCGTTTCCGAAAACATCATCGAAGCGTCGTGGAACGCGCTTGTGGAATCCTACGAGTACGGTTTGATCCGCGACGAGGCAATTGCGACGGCTGTCACCTTGGATGCCGCCTTAACTGCCAAGCCAGAACATGGAATGGATGGTGAGGTTTAACCATGGCGGACCTGCGCACACCGGAAGTCGAGGCGCTGCTGGACGTCCTTTCCGAGATTGACGACAAAGACACCCTGTTCGCGCTTTTGGAAGACCTGTTCACCATCCGCGAAATCCGCGAGAGCTCCCAGCGTTTGGCTGTGGCGCGCATGCTCGACGAAGGGCGCTCGTACGCTCAAATCGAGCAAGCGACTGGCGCTTCGGCAACGACCATCGCGCGCGTGTCGAAATGCCTCAGCTATGGTGCCGGCGGTTACCGCGCCGCGTTAGACTCCCTCGCCGAATAGCATATATCCCCACACTCGTTTATACTGTCGAGTCGCAATAAGCCACGACCGCTTTCGGTTGTGGTTTCCGTTTCAGGAGGGGGAACGGCATGAAACGTTTGCTTATCGTCGTTGACTATCAAAACGATTTCGTCGATGGCGCGCTGGGTTTCGAAGGTGCGGAATTGCTCGACGAGCGCATCGCACGCAAGATCGACGAGTACCGCGAGGCGGGCGACGACATCGCGTTCACCTTCGACACCCATCACAAGAACTACCTCGAAACGCAGGAAGGGCAAAAGCTGCCCATCCCGCATTGCATCGAAGGCACGGCAGGCCATGGCCTGTACGGGCAAGTCGCGACCAAGCAAGAAGAAGTCGACACAGCGTTTTACAAGCCGACGTTCGGCTCGGTCGCACTATTCGAGCGTCTCGTGAGGCGTCAAAGCATTGCCGACGGTTTGGGAACCCAGCCGTTCGCGAGCATCGAGCTCGTGGGGCTGGTTTCGAACATGTGCGTGTTGTCGAACGCAGTCATCGCTCGCACCGCCTGCCCCAATGTGCCCATCATCGTCGACGCGTCCTGCACGGCAGCGCCCGATCCGGCCACGAACGAAAAGGCCCTCGACATCATGGAGGGCCTTCAGATAGAGGTCATCAACCGCTAAGCAAGCAAGAAGGCGCCGCGCCTTCTTGCTTTATGCGAACAACTCCAAGATCAATTGCGCACGCGTGCCAATGGGAAGCGTATTGGCGTCAAGGAAGTTGCGGATATCGGCGATAGGGAGCTCGAACACCTCGATGAGCTCGTTGCCCTCACGCTGAGGAGGGCCGGCTATCTCGGCTTCGACGAATATCACGTGTACGGTCTCGTCGGTCAGGCCAGTCGAAGAATAGCCGGGCTGGGGCAATGGCCGCACGGGCGCATCGGGTATGACGGCATATCCCGTTTCTTCCCGAAGCTCGCGGGCAGCGCAAGTGGCGATGTCCTCGCCAGGATCCACGAGCCCTGCGGGAAGCGCCACGCACCAGCTGTTCAGCGGATAACGGAACTCGCGTTCCATGACAAGCGTGTCTCGAGGCGTGCGCGCCACGATGCACACTGCATCTGCGCTTGAGCGCTGCAAGCCCTTGCCGTTAGCTTCGAGCAGAGCCTTGAATGCGTCAGGGCCTTTGCGCGACGCGGCTTCGTACGAATACGTTTTCCCGTTGGGAAGCTCGTAAGTCAGCAGGTACTTCTTCACCCAACCGTCGCATACCTGTTCTACGTTTACCAGCTTGGGCGTTTCCATTCGTGCCTCCTTGTGCGTGATTTCGCCCCATTATACAAGGCACCCCAGGTAGAGGGTGAACCTGGGGTGCTTGGAGTGGAGAGAAAGGAGTGGGGGATGCGCGCTGCCAGCCGGAGGGGGTAAGCTGGCAGCGCGCCGGGTCAACTAACCTTCGATGTTGATGGTGCGCGGCTCTTCGAGCTTGGGCTGCTCGACCTTCTTCGGAACGAAGATCTGAAGAGTGCCGTTGTCGAACTTGGCCTTGACGTCGGCTTCCTCGATGTCGTCGCCGACATAGAACTGGCGGCTGCACTGGCCGGTGAAACGCTCGCGGCGCAGGTACGTGCCTTCAGCCTCTTCGGTTTCGGTCGAGGTCTTGGCCGAAACCTTCAGCACGCCTTCCTTCAGCTCGGCTGCAACGTTTTCCTTGTTGAAGCCGGGCAGGTCGATGACGATATCGAAGCCGGTCTCGGTTTCCTTGATGTCGGTGCGCATCAGGTTGGGCGTAGCCTGCGGGGCGGACATGTTGCTGAAGAATCCGTCGAACGGGTCGCTCATGAAGGGGTCGAACAAAGTGCGATGCCTGCGGGGTACGATCATGGTCATAGCTCTCATCTTCCTTTCGCTGTGGGCACCGTTCAGGTTTTCGGCGCCCCTGTAACACGTATCCTTTTGACGGTTCTTGTTATACGCCCCTGTGTAAGCATATTCAATGCATAAAACCTAAGCGTTACTTTTTTGAAAACTTTAGTCCTAAAGACTAAGATAAATTGATGAAGCATCATGACAAGAGGGTTACGCAAGATGGGTTCCGTTATAACGCCGCACGGCTCATCTATAATGCCCCTATGACATTGGTAGGAGTCATATCCGATACGCATGGCCGCCTTGACCAAAAGGCTTACGAGGCGCTGGCCGATTGCGACCACATCATCCATGCCGGGGACATCTGCAACCCCGCCACGTTGCGCGAGCTGAAAACACTCGCGCCGGTGACGGCTGTGCTCGGCAACAACGATTTCAGCGATTACGGCGATTCGGTCGGCCGCTTCGCGCGTCCCGAGATTGACGGCGTGAAGTTCCTGGTGGCTCACTACCCGCGCGATGTTCGCATATCGAAGTTCGGGACCGGCGCGCTGGCTCCGGGTGACCCTATTCCCGATGTGTGCATTCACGGGCACACGCACATCCCGAAACTGGAATACGGCAAAGAAGCGCGTCCTGCCCAGTACATTTTGTGCCCTGGATCGGCAAGTTACCCACGTGGCGGCAACAGTCGCACCATTGCCAAAATCAAAATCGAGAACCGTCAAGTCGAAGCGATTTGGATTCAGGCGCTTAACGGGCGCGTTCTCATGAGAGTCGGGAAATAACCTTGAGGAAAGGATGACTGTATGGAAACGAAGTCGGCTTGGAACAACTACGACGACGCGGCGCTTGAAGAGCTCGAGCGCATCGCCGCCGACTACATCGACTTCATATCGGCTAACAAGACCGAGCGCGAATTCGCCGCCGCGGCGATTGCCATGGCCGAACAGGCAGGCTACGTCGACTTGCTCGCCGCTTATGACGAAGGGCGCGAGCTCAAGCCCGGCGACAAGGTGTACGCGCAGACGCATGGCAAGGCCGTCATCTTCGCGCATCTTGGAACCGAGCCCCTGACGAGCGGCTTCAACATCCTGGGCGCGCACATCGATTCGCCCCGCCTCGACATGAAGCAGAACCCGCTGTTCGAGCGCAACGGGCTGGTTCACCTGGACACGCACTATTACGGCGGCATCAAGCACTACCAGTGGGTCACGTTGCCGCTGGCGCTTCACGGCGTCATCGTCAAGAAAGACGGCGAGACCGTATGCGTCAACGTGGGCGAAGACAACGGCGATCCGGTGTTCTGCGTTTCGGATTTGCTCATCCATTTGGCAAAGGACCAGATGCAGAAGAAGGGCGGCGAAGTCGTTGCCGGCGAAGACCTCGATGTGCTCGTGGGCAGCCGTCCACTTGTGGTGCCCGAAGACGACGACCGCGAGGATGCCGACAAATCCGATCTCGAGAAGATGGCAGCGAAAGAGCCGGTCAAGGCCTTCGCGTTGCAGTTGCTCGCCGACAAGTACGGCATCGCGGAAGACGACTTCATCTCTGCCGAAATCGAGGTCGTTCCCGCTGGCCGTGCGCGCGAGCTCGGATTCGACCGCTCGATGATCCTAGGCTATGGCCAGGACGACTCGGCATGCGCCTATCCGTCGCTGCTTGCGCAATTGGCGCTTGACGACGTGCCCGCTCGCACCGCTATGACCGTTCTCGTCGACAAAGAGGAAATCGGCAGCGTGGGCGCTACCGGCATGGCCAGCCAGTTCTTCGAAAACGTCGTCGCCGTGTTGCTGGACCTTGCGGGCCAGGGCGGCGACATCAACTTGCGCCGCGCGCTTGCAGCCTGCAGCATGCTTTCCAGCGACGTGTCTGCTGGTTTCGACCCCGCGTATGCGAGCGTATTCGAGCCGAAGAACGCGGCGTACATGGGTCATGGCCTCGTGTTCAACAAGTACACGGGTGCGCGTGGCAAGTCGGGGAGCAACGACGCGTCGGCAGAATACGTGGCGCGCATTCGTCGCATCATGGACGACGCGGGTGTCGCCTTCCAGACAGCCGAGCTCGGCAAGGTCGATGCGGGCGGTGGCGGGACCATCGCGTACCTGCCCGCAAAATACGAGATGGATGTCATCGACAGCGGCGTGCCGGTTCTTTCGATGCATGCGCCGTGGGAGGTCACGAGCAAGGCCGACCTGTACGAAGCGTACAAGGGATACGTCGCGTTCCTGCGCGACGCCGGCAAAAGCCCCCGTGTTCCGTAAAGCTTCGCCTGGGGTCGCCATAATTCGCCAACCAAACTGCCACTAGCCCCGAATGCCCGATGCGGGTAGAATGCATCGGGCATCGGTTTTTTACGGAGGGGGATACATGCCGCAACGCGAGAAATTTGCAAGCCGTCTAGGCTTTTTGCTCATCAGCGCCGGGTGTGCCATCGGCCTGGGGAACGTCTGGCGTTTCCCGTTCATTACCGGCAAGTACGGTGGCGGTGCTTTTGTCGTCATGTACTTGGTGTTCCTCGCCGTTTTGGCGGCGCCGATCATGGTCATGGAATTCTCGGTCGGCCGTGCCAGCCAGCGTTCCATCGCCCGCGCGTTCGACGAGCTCGAACCTGCGGGAAGCAAATGGCATGTGTTCAAATGGCTCGGCTTGGCGGGCAATTACCTGCTCATGATGTTCTACACGGTCGTGACTGGCTGGATGTTCGCCTACGTGTTCAAAAGCGCGACGGGCACATTTGTGGGGCAATCGAGCGAAAACGTGGCGAATGTGTTCGGCGATATGCTGGCCAATCCGGGCGAGCTCGTGTTTTGGACTGCGATCGTCGTCGTTATCGGCGTGATCATCACCGGCATGGGCTTGCAAAAAGGCGTCGAGCGTGTGACGAAAGTCGTGATGCTGGCGTTGCTCGTCGTGCTCGTGGTGTTGTGCATCCGCTCGGTTACGCTGCCGGGCGCTTCCGAGGGGCTGGAGTTCTACCTCATGCCCGATTTCGGGAAACTGGCTGCCGGCGGAGCGGGCGGCGTGTTCGAGGCGGTGTATGCCGCCATGGGCCATGCGTTCTTCACGCTTTCCATCGGCATCGGGTCGATGGCCATCTTCGGCAGCTACACGTCGCGCGACTACTCGCTGACGAGCGAGGGCATGCGCGTTGCGGGCCTTGACACGCTTGTCGCGCTCGTGGCGGGCCTGGTCATCCTTCCCGCCTGCTTCGCGTTCGGTGTCGAGCCGGGTTCTGGTCCCAGCCTCGTGTTCATCACGCTGCCCAGCGTGTTCGAGCAAATGCCGCTCGGCCAGCTGTGGTGCACGCTGTTCTTCCTGTTCCTTTCGTTTGCGGCGCTTTCCACCATCATCGCCGTGTTCGAGAACATCATGAGCTTCGCCATGGACGAGTGGGGCATATCGCGCAAGCGCTCCGTGGCGATAAACGGCGTGTGCCTGTTCGTGCTGTCGATGCCCTGCGTGTTCGGGTTCAACATGCTCAGCGATTTGACGATTCCCGGCATTGGCGACATCCAGTCGATCGAAGACTTCCTCGTCTCGAATATCTTGTTGCCGATTGGCTCGCTTGTGTTCTGCCTGTTCTGCGTTTCGAAGAAGGGTTGGGGCTGGAACAACTTCCTGAAGGAAGCCGATACGGGCGCCGGTGCGAAATTCCCCGCCTGGACACGCCTTTGGATGACCTATGGCGTTCCCGTGCTCATCACCATCGTCCTCATCATGGGCTGGGTTCCCGTCGTCTCCGTCTGGATAGGCGCATAACCGAAAAGGGACTGCCCCTTTTCGGTTCCTTGTTCATGATTGCCTGATAAGTGCGTTAACACCCCGATTTATCAGCCCCAATACGCAACGGGGCGCGTATAATGTCACAAATGCCCGCCGAGGTGAAGGGGAGTAGTCATGGCATTTTATTTCGAGGAGCCGTCGCGCACATTCAACGAGTACCTGCTGGTCCCGGGTTATACGTCGGAAGACACCATTCCCGCTAACGTCGACCTACACACTCCGCTCGTCAAATACCGCCGCGGCGAGGAAGAGCCGGCTATCACCCTGCACATTCCCATGGTTTCGGCCATCATGCAGGCGGTGTCCGATGACAAGATGGCCATCGCCTTGGCGACTGAAGGCGGCATGTCGTTCATCTACGGCTCGCAGTCCATCGAAGACCAGGCGGCCATGGTGGCGCGCGTCAAGGACTACAAGGCCGGCTTCGTCACCTCCGATGCCAACCTTTCGCCTGACATGACGCTTGTCGATGTCGTCGCCCTGAAGGACAAGTTCGGCCATTCCACCATGCCCGTCACGGTTGGCGCCGATCCGCACGGCAAGCTGCTGGGCGTCGTGACCGAGCGCGATTACCGTCTGTCCCGCATGCCGATGGACACCAAGGTTGCCGATATCATGACCCCGCGCGAAAGGATGATCGTCGCGTCGGCCGACACGTCGCTCAAGGTTGCCAACGACATCATCTGGGATCACAAGCTTAATTCGCTGCCCATCGTCGACGAGAACGATTGCCTGAAATACCTCGTGTTCCGCAAGGACTACGATTCCCACAAGTCCAACCCCGACGAGATGCTCGACGGCCACAAGCGCTACATGGTGGGCGCGGGCATCAACAGCCGCGACTTCGCCGAGCGCGTGCCTGCGCTGGTCGAAGCAGGTGCCGACGTGCTGTGCATCGACTCTTCCGAGGGCTATTCCGTATGGCAGGCAAAGACCATCGCGTGGATTCGCGAGCGCTACGGCGATGCCGTCAAGGTGGGCGCCGGCAACGTCGTCGACGAAGAGGGCTTCCGCTTCCTGGCCGATGCGGGCGCCGACTTCATCAAGATCGGTATCGGCGGCGGTTCCATCTGCATCACACGCGAGCAGAAGGGCATCGGCCGCGGCCAGGCTACGGCCACCATCGAAGTCGCCAAAGCGCGCAACGCCTACTTCGAGGAGACGGGCGTGTACATTCCGCTGTGCTCCGATGGCGGTATCGTGTACGACCATCACATCACGCTGGCGCTGGCCATGGGCTCCGATTTCGTCATGCTGGGCCGTTACTTCGCCCGCTTCGACGAGGCGCCGAACAACCGCGTCAACATCAACGGCGCGTATATGAAGGAATACTGGGGCGAGGGTTCTAGCCGCGCGCGCAACTGGCAACGCTACGACCTGGGTGGCGACAAGAAGGGCATGACGTTCGAAGAGGGCGTCGACAGCTACGTGCCCTATGCCGGTCCGCTGAAAGACAACGTCGCGGTCACGTTGGCAAAGATCAGGTCGACGATGTGCAACTGCGGCTGCCTGACGATTCCCGATTTGCAGGAAAACGCGAAGCTGACGGTTGTTTCGTCCACGAGCATCGTCGAGGGCGGTGCCCACGACGTTCTGCTGAAGGACCAGACGTCTCACGTCAGCAACACCATTTCGCGTTAGCATGGCCGACGCGTCACGATTCGCGTTTCTTCCAGAAGACCTGGAAGGCTTCGACCTTAGTCTGATGCTCTGCAACAAGTGCACGCTCGGATGCAATGTCATCCGCATCGTTCCATGCAATGGTGAAAAGCTCGTGCTATGCGGGAAAAGGCCCGATACCCAAGAAATGCTCAATGCCCAGCGCGAACGCCTGGGCATTGCCGCTCCCGGGCAGGTTTCGTGACGGGGGATTTGGCTATAGGCTAAAGCCGGCCGCTTGCGCCATGACTTCGAACAGATCGATACTGCCGGGTATCGAGAACTCGCCCGTGATGTCGGCAATGTCCTTTACGGTTTCGACCGCTTGCGCCACGAGCATGCCAGCACCGTCATAGGCGCGGCAGCCCGCTGCGCGCGCCATGTGCAGCAGCGTTGACTCGCCATGGCCGTATACGACATCGAGCACGGTTTGCCCGGCAGTCAGCAGCTTCGTATCGAACGGCGCAGGGTCGCCGGGATTCATGCCCAGTGGCGTCGCGTCGACGATAATCGCCGCATCGGCAATGTCGTCTGCGTTTTCGTCATACGACCCGGCAGAAAAGACCGTGTCGGGCAAGTTGGCGCCAGCGCGTTCGCTATACGCGCCGATCATGCCTTGCGCTTTGGCGGCATTTCGTCCAAGCAGCGTTACGCACGACGCGCCTGCTTCCGCGCAGGCATGCATGATGGCGAGCGAAGTCGGCCCGGTTCCGCAGACAACCACGCGAGCATCGCTGAATTGCGTGCCGCACCGTTGCAGGTAAGCAACGCACCCTTTGCCGTCGGTGTTGTCGGCGAAAACACGGCCATTCCAATTGGCCAAAACATTTGCGCCTTGCGCCAAATTGGCAGCCGTGCTGCGGTCGGTGGCACATGCGTGCGCAAGCGGCTTGAAGGGCATGGTGACATTAAGCGCATGCCAGGCGCGATCTTCCAAGAAAGCGCGCGCTTCGGTATCGGATGCGCGGTCAGCTAACCCGTATTCCCAATCCAAGCCCAGTGCGCGGTAGGCGGCATTATGCATGTCCGGCGACTTCGAATGAGCCACCGGATGGCCAAGCAGGTATAGGTTTCGGGAAGCCATTACTCGTACGTCGACTGGTGCTCTTCGTACGTTTCGCTGAACGAATATTTCAGGCCACCATTGCCATCGTCTTCGAAGTAGAAGAAGTAGTAGTTGGTTTCCTCGGGTTCGCACACGGCTTTCAGGCAAGCGAGGCTCGGCGAGTTGATGGGCGTGGGCGGCAGTCCGTCGATGAAGTACGTGTTGTACTCGTTTTCGGTTGCGACGTCGTCGGCGGTGGGATCATGGCCGACGACATAAGCGACCGTGGCATCGGATTGCAGGCGCATGTTATCGGCAAGGCGGTTGTAGAACACCGAAGCGACGGTGGAACGATAATTGGCGTCCGATTCCTTTTCGACGATAGAGGCCAGCTTGACCGCGTCGTAGCGCGAAAGCCCCTTCGATTCGGCGTAGGACCAGTCGAGGCTGGTGGTCTCGGAAGCATACTGGCTGAGCATCGCGCGGATGACCGTGTCAGCCGTGTCTTCCTCTGCGATGGGGTACGTCTTGGGGAACAGGAAGCCTTCGAGCGAGTTTTCGCCCACCTCGGCGAGGAACGGATATTCAGACGCGTAGGCCGATGCATTGCTGGCAGCGGCGACGAACGAATCGGCAGAGATGCGTCCGTTCGTGTACGCCGACACGAACTCGGCGGTTTGTTGGATGGTCGAGCCTTCGGGAATCGTGACTCCGTTAACCGTCGGAGGCGTTTGCAGCACTTGGATGATTTCGTCGACCGACTGCCCGGCGACGAGCGTATACGTGCCCGGATACAGGTTGTTTTCGGCGCCGAGCGTGCTGATGCGGTCAGTGAACTCGTTTGGGTTGGATATGAGGCCTGCATCGGCAAGCGATTTCGCAACGGATTTGGCGCCTTCGCCTTCCTCGATGACAATCTGCACTTCGGTGCCTTCAGGTGCAAGGTTAGATCCCGAGCATCCGCGGATGAAGTTGGTCGCGCCGAAGACGATTGCAGCGATGGCGGCAATCAGCACGATGATGGCGATGATGGGCAGGATGGGATTGCGCTTCGGGCGGATGGCCGAAGTGTCGTATGTGCGAAACGCCTTATCACCCTTGGCATGCGCCGCACGGGCAGCATGGGTGGGGTGCGCCGAATACGTAATATTCCTACGACGGGGCATGAGGATTTCCTAACTCTTGATAGTCGATGCACTGCGGGCATCGAGCCAAGCTTGCAAGAACAGGCTTGCAGCTATCATATCGACTTTGCCGCGCATGGCTTTCTCCGAGAGGCCCTTTTCACGCAAACTCCGTTTGGCCTCAGCAGAACTGAGCCGCTCATCTGCGAATTCGTACGGAATACCGCATAATTTCGACACATCTTCGACAAATGCGCGGATGCGTTGCGCCTGTGGGCCCTCTTCGCCTGCAAGCGTCATGGGAAGGCCGCAGACGAGTAGTTCGGGCTCCCAGTCTTCAATCGTGCGCCTGAACGATTTGGCGTTGTTGCGCACCTCATCAGCGGGAAGAACGCAAATTGGCGATGCCACGCGTTCGTCGGGGTCGCTGACGGCGATGCCCACGCGTTTCTCGCCTATGTCGAGCGCCATGATTCTCATGCTGTGAGTATAACGTTAAGAGACAACAGTCAGATGGAGGGAGCGCTTCGCTCGAGGTGAAATCTGCTTGAGCCAAGGTCTCTCGACAAATTTCACTTAACCTCGCTTCGCCCTCCCCCCATCTGACCGTTGCTCAACGCGACACTGATATACAATCCAATTTAACGTACAACAGGGGAAGGCGGGGCCATGCGATACATGACGGCGGGCGAAAGCCACGGACCGCAGCTGACGGCGATTGTCGACGGCGTGCCAGCGGGGCTTCGCATTTCCGAGGAGAGCATCAACGCCGACCTTAAACGTCGGCAATCGGGATATGGCCGCGGAGGCCGCCAGGACATCGAGTGCGACCGGGTGCGCATATTGTCGGGCGTGCGGTTCGGGCGCACAATCGGCTCGCCCATAACGCTGGTGGTCGAAAACCGCGATTGGGCCAACTGGACCGACCGCATGGCGCCTTTCGGCGACGCCCCGTTCGACATGGAACGCGAAACGACGCCCCGTCCCGGGCACGCCGACTTGGTGGGCGTGCTGAAGATCAATTCAGACGATTGCCGCGACGTGCTTGAACGTGCGAGCGCCCGCGAAACGGCTGCGCGTGTTGCCGCCGCCGGCATTGCGCGCGAGCTGCTTGCCGATTTGGGCGTCGACGTGTTCTCGTACGTCACGTCCATAGGCTTGGCGAAAATGATCGAGCGCAACCCCATGCTCGACGCGCCCGATTACAAGCCGCTCGAGATAGAGCTTTCAGACGTGCGCTGTCCCAACGAGGCGGCTGCCGACGCCATGCGCACCGAAATCGACAGGGCGCGGGAGGCGGGCGAGAGCCTGGGCGGCACGTTCAGGGTTGTCGCGCGTGGACTTGTTCCCGGTCTCGGCGGTTATGCATCTGCCGATGAGCGCATGACGGGCCGCATCGCGGCGGCGCTGTTCTCGATTCCCGCGATAAAGGGCGTCGAGTTCGGGTTGGGATTTCAGGCTGCGCAATTGCCGGGTTCTCGGGTGCATGACGAGATCGTGCTCGATCCCTCACTCGGGTTCACGCGTGCCGGCAATAATGCGGGCGGTCTCGAAGGCGGCATGACCACGGGCATGCCCCTTATCGTAACGTGCGCGATGAAGCCCATTCCCACGCTCATGAATCCGCTTTCGACTGTCGACATCGACACGCTCGAACCTGCCTTGGCATCCAAGGAGCGCAGCGACGTGTGCGCCGTGCCCGCTTGTGCCGTCGTGGCAGAAGGCGAAGTCGCGTTTGCCTTGGCCAACGCCTACCTCGAAAAGTTCGGTCACGACAACATGGCCGACATTCGCGCCAACATAGCAGCGTATCGCGACCGTTTGAGGACCGTATCGCGATGACCGACGAACAGCAGGTCTTCGATTTTCGCAAACCGGCTGCCGAAGACGGGCCACGGCGCGCTTTGTATCAGCTGGTGCGCCCCGTGTTCTTCGTCGGGTTCATGGGTGCGGGCAAGACATCGGTTGCGCGCAAGCTTGCACGCAATGCCGGCGTGGCTGCAATCGACATGGACACCTTCATCGAGCGTCGATGCGACATGAAGGTGAAGCAGATTTTCGCGAAATCCGGGGAAGAGGGGTTCCGCGCCATCGAGACCGACGTGCTCCGCGAGCTTGCCTGCGGCGAACCGCAGCTCGTATCATGCGGCGGCGGTGTGGTGTTGGCACAGGCAAATCGCGAGATCCTGCGCGAACACGGATACGTGGTGTACTTGAAGGTGACGGCAGCCGAGGCGGCTTCGCGCATATCCGACTTGTCGTCACGGCCCCTGTTCGGCGACCTCGACCATGCGCAGCGCGTCATCGACGAACGCTTGCCGTTATACGAGGAAGTTGCCGATTTGACGATCGACACGGCAGGCCGCGGGTCAGGCGCTGTTGCCCGAGAGGTGTTTTCCCTGCTGAAGAAGCGTGAAGTGCTGGTGAAGGTGAAAGACGCATGACGCTTGCGACAGGCGCCAGGTGCCTGCCACATTGCGCGAAAGGAAACGCATGGCAACGAAAGTTATCGTTCAATTGCCGGGAGAGCAAGACTACGCGGTGCGCATAGGCAGCGGCGTCATCGCCAAGCTGGGTCAGAATCTGCGCGAAATCGACCGTTTCTCCGCGTCGCGCGATGTGCTGGTCATAACTGACTCGAATGTCGGCCCACTGTATTTGGCGCACGTGAAGGCGTCCCTTGCAAACGCGGGATTCAAGTCCGCCGACATCACGGTGCCAGCTGGCGAGGACACGAAAGCCGTTGAGGTTGCTGCTGAAATCTGGAGCGCCATGGCGCAGTTGTCATTCGGCCGCGATTGCCTCGTGGTTGCGCTCGGCGGCGGCGTCGTTGGCGATCTGGCGGGATTCGTCGCATCGACGTACATGCGCGGCGTGCCCGTGGTGCAGGTTCCCACGACGTTGCTGGCCATGGTCGACTCATCGGTTGGCGGCAAGACAGCCGTCAACTTGCCCGAGGGGAAAAACCTGGTCGGCACGTTCTACCAGCCCTCGTTCGTCTGCGCCGACACCGACACGTTGGCCACGCTGCCCGAACGCGAATGGCGTTGCGGTTGCGCCGAGGTTGCGAAGTCGGCCGTCATCGATTCCGACGATTTCTTCTTCTGGCTGCTCGATAACGCCGAAGCCATGGCGGCGCGCGATGCGACAGTGGCGATGGAGGCAATTCAGCGCTGCGTCGTGTTCAAGGCAGGCGTTGTCGCCCAAGACAAAACCGAAAGCGCGGGTGTGCGCGAATGTCTGAACTATGGCCATACGCTTGGACACGCTATCGAGGCGTGTGCGGGATACGGCACGTTCAGCCATGGCGCTGCCGTGGCCGAGGGCATGCGCTTCGCCGTGCGCCTTGCCGCCGACATGCTCGGCGGCGCTGATGCAATCGGCGAATTCGCGGATGCGCAAGGCGATTTGCTCGACATGCTGGGCTTGCCCCCGCTCGCCTTCGAAGCGGCGCCCGAAGACCTGCTGGCCGCCATGAAGCGCGACAAGAAAGCCCGAGGCGGGGAAGTTCGCTTCGTGCTGGCCCGCGATATCGCGACTTGGGAAATCGTTCCCGTTGCAGACGAGGTCATCGTAAAGGCGCTGAGCCGCTAGCGATTCGCTCGATGCGGTTCGGGTGGGCACTTCACGGGCTTTTCTGCCAATTCGAATATTTCGTGGCTGAAAGCTCTTTCAAGTGCACGCTTACCAAGGGAGATATGGCTTAAAACCCCATCAAATGCACGCTCAGTGAGGCGGGATAGCGTGCATTTTTCAGGAATCTCTGCCACGAAATATTCCAATTGGCAGAAAACTCTATTTAGTGAACGTTTGAGCACATGGAATACGGGCCCTCGTGAAGGGTGGTGGTTGAAAACCCTACCAAGTGCACGCCCTTCGAGAAAAAGGAAAGGGCCCCGAAGGGCCCTTCGCTTGCAATTGCAATGCTTGCTTACATGCGCTTGACGAAGCGGCCGTCACGCGTGTCGATCTGCAGCACGTCGCCGACTTCGACGTACATGGGAACATTCACCACGGCGCCGGTCTCGAGCGTGGCGGGCTTGGTGGAACCCTGCACCGTGTCGCCCTTGAAGCCGGGCTCGGTCTCGGCGACCTCAAGCTCGACGAACATGGCCGGCTCGATGCCGATGAGCTCGGTGCCTGCGTACTGCAGTGACACCTCGTCGTTTTCCTTCAGCCACTTGGCCACGTCGCCCACGATTTCCTCGCCGAGGGCTTCTTGCTCGTAGGTGTTGGTGTCCATGAAATGGAAATCGGTGCCGTCGTTGTACAGGAACTGCATCTTGCGGGTTTCCATGCGGACGGAATCGAACTTCGTGCCGGCGTTGAACGTGTTGTCGACGATGCGGCCTGTGCGGACGTCGCGCAGCTTCGTGCGGACAAACGCGCCGCCCTTGCCGGGCTTCACGTGCTGGAACTCGACGATGGTCCACAGCTTGCCGTTAAATTCGATGCACATGCCGTTCTTGAAATCTGCAGTGGAAATTGCCATTGGATGCCCCCGCTTCTTATCTGCTGATAGTAAACCCGAACGATTATAACAGGATGCTTGTTACAATGGGGCAAACATGGCGCCGTCTGGGCGGCGATGGAACGGAGAAAACATGGCATCTCGCAAATTCTTGCTTTTGAACGGCCCGAACTTGGACATGTTGGGCGTGCGCGAACCCGAGGTGTACGGGCACGAAACCCTTGCGACGATCGAGCAGACCGTTCGCGCGCATGTCGAGCAGCTGGGCGGATCGCTTTCGTGTTACCAATCGAACAACGAGGGGAAGCTCATAAGCAAGATTCACAGCGCCATGGGGAAATACGACGGCATCGTGTACAACCCCGGCGCCCACACGCACTACTCATACGCGCTGCGCGACGCCATAGCCTGCATCGACGTGCCTGTCGTGGAGGTGCACATTTCCGATGTCGACGCACGTGAACCGTTCAGGAGCATCTCGGTAATTGCGCCGGTGTGCATTGCCCAGGTGAAGGGCTTGGGCGTGAGGGGCTACTGCCGCGCGGTCGATGTGCTCATGGAAGCGCTCGACGCTGGGAATCCGCCGCGATTGGGAGAGGGTTATGAAGGCCGTTTCGCTCCCGGAGAGAATGTGCGCATTGCAGGCTGTGAAACGGTGCTGCCCGACGATTCCTCGGCGGGTGACGCTTCCCCTTTTGATTTGACGGGCGAGTTCGCCGCAGAACTTGCCAATGTGGACATGAGCGCGATTTCGCTGAGGCGCCTGCAAGCCGTGAGGGAGGCATGCGAACAGCAGGGCCTTGATGCGCTGCTCGTGCGCGACACGCCGAACATCCAATGGCTGACCGGGTTCGATGGCGTGTTTGACGAGGAACGCGCCCATGCGCTGCTGGTCACCGCGGATTGCAGCGTCTTGCACACCGATTCGCGCTATTCCAACGCCATGCGCGCGGCTGCCGCCGACATGAACAGTCCCGTCGCCGTTGACGACGACCGCGTGAGCCATTTGCAATTCGCCCATAAGATGCTTATGCCCGACTACGATGACGACGAGGTTTACGAAGGGAAGCTCGGCATCGAGGACACGATTGCGTACGCGGAATACGCGAAAGCCACGGCGCTGTTCGAAGCGGACAGCCTGGTGCCGACGTCCGATGTCGTGCTGTCGCTGCGCGCCGTTAAAGATGCGGCGGAAATCCTTCGCCTGCGTGCCGCTCAGGCGATAACCGATGCGGCGTTCCTGCATATCATCGACTTCATGCGGCCGGGCATGACCGAGCGCGAAGTGCAATTGGAACTCGAGAGCTTCATGCTGCGGCACGGGGCCGACGGCTTGGCGTTCGGCAGCATCGTCGCGTGCGGTGAAAACGGCGCTGACCCGCATGCCGTTCCAAGCAACAAGAAGCTCGAAGCGGGTCAGTGCGTCGTCATGGATTTCGGGGCGCGGGCGTTCGGCTATTGTTCAGACATGACGCGCATGGTGTTCCTCGGCGAGCCGCAGGGCACGATGGCGCGTGCTTGGGAGGTCTTGCGCCTGGCGAACGAGACGGTCGAGCAGATGCTGCGCCCTGGCGTGACGGGCGTCGAAGCGCACAATTTGGCCGAGCAAGTGCTGGCTGACGGCGGTTTCGGCGGCAAGATGGGCCATGGCCTGGGCCATGGCGTGGGGCTTGTCTGCCATGAGCTTCCCACCCTGAACACGCGCAACGAGAAGCCGCTTCAAGAGGGCAACGTCGTCACGGTCGAACCGGGCATCTACCTGCCCGGCGAGTTCGGCATGCGCTTGGAGGATTGTGGTGTCATCACCGCAGGCGGGTACGAGGTGTTCTCGCGCCTCGGCCACGATACGGTGGTGTTGTAAACGAACAGCTGCCGTTCGTGTGGCTTGTTGGTAGCTTTTGGGGGCCGTTATCGCAGGATAGCGGCCCTTCTTCTATAATGTGGGCTTCGAACATTCACAACCACGAAGGGAGGTGCGCATGTCGAAGCTGCATATCATGGACACGACGATACGCGACGGCCAGCAAAGCCTCTGGGCCACGCGCATGTCCATCGGCGACATGCTGCCTATCCTGCCCGCCATGGACCAGGTGGGGTATTGGGCCATCGAAGCGTGGGGTGGTGCAACGTTCGACACGTGCCTGCGCTTCCTCGATGAAAACCCGTGGGAACGCCTGCGTTCCATCAAGGCGCAAGCGCCCAACACGCCGCTTGCCATGCTTTCCCGCGGCCAGAACCTCATTGGCTACAAGCATTACTCGCAAGAAATCGTGCATCGCTTCATCCATGCGGCCAAGCGCAACGGCGTCGACGTGTTCCGCGTTTTCGACGCGCTCAACGACATCCGCAACGTCATCGACAACGCCGAGGCCATCCGCGAGTGCAATGCGCATTTCGAGCCGGCCATTTCGTACACCATATCGCCCGTCCACACGCTTGATAGCTATTTGGAATACGGCCAGCAGCTGAAAGAGCTCGGCGCCGACACCATCGCCATCAAGGATATGGCAGGCCTGCTCACGCCGTACCGCGCCGAGCGCATCGTCAAGGCGTTCAATGCCGAAATTGGCGTGCCGGTGCACCTGCATTGCCACTACGTTGGCGGCATGGCCCCGGCCAACATCCTGAAGGGCGCCGAAGCGGGCGCGGCTATCGCCGACACGGCTCACGCGCCGTTGGCATTCGGCAATTCGCATCCTGCAGTCGAGATGATCGTCGCAGCCCTGCGTGAAAGCTCGTACGACACGGGCCTCGACCTCGATTTGCTGTTCGAGATTTCGGAATACTGGGAAACGGTGCGCAAGCGCGGGCACTACAAACGCGGCGTTTCCTCGCTCATGCACATGCAGGTGTATTCGCATCAGGTTCCGGGCGGTATGATGTCGAACCTCGTGGCGCAGTTGGCCGTGCAGAACGCCGAAGACCGCCTGCCCGAAGTCATGCGCGAGATTCCCAAGGTGCGTGCCGAGGTTGGTTACCCGCCGCTCGTCACGCCCATGTCGCAAATCGTCGGCACGCAAGCCGTCATGAACGTGCTCACGGGCCGTCGCTGGGGTCTCGTCTCGCGCGAGATGAAGGATTACCTGTGCGGCTATTACGGCAAAGCCCCCGGTCCCATCGACCAGGGCATCATGCAGAAGGTCGTGGGCGACGGCGAGGTCCTGCCGCCCGATGTGGCGCCCGGTTCGCTGGTCACCACGACATATGACGAAGTCGCCGCCGAAATCGGCGATTTGGCGCAATCCGAAGAGGACGTGCTGATGTACGCCATGTTCCCGAACGAGGCGCGCACGTATCTAAGCAAGCATCGCTCATCGGAAAAGGTCGATTTCCTCTTAGCCGAGGAATCGAGCAATACCAAGGAGGACGATTACGTGGACATCAATCAGATTCGCGAGTTAACCCGCATCGCCCAGGAAAGCGGCGTGGGCGAGATCGTCGTCGAGGAAGAGGGCATCCGCGTCAGCGTGCGCATGCCTTCCGCCATGTCTGCCGCTGCTCCTACAGCGCAGGCAGCCGCGCCGGCTGTGCCCGTGGCGACGTCTGAAGCCGCAGCACCCGCGCCTGCTCCTGCCGAGCCCGAAAACAACCGCCCGGCTACCTGGGTGCCCGTCAAGGCGCCGATGGTCGGCACGTATTACGCGTCTCCCGCTCCCGGCGAGCCGCCGTTCGTTGCGGTTGGCGATGAAGTGGCAGCAGGCCAGACCCTGTGCATCGTCGAGGCGATGAAGCTGATGAACGAAATCGCCGCCGAGGAAATGGGCACCGTGCGCGAGGTTTGCCTCGAAGACGCCACGCCCGTCGAATACGGTACCGTGCTGTTCTACGTCGAGCCCCATGGTCCGGCTCAGCCCGCCCCGGAGACCGCATAATGTTCGACAAGATTCTCATAGCCAATCGTGGCGAGGTCGCGCTGCGCGTCATGCGCGCGGCTCGCGAGCTGGGTGTGAAGACGGTCGCCGTGTATTCCACGGAAGACGCTGACACGTATCCCGTGCACTATGCCGACGAGGCCGTGTGCATCGGCCCGGCTCAGGCGACGAAGTCGTATCTCGTCATTTCCAACATCATCGCAGCCGCCAAGACGACTGGCGCCCAGGCCATTCATCCCGGTTACGGTTTCTTGGCCGAAAACGCCGACTTCGCCCGCGCATGCGTCGACAACGACCTGGTGTTCATCGGCCCGTCGGCCGATTGCATCGAGCGCATGGGCGACAAATCCACGGCGCGCGACACCATGAGGGCGTGCGGTGTTCCCACCGTGCCCGGTTCTGACGGCATCATCGACACAGTCGAGGAAGCGCGCCAATTCGCCGACCGCGTGGGTTATCCCGTTTTGATCAAGGCAACGGCAGGTGGCGGAGGCAAGGGCATGCGCGAAGTGCACGACCCCGAAGACCTCGAGGCCCAATACAAGGCCGCCCGCACCGAAGCCGGTGCCGCATTCGCCAACGACGGCGTGTACCTTGAAAAGCTCGTGCTGCGTCCCCGCCACGTCGAGGTGCAGGTGCTCGGCGACGACTTCGGCAATCGCGTGGCGCTGTGCGAGCGCGACTGCTCGGTTCAGCGGCGCCATCAAAAGCTCATCGAGGAAGCGCCTTCCCCGGCGCTATCGGACGACCTGCGCCGCGCCATGAGCGTAGCTGCCGTCAAGGCTGTGCGTGCGGTCGATTACCGCAGCGCCGGCACGGTCGAGTTCCTGCTTGCGCCCGACGGCAAGTTCTACTTCATGGAAATGAACACCCGCGTGCAGGTGGAACATCCGGTCAGCGAGCAAATCACCGGCACCGACATCATCAAAGAGCAGATCCGCATCGCGGCAGGCGAACCCATGAGCTGCGCCAACCGGGCGCCGTTCACCCCGTTCGGGCATGCCATAGAATTCCGCATCAATGCGGAGGATCCCGATAACGGCTTCCGCCCGTGCCCCGGCGTCATCACGCGTTTCGATGCGCCCTCGGGTCCCGGTGTGCGTGTCGAGACGTATGTGCGAACGGGTTCGCGCATTTCCCCGTATTATGATTCGCTCGTGGCGAAGCTCATCGTATCGGGGCAGGATCGCGCCGAAGCGCTTGCCCGCGGTCGTCGCGCGCTCGAGGAGTTCGTCATCGAGGGTATTCAGACCACTATTCCGTTCCACAGGCGCGTCCTCGAAAACGAGGTGTTCTGCGCCGGCGAGGCGACAACAGATTTCATTGAAACCCAAATGGGAGATTTGCTGTAATAGAAGGATAATGTGATAAGCATCCGAAACTTGCCAAACTTGCAAGAGACAGGACGGAGAAGACAATGACAGATCTGAACATCGACGGTATGGCCATTGCGCCAGGCGTGGTCGAGACCATCATCTCGATGGCTGCGCGCGACATCGACGGCGTTGCCAGCGTGGGCGACCCGACGACGAGTGGCATCATGTCCATCTTCGGCGGCGGCAAGCCGTCGACGCAGGGCATCGAAATCGAGACAGGCGAGGACGACGAGCTCATCATCTCCATCCGCCTGTACGTGAAGAGCGGTTTCGTGCTGTCAGACTTGGCTGCCAAAGTACGCCAAGCCGTTGCAGACGCCGTTGAAACGCAGATCGGCGCCAAGGTCGGTGCAGTTGACATCTACATCGATGGTATCCAGTTCGACAACTAGGAATAACATGGCTTCAAAGCTGAAGAAGCATGAGCGCCGTCGAGCGCGTGAAGATGCGTTGTCGCTGTTATATTCCAGCGACATCATGGACGCCGACGTGGCGACGCTCATTGACGAGGGAGATTATCCCGAAGACATCGAATTAGGCGAGTATGCCGAATCGCTTGTGCGCGGTGTGAAGGAACATCGTGACGATATCGACGAGCGTTTGGCCGCCACATCTGAGAATTGGTCGGTCGACCGCATGCCGGTTGTCGATCGCGCCCTGTTGCGCCTGGCCGTGTACGAGATGGTCTACGTCGATGACGTGCCGGTTTCGGTCGCCATTAACGAGGCTGTCGAGTTGGCGAAGATTTACGGCGGCGAAGACGAGTCGTCCCGCTTTGTCAACGGCGTGCTGGGACGCATTGCGCGCACCATGGAAGGAACGGCTTCCGATGACGAATAGCGAATCTGCGGTTTCCAAGCCCGAGGTAATCGAATCCAACGAGTTCGAGGCTGTGCGCAAGCGCCTCGAGGAGATTGCGCGCGAAGTCGATGACGACGACATGTCGCTCGACGACGCCCTAGACTTGTACGAGGAAGCGGTGAAGCTGGGGTTGAAAGCCAGCAGCTTGCTGGAGGTCGGCATTGTCGCGGAAGAGGAACCCGCCCCCGAACCAGAGGACGCGTCTGGCGCCGATGCTGCAGCCGTTTCGGAATCCGATCAGGCATAAATCATGAATCGCATCCTAGACGCCATAGCATCGCCAGCTGACTTGAAGCAGTTGAGCGAAGAAGAGCTCGGCATTCTCGCTGGCGAGATCCGCGGCGAGATAATCAAGACCACGTCTTGCACGGGCGGGCATGTGGCTTCGTCGCTTGGCGCTGTCGAGATCATTTTGGCTGTTCACTCGCTTATCGATTCGCCCCGCGATAAATTCGTGTTCGATGTGGGGCATCAAGCATACGCGCACAAGATAATCACCGGGCGTCGCGAGGCGTTCGAGAACCTGCGGCAACAAGACGGCGTGTCGGGCTTTCCCCGCCCCGCTGAAAGCCCTCATGACGTACATGCATCGGGCCATGCGTCTGACTCGCTTTCGATTGCGCTCGGTTTGGCCAAAGCACGCGAGCTGCGCGGCACCGACGAGAAGATCGTAGCCCTCATTGGCGATGCCGCCCTTGCAGGCGGCATGGCTTTCGAGGCCTTGAACACCATCGGCCAGCTGCAGTTGCCGCTGGTCATCATCTTGAACGACAACGAGATGTCCATTTCGCGCAATGTGGGGGCTCTCATGAGGCACCTTGGCGCGATAAGGTCGTCGGCGGAATACCGCACGGCACGCGACACGTCTCAGGCTCGCATGGAGGAAAGCGGCGCCATCGGTCGCGCGTTCGTCAACTTCGGCCGCAACGCCAAAGACTCCATCAAGCAGTTCTTCGTGCCCGACACCATGATGTTCGAGCAGCTCGGCATCTTGTGCACGCCTCCCATCAACGGTCACGACATAAGCGCATTGCGCGACATCCTGCGCACAGCGCTTGACGCCGATGGCCCCGTGCTCGTGCATGTGGTCACGAAGAAGGGCGCGGGCTACGTGCACGCCGAAGCCGATCCCGAACGATTCCACGGCATTGGGTCCTATGACATCGCCACGGGCAAATCGAACGGCAAGCCGTGCAACAAGCTCAGTTACACTGACGCGTTTGGCGCCGCGCTCGTGCGCGAGGCGCGTGAAGACGAGAACATTGTCGCCATCACGGCGGGCATGCGCTCGGGCACGGGATTGAATTCCTTCGCTGAAGAATTCCCCGATCGTTTCATTGACGTCGGCATCGCCGAGGGGAACGCTGTCGGCATGGCTGCCGGTTTGGCGATTGGCGGGCTAAAGCCGGTTGTGGCCGTGTATTCCACATTCCTGCAGCGCGCGTTCGACCAGATGATCGTCGATGGCGCGTTAACGGGTTGCGACATCGTATACGCCGTCGACCGTGGCGGCGTGGTAGGCGAGGATGGCCCGACGCATCACGGTGCCTACGATATCGCGTACCTGACCTTGATTCCCGGCATGAGCGTCATGACGCCTTCGGACGAAGCCGAACTGGTGAACGCACTTCATACAGCCCTGAAGCAGGGCGGTTCGGTAGCCGTGCGCTATCCGCGTGGCGCCGGTGTGGGCGTGCCCGTTCCCGAAAAGCCCGAAGTGCTGCCAATTGGAAAGTCCCGTACGGTGCGCGAAGGCGCCGACGTTGCCGTGTTGGCATTCGGCGACCGCGTCGCATGCGCCCTCGAGGCGGCAGATACGCTGGCGGACGAGGGCATTGACGTTCGTGTGGTGGATATGCGCTGGGCCAAGCCGCTCGACGAGGAAGCCATCAAGGCGGCTGCGCAGACGCGTCTTGTCGTCACAGTGGAAAACGGCATCATGTCAGGCGGTGCGGGCGAAGGCGTGCTCGAGGTGCTGTCGAAGGACGGTTGCCAAGTGCCCACCATCGTGCTCGCCATCGACGACGCCGTGGTACCCCACGGCAAGCCCGACCAGCTCCTTGCCGACCTAGGCCTCGATGCATCAGGTATCGCCGCCGCCATCCGCAAGGCGATTGCTTAAAAGCTGCAACGGCTCGGTCAAGGGCTACGCCTACAGCTGCTCGGCGAAAGAAAGCAAATGTGTATAAGCTTTAGGCCTTTTGCCTGCGCAAGCGGCGTATGCCCTTGGCCGAGCCGTCGTAGCTTTTAAAAGCTACTTCCAAGGATCAGGCTCGAACATGGGCGCCGATTCCTGGCGATCGGACCAGCGGTCGTACCCGTCATCGTCTTCGCGCTCGGCGTATTTCGACTCGGTAGGACCAGTTGGCTTGGCGGCCGACGTGTCAGCCTCTTCGAAGTCCTCTTTACCAGCCAGGCGGATGTCGTACGGCGTTGTCTGGTACACGTAATAGTTCAGCCAGTTGGTGTACAGCAGCTGCGCATGTGCGCGCCAGTTGCTGCGCGGTGCCTGGGTTGGGTCGTCGTTGGGGTAGTAATGCGCGGGCATCTCGATATCCAACCCGCGGCCCAAGTCGCGCTCGTATTCGCCGTTCAGCGTGGCACGATCGTATTCGGGATGACCGAACACGAAGAACCGGTGGCTGTCGACGCTCTTTGCGGCGTAGACGCCCGCTTCGTCCGACACGGCCAGAAGCTCGAGTTCGGGATGGGCGTCGATGTCCTCGGCACGCACCTCGGTATAGCGCGAATGAGGCGCCCAGAACAGGTCGTCGAACCCGCGTAGCAGAGGCGACGTCAGCTTTGCGGCGATTTGCCGATGCTCGAACACGCCTGACATCTTCTTGGGCAGCTCGTGTTTCTGAACGCCGTAGTGATAATAAATGCCCGCCTGCGCGCCCCAACAGATATGCAGCGTCGAGTGCACGTGCGTGCTCGACCAATCCATGATTTGACACAGCTCGGGCCAATAATCGACGTCCTCGAAATCAAGCAGTTCCACGGGCGCGCCCGTGATGATCATGCCGTCGAAATGCTCGTGGGCGATTTCGTCGAACGTGCGGTAGAACGTATCCAAGTGCTGTTCAGACACGTTCTTCGCGTCGTGGCTCGCCATGCGCAAAAGCGTTATCTCGATTTGCAGGGGCGTGTTCGACAGCTTGCGCAGGATTTGCGTTTCGGTGGCGATTTTGGTGGGCATGAGGTTCAGCAGCACCACGCGCAAAGGACGGATGTCCTGGTGCATGGCGCGGTATTCGGTCATGACGAAGATGTTCTCCTGCGCCAGCAGGTCTGTCGCGGGCAACGCGTCTGGTATGCGAATGGGCATGGGCACCTCGTTTCTGGGCATGTTTCGAAGTCGTTCTACTATACAGCAGAAGCGGCGGCGTGCGTCATTCGCGATGGCGTTAGCCGACTATCGAAAAAGGTCTTGCCACGTCTCGCGAACTATGACTATACTTCCCCCCAGTATGATTTACGCGAGCGGACATAGCCTCCTTCTGAGCCTGCTGCTTATCTAGGCGCGCCTGCGCCTTATGTTCGTGCGGGTCCGCGCCTTATAAATCCCCTTCGCCGTTAGTGTCACCGCGTGGTTGGCGGCTGTTTGAAATCGCGGGACGCCGAAACATGCCATAATGGCAACTTACGTAAACCAGTAAAGGAAGCGAGCATCATCATGAGAGAAGTACGTGTCAGCGACGTGACCATGCGCAGGGCGGCAAGCATGAAGGACCTGTCGCTGTCGTTCAAGGAAAAGCTGGAAATCGCCAAGCTCCTGGACCACCTGGGCGTGTCCGGCATCGAGGTCGAGGGCGTGTCGAACCCCAAGGCCGACAGCCTTCGCATCAAGTCGCTGGCATCGCTCGTGCGCAACAGCACGCTCGCAGTGCCCGTGCAGATGGACGTCGAGAACATCGACCTGGTGTGGAACGCGCTGAAGGAAGCCGCGCATCCACGCCTGATCGTGAAGGCGGCCGTCAGCCCGGCGCGCATGGAATACGTGCACCGCAAGAAGGCCGACGCCATGCTCGAGGATATCGCGGCCACGATTGAAGAGTGCCGCAAGCGCGCAGACGACGTGGAATTCATCGCCGACGACTCATCGCGCGCCGATGCCGCCTACCTGCGCGAGGTTATCGCGCGGGCCATCAAGGCCGGTGCCACCACCATCACCGTGTGCGATGCGGCTGGCGCCATGCTGCCCGAGGAATTCGCCGGGTTCATCCGCTCGCTTTTCGCCGATATCCCCGAACTCGCCGACGTGACGCTGGGCGTTTCGTGTTCCGACGAGCTGTACATGGCCGATGCGTGCGCCATCGCCGGCATCATCGAGGGCGTGGGCGAGGTGAAGGCCTCGACGTATCCCATGGACGTGGTGTCCGTCGGCAGGCTGAGCAAGATCTTGGCTGACAAGGCGGATGCGTGTCAGGCAACGACCTCCGTGCGCACCACCGAGCTGAAGCGGTCCATCAGCCAAGTATCGTGGATTTGCGAATCGGGCCGCTCGCCGTACTCCCCGTTCGAAACGGGCGTGCGCGAAGCCGACGAGTCGATCGTGCTCACTGAAAACGACAACGCCGAGGCAGTCATGCAGTGCGTGGCCAAGTTGGGCTACGACCTTTCGCCCGAAGACCAAGCGGCGGTGTATGAGGCGTTCCAGCGCGTTGCCTCCAAGAAGGAAAGCGTGGGCAGCCGCGAACTGGACGCCATCGTGGCTTCCGCAGCGCTTCAGGTGCCCGCAACGTATGTGCTCGAGAGCTATGTCATTAACTCGGGCAACCTGATCAAAGCCACGGCGAACATCCGCATCCGCAAGGGCGAGGAAACGCTGCAGAAGGTCTGCATGGGTGACGGCCCCATCGACGCGGCGTTCCTGGCAATAGAGGAAATCGTGGGACAACACTACGAGTTGGACGATTTCCAAATCAGCTCGGTCACGCAGGGCCAGGAAGCCATGGGCGAGACCGTGGTGAAGCTCATTTGGGAAGGCAAGGTGTATTCCGGACGCGGCATCTCGACAGACATCATCGGGTCGAGCATCCGCGCATATGTGAATGCGCTGAACAAGATTGTCTACGAGGAGCAGAACTAACGAGAAAGGCGCGGTCGACGGGAACCGCCATCGACCGTATCAGATAAGGAGCATTCGCCATGAGGCTTTCGTTTTCTACAAGAGGATGGGGCGATGTCCCCTGGGACGAGCTGGTCAAGACGGCTTCCGAGATGGGCTTCGAGGGCATCGAAGCCTATGACGTGCTGGCTAACGAGAATCTTTCCGCCAAAGGCGGCCCGTTCGACAGGTACAACCTGCGCGCTACGATTCGCAGTCTGCGCGGTTTGAACCTGCAGCTTCCGGTGCTTGACACGTCGATCGACATCTCGTTGCCGGGCGATGCGGCAAGCGATGTGAAGCGCCTCGTGGACATGGCTGCCGAGATGGGCGTCGAGCACGTGTGCGTGAAGGGCCAGCACGGCACCGAAGACATCGTGCGCGAGACGCTCGACGAGCTTTTGCCGTACGCCAAGGAACGCGGCGTGGTTCTGCTGATCGAGACGAGCGGCCTGTATGGCGATACCGCCCGTTTGACCGAATTGATGGACGGCTATGCCACCAACTACCTGGCGGCGCTTTGGGACGTTCATCATCCATATCGCGATCATGGCGAGAGCCCCAGCACCACGATCAAGAACCTGGGCGCTTACGTGAAGCACGTGCACATGCGCGACTCCGACGACGATGGCACGTATAACCTGGTGGGCGAGGGCACGCTGCCCATAGACGATTTCGTGCGGGCGCTTGCCTCCATCGACTATGACGGCTTCGTCTCGTTGGAATGGAAGCCCGAATGGATGAGCGACCTCGACGAGATGGACATCATCTTGCCGCATTTCGTGAACTACATGGACCGCTTCGAGGACACGCGCGGCCGCCGCAAGCCGCTGTACCTGAACCACGACGGCACGGGCGAGTACATCTGGAAGAAGTACGACCTCATCGATTGCACGTTCCCGCAGGTGCTCGACCGCATGGTTGCCGACATTCCCGACCAGCTGGCTTTCAAGTACACCACGCTGGACTACACGCGCACGTATGAGGAATTCCGCGACGACGTGGACACCTTTGCCCGCGCGCTCGTGTCGATGGGCGTGAAGGCCGGCAGCAAGGTGGCCATCTGGGCAACGAACGTGCCGGCGTGGTACATCACGTTCTGGGCCACGACCAAGATCGGCGCCGTGCTGGTCACGGTGAACACGGCATACAAGATTCACGAGGCGGAATACCTGCTGCGTCAAAGCGACACGCATACGCTGGTCATGATCGACCATGCGCTCGATTCCGACTACGTGGCCATCATCAACGAGCTGTGTCCCGAAATCGCCAGCACCGAGCCGGGCAAGTCGCTCCACTGCAAGAAGCTACCCTTCCTGCGCAACGTCATCACGGTGGGCTTCCGCATGCCGGGGTGCCTGACGTTCGAGGAGGCCTTCGAGCGGGCCGAATCGGTGCCGCTGGAAAAAGTGCAGCGCATGGCCGACGCCGTGCGGCCCGACGACGTATGCAACATGCAGTACACGTCCGGCACCACGGGCTTCCCCAAGGGCGTCATGCTGACGCATCGCAACGTGGTGAACGACGGCAAGTGCATCGGCGACCGCATGGGGCTTTCAACGGCCGACCGCATGATGATTCAGGTGCCCATGTTCCACTGCTTTGGCATGACGCTTTCGATGACCTCGTCGATGACGCACGGAACCACGATGTGCCCCATGCCGTACTTCAACGCCAAGACATCGCTGTCGTGCATCGACAATGAGAAGATCACCTGCTTCAACGGCGTGCCCACCATGTTCATCGCCATGTTCAACCATCCCGATTACCGCAAGACCGATTTCAGCCACATGCGCACGGGCATCATGGCCGGTGCCGGTTGCCCGCCCGACCTGATGAGGAAAGCTGCCGAGCCCGGCGAGATGAACATGGGCGGCATCGTCAGCGTGTACGGGCAAACCGAAAGCGCGCCCGGTTCTGTCATGACCGAATGGACCGACCCGCTTGACTGGCGCGTCGAGACGGTTGGCTACGAGTACCCGCACGTGCAGTGCAAGATCATCAATCCCGGCACGGGTGAGGAGATGCCCGACGGAGTGGCTGGCGAGTTCTGCAGTCGCGGCTACAACATCATGAAGGGCTACTACAAGATGCCCGATGCCACGCGCAAGACCGTCGATGAGGATGGATGGCTGCATTCGGGCGACTTGGTCATGCGCGACGAAAACGGCAATTTCCGCGTAACGGGACGCATCAAGGACATGATCATCCGCGGTGGCGAGAACATCTATCCCAAGGAGATCGAAGACTTCATGATCACCCACCCGAAGGTGAGCGATTGCCAGGTTATCGGCGTGCCCGACAAGAAGTACGGCGAAGAGGCCATGGCTTGTATCATCCTGATGAAGGGGGAGGAAGCCACCGAGGACGAGATGCGCGAGTTCGCACAGCAGCGCATCGCCCGTCACAAGGTGCCGCGCTACATCCGTTTCGTCGACTCGTTCCCCATGAACGCCGCTGGCAAGGTGCTGAAGTACAAGATGCGCCAGGAAGCGGCGATCTCGTTGGGCTTCGAGGTGGAAGAGGCTGACCGTCTCGGTTCGTAAACGCGTTTTCTGGCTGGCTGGTGAGGGTGTCGTCCTACGGCTGCTCGGCAAACGTTTTAGAAAACGTAAGGATGATGCCTGCGCAAGCGGCCGACACCCTCACCAGCCCAGCGTGCGCACGCAGTTCAACCTGCCTTCTTTACAGCCTCGCTGCCAACGGGTAACCTTCGTTGGCAGCGAGGCTTATCTTGGGAACAAGGGGAGCTATGAAAGAAATGCCTGCAAATCAACTCGATCCTCGAGTGAAATCGGTATGGCGAATCAACGATGCCATCTGGATTACCGTCATCGGACTGGTCGCGGCATGCTGCGTCGTGCCGTTGACGTTCATTCCCAGCGTGGGGATGTGGCCGCTTGTGGCACTCTGCATTTGCATGGTGGCGGTCTACATCGTGTGGCTTGCCATGTTGCCGCCGATCCGCTATGTGCGGTGGCGCTACGAGGTGTCCGAAGACTATCTGGACATCGCAAAGGGCATCATCTGGCGCAAGCGCTACACCATCCCGTTCATCCGCGTGCAGAACACCGACACGCGTCAGGGCCCCATCCTGCGCGCGTTCGGCTTAGCAAGCGTCACCGTCGCGACGGCGGCAAAAGAGCATGTGATTCCCGGCTTGCAGGCCGATGCCGCCGAACAGCTGCGCGACCGCGCCGCCGAGCTTGCCCGCCTGGCCCGCGAGGACGTGTAACCCATGAACGAGACGAACCCCTTTGTTTCCACGTTCGAAACGGGGCGGCATTACAAAGTGCACAAGAGCTACGTTTACGTGGCGCCCATCGTGGCGGCTGTAGCCGTCGTGTTCCTCACGCTTGTCAACGGCATGCAAGGTTGGATTGAGCTGTACTACGCTTTCCAGAAAGGCGACGTACACGCTAACCCGTTAATGGTCATCGGTCTCGTCGTGCTGGTTTTGGTCGTCATTATCGGCGCGTTCGTCGGGTTGTACGCGTTGGCATGGAAAAACATGTCGTACGTGTTCGACGAGCGCGAATTCAGCTTCTATTCCGGCATCATCACGAAGCGCCGCGTACACGTGCCGTATGCGCGCGTGCAGTCGGTGAACCATCGCGAATCGATTATCCAGCGCATCTTCGGCGTGTGTACGGTGACGATCGATTCGGCTGGCGGCTCGTCTAACAAGGCCGTGCGCGTGCCCTATCTGCAACTCGAAACCGCCGAGCGCCTGCGCGTGGAGCTGTTCATGCGCAAGGCCGCCGTGGCAGCAGGCGCGGAGTCAGCTCTCGTATACGACCCGCGAGCCGATTTGGCAACGGCCGAGGGCATGCAGGCGCACAAGGACCACGTACGTGACGAACGCGGTCAGGCTCCTGTGCCACCTGGTCAAGTTGCCGCAGTACCCACAATGTGGACATGTCCGCAATGCGGGAAGGCCAATACCTCCAATTTCTGCGGTGACTGCGGTGCACCTCAACCCGCTCAGGTGAAAGCAAACGCGCTCGACACGGCTGCCGCACCTCTTGGAGATTGGCGCGGCCTGTATGCCGGCACCGCCATTGTCGGCGAAGAACCCGTGTCTTACGAATTTGGCCTAACGAATCACGAGCTGCTATTGACGACAGTCTCACACGACTCGCCTCTTGTGTCCGCGCTCATCGTGTGCGTGACGCTCATTGTCACGTTCGCATTCGTTCTGCTCGCACAAGACGAAGTCGCCACGACAATCGCCATGTTCACGTTGCCGATCGTCTTGGGCTCGACGCTGCTGATATGGGTCTTCGGCTTGTTGGTCGTGCTGTTCTCGTTCGGCAATTTCCGGGCACGCCGTCGCGGCTCGCGCATCGAGGTCGAACGTGGCTTGCTCGCACGTAATTTCAGCGGCATTGACATCGAACGCGTGCAGTCTATCGAAATCCGGCAGTCGTTCGTCCGCCGCATCATCGGCTATTGCGAGATATCCCTCGGTCGCATCGATGCTGCGGGCGAGCAGAATAAGGGAAACAATGACTCGAAGATGAACACGAAGGGCTTGGTCGTTCACCCCTTCGTGAAGCTCGATCGCGTGGATGAGATTCTCGATGGCCTCGTGCCCGAGTTCGCCGATCGGCCTCGTCGCGTCGATTGCACGCCGCTACCCCAACCCGCTATGCGTCGGGCGTTGCTGCGTCGCTGCATATGGTACAACTGGGCACTGTGGGTTACCGTTTTCATCGCCATATGCTGGGCGATTATCGGCGGGTTCGCGAATGCGGGAGAAATCCGTTTTGCCAGCACGGCTTCCTACGCCCAATACGACAAGTTCATGGTGGGATCGCTCATCGTCGTCATCGTGTTATGCGTGGCGATCACGGTTGCACGGGGCGTTGGCGCGGTGCTGTGGGCGCGCCACTCGGGTTATGCATGGAATAGGCGCTACCTGCTCGTGCTCAACGACGGCTTGTCGACCAGTCAGAGCGTTGTTCCCCGCCAGAAGATTCAGGCGGGCGCCACGCGTAGCAACCCCTTCCAGCGCAGGCTGTCGCTCGCGACCCTGCAGGCGGTAACAGCTGCCGGCACACGTGCCACAACGGCAAGCCTCATCGACGTTCCCGCTAACGCATGCGCCGATTATCTCGATTGGATCAAGCCCCGCAGACAGGTTTGATGAGTAGGGTGGCGTTCGGGAGGCCCCTGTTTCGTTACAAGTCAAGCTGCATGACGTAGTCGTCCATGATGAAGCCATGGCCGATATCGGTTTCGACGGAGTCGATCGTCTCGAAACCAGTGCCCTTGTACGCACGGATGCCCAGGTCGTTGTGCTTGTTGACGGTCAGGTACATGGCGGTGTGCCCGCGTGCGAAGCAAAGGTCTTTGTAAAATTCCACGACGCTGCGGGCATATCCATGGCCGCGGGCCTTGGGATGCAGGTAAATCTTCGAAATGAAGAAACGGTTCGTGCCCGCTTCGCTTCGTCCGCCCGTGAAGCCGACGATGCTCCTCACAGGTTCGGCGTTGTCATCGGTTTCGGTTGCAACGAGGAACCAGTACTCGTAGTCATGCTTCTTCATGTACTTGCGAATGGCCTTGTAGCTTTGGAATTGCTCGATCATGTATTCGGTCTGGGCTTCGCCGATAATCGTCGGCCAATACCCGCGCCAAATCTTGCCCGCGATGTCTGCAAGCAGCTTCTGGTCTTCTTTTGATTTCACTGGAACGAACGATAACGCCATGACAACCTCTTTTCTCGGATTCGCCCATGATAAACCAACTATGCAGAAACAGCGCAGGCGTAATTGTTTCCCAACGCAGCCCAATGTGTGGTGCTATACTTCACGAACTTGCAAGTTTGCTTGCAGGTAAGTAAATATTGGCCCCCGAGACATGTTTGTAACGCGGCCCAGACGCGAGCTTCAGCGAAGCGAACATGGTGAACTGCTTCCATTCATGTTGACGGGTCCCCGACAAGAAAGGGGTCCGTTATGACCGAAATCAAGAATCCTGACGTCATTGACTTCAGCGACATCTCCGATGAGCAGATGGAGCAGATGATCGATGGCACCCTCACCGAGTTCGATGAGGGCGACCTGGTGAACGGCACGATCGTCAAGATCGAGCGCGACGAGGTCCTCGTCGACATCGGGTTCAAGTCCGAAGGCGTCATCCCCGCCCGCGAGCTGTCCATCCGCAAGGACGCCGATCCGGCCGACCTCGTGCAGGTTGGCGACGAGATCGAGGCCCTGGTCCTTCAGAAGGAGGACAAGGACGGCCGTCTGATCCTGTCGAAGAAGCGCGCCGAGTACGAGCGCTCCTGGATCGCCGTCGAAGAGAAGTTCAAGGCTGGCGAGCCCGTCACCGGCGAGGTCATCGAAGTCGTCAAGGGCGGCCTCATCATCGACATCGGGCTGCGCGGCTTCCTGCCGGCATCGCTCGTCGACCTTCGCCGCGTCAAGGACCTCGACATGTACCTCAACACCGAGCTCGAGGCCCGCATCATCGAGATGGACCGCAACCGCAACAACGTCGTGCTTTCGCGCCGCGTGCTGCTTGAGGAAGGCCGCAAGAACGAGCGCGCCGAGATCCTGGCCAAGCTGTCCAAGGGCATGCGCCTGAAGGGCACCGTTTCGAGCATCGTCGACTTCGGCGCTTTCGTCGACTTGGGCGGCATCGACGGCCTGGTGCACATCTCCGAGCTGTCTTGGAACCATGTCAACCATCCTTCCGAGGTCGTCAAGGTCGGCCAGGAAGTCGAGGTCGAGGTTCTCGACGTCGACCTGAGCCGCGAGCGCATCTCGCTCGGCCTGAAGCAGACCCAGCCCGATCCGTGGATCAAGCTGGTCGAGGCTTATCCGGTCGGCACCATCGTCGACGGCACCGTTACCAAGATCGTTCCGTTCGGCGCCTTCGTGCAGCTGGGCGAGGCCACCGAGGGCCTGGTGCACATCTCCGAGATGGCTCCGCGCCACATCGAGACGCCCGCGCAGGTCGTCAAGGTTGGCGACACCGTCAAGGTGAAGGTCATGGAAATCAACCCCGAGCGTCGTCGCATCAGCCTTTCCATGAAGGCCGCCGCTGCCGAGCTCGGCATCGACATCGAGGTTGACGAGACCATCGTCGCCGAGGAGCGTCCGGCTCGCAAGCCGCGCCGCGGTGAAGACGAGGCTGCCGAGGAAGTTGCCGAAGAGGCTGCTGAAGAAGCCGCCGAGGCCGTCGAGGAAGTCGCTGAGGAGGCTGCCGAAGCTGCCGAGGAAGCCGCCGAATAAGCGCTCTCCGATAAAAACCACGCTTGAGGAAAGCGGCTCGGTTCCCGAGCCGCTTTTTCATGTATGATGGCGAATGCGAAACGGCGTCTTTACTTAGCGACGGCGAGCCTTCGTTCGCCCGGCAAAAGCCGAGCGGTGCGTTTGAACCAACAAGGGAGCACACATGGAAAAGATCTTCCTCATCGGCGGTATGGGAGCTGGCAAATCCACTGCGCGGAAGGCGCTTGTCGACCAGGGGCTCGAGTACATCGACCTCGACAAGATCGGCCACGAGATTCATGAATGGCAGGTCGTGAAAGACGATTTGGTCGAGGCGTTCGGTCCTGACGTGCTCGACGATCAGGGCAACGTGAACCGTCCCGTGCTCGCCCGCAAGGCGTTTAAGACGCCCGCTGACACGCGCAAGCTCAACCGCATCACCATGCCGCGCATCGAAGACGCCTTCACCACGAAGCTCGAAGAGCTCGAGGCTGCTGGTTGCGAGGCTGTCGTCGTGGAGTACTCCGTTTTCAAGAGCCGTTCGATGTCGATTGCCGATCAGGCCGACGTCATCATCGCCATCCTCGCGCCACTCGACGTGCGTATCCAGCGCGCTGTGGCATCAGGCTTCGACGAACAGGACGTGCGTCGCCGCATCGCCCAGCAAATCACCGATGCCGAGCGCATCGAGCGCGCCGATGTGGTCTTCAACAACGACAGCACGAAAGAGGAGCTGTACAACGAAGTCGTCAACTGGTGGAACGAGTACAACGAGGCTTAGCGCCTTCGCCGGAATGGGTCGCGGAGCCTGCCGCCATCGCCCATCGAAACCTGCTAGTTCATTCGCGCGACGATGTAGTTGATTTTCGGGTGCCGTGAAACAAGATGCACGGGTTCGCTTCCGCATGGAACAGACAGGACGACGCAATCACCCGGATACGAGGTCACTGTTAGGTTCTTATAGCGGTTAGCGCCTATGCGCTTGCCATTGCCCTTTGCCTTGCGCGCGGCTTCCGCTTCGTGGAATGACTTCTTTTGGGCCGGGTCGTGTTCGCGGTAGATTTCGATCAGGGTCGATGACTTTTCCAGAATGAAATCCATTTTCTTCTGGTAATACGCAATGTCCTCGGGACGCGTGCTGAAATAGCATCGGCCGTCCGCTTCGTGCCCCATTACGGATTCTGCTGAAAGGACGCATACGTCGCAGATGCGGTTGACATGGTAAAACAGCCGGTTGTTCACGCCTTTTAGGAAGCCGGGCGTCACACGGCCCGTTATGTAAAGGGGAATCCACAGGCGAAGCGATTTGATGGTGTCTTCGAGCGGGCGTTCCAAGCTGTAAAGAATGTTGATATGGCAACCGTTGCGAATGAGCTCGAGGCCGCTGTCCATAAAGCTATCCAAAACCTCGCGGCTACCGGCGAGGCTCAGCAACGGCATGTCACTGCTAATGAAAGCGTTTTTCGCATGAGCCTTGATAGCCGTGCTGGCGAATTCCCTTTCAGCGGAGCGCATGCCGCCAAGGCCGTGATAGAATCGCGCAACGGGAAGCTGGGCTTCGGGCACTGCTTCGGTTACGCTGTCGCCGAGGGCGATCCACTCGCTGAAGTCGGTTTTGTCGAGCCATTTGAACAGCTTGTTCATCTCGACAATGTCGGTGGTGTAAATCTCGCTGCCCGTAAGCCACACCTCGATGACTTCGGCTATTTCCGATTCACTGTCTTCTTCTTCAGGTGGAAACTGCCGGCTGATTTCCGGCATGCCCACGAGCTCGCCTACGTCATCGACCAGATTGCGCGCAATGCACATGTTTGCAGCCAAATGGGAGCAAATGCTTGCGAACCCGCGCATGTTGGCCGGCATGCGCTGCCCACGCCGGATACGGGAGATGTACGATGGGTCAACGCCTGTCACCTCGGCGAAGTCGGCGTTGCGGATTCCGATGAGGTGCATCAGCATGTCAAGCCGCATGTGAAAATCCATGCCGGCCATCTGGGGGCTGGCAAGTTCGTTTTCGAAAACGGTGTTCACCTCGTCGGCATCCAGCGCATAAAGGGGGTTCTCCTCAGCTGAAAGCTCTGCGAGGGCCTCTGCCAACTTGCGCACTATGGGGCTGCCAGGTTCTGGCACACGTTCGCCATGGCGGTAGCGGGTCAAAGTGGAAGGCGATACGTCGCAGTAATCCGAAATCTGGCGGTTTGTGCGTCCTGTTATCTTGCAATATGAGTCGAGTGCCGATGCGAACGTCATGGCGATCCCTCACGATCGGCGGCTGCTGCCGTAGGCAGAATGCTTGCGGTTGCCATATGCGCTTCCCTTGCGAGCCTGTTTCTTCATCGTGGCAAGAACGTCTTCTTCATCGGCGCCTTCCACGGACGCGCGCAGCTTGACCACCTGGTCGCGCAAGTGGGCTGCTTGCTCGAAATCCATGTTGCGCGAGGCGAGCGCCATCTCGTCTTCCATACTCGAGATAATGCGCAGCACCTCCTCGCGCGAGAGTGCGGCGAGCTCTTTGTTGATTTCCTCGGCCGTTAGGCCGTTTGCATCTTCGGTCACGAATCCCAGCACGTCGTTAACGGCTTTGCGGATGGTTTGCGGTTCGATGCCGTGCTCTTCGTTGAACTGCATTTGCAGCTCGCGCCGGCGCCGCGTTTCGTCGATGGCCGCGCGCATCGAGTCAGTCAGCTTGTCGGCGTACATGATGACTTGGCCGCTGACGTTGCGCGCAGCGCGGCCGATCGTTTGGATGAGCGAGCGGTGGTTGCGCAGGAACCCTTCCTTGTCGGCGTCGAGGATGGCTACAAGCGATACCTCGGGCAGGTCAAGGCCCTCGCGCAGCAGGTTGATGCCCACAAGCACGTCGAATTTTCCCAGGCGCAAATCGCGCAAGATCTCGACGCGCTCAAGCGTGCCGATATCGGAATGCATGTAGCGCGCCTTGACGCCTTGGTCGAGCAAGTGGTCGGTCAGGTCTTCGGCCATCTTCTTCGTCAACGTGGTTATGAGCGTGCGCTCCTTGCGTTCGGCGCGGATTTGCACCTCGTCGATGACGTCGTCGATCTGCGACACGATGGGCCGTACGATGATTTCGGGATCGAGCAAGCCGGTTGGGCGGATGATTTGCTCGACGCGCGCTTGCTCGACGTTGATCTCGTAATCGCCCGGCGTGGCAGAAACGTAGATGAACTGGGGCACGCGGCTTTCGAATTCGTCGAAGCGCAACGGGCGGTTGTCCAGGCAGCTTGGCAGTCGGAATCCGTGTTCTGCCAGCGTTATCTTGCGGCTGCGGTCACCTTCGTGCATGCCGCGGATTTGCGGCACCGTCACATGCGATTCGTCGATGATGCACAGGAAATCGTTGGGGAAGTAATCGATGAGCGTGTAAGGCGGCTCGCCGGGTTCGCGGCCATCCAGATGGCGGCTGTAATTCTCGATGCCGCTGCAAAAGCCCATCGTCTCAAGCATTTCAAGGTCGTAATTCGTGCGCATTTCCAGCCGTTCGGCCTCGAGCAGCTTTCCTTCCTGTTTGAATAGCTGCAGCCTTCCTTCGAGTTCCTCGCGGATGGTGCGCAGGGCGTTTTCCATTTTCGGCCGTGCTGTGACGTAGTGAGAGGCGGGCCAGATGGGCAGTGCCTCGTACGAGTTGAGCACTTCGCCGGTCACGTTGTCAATCTCGGCGATTTCCTCGATTTCGTCGCCCCAGAACTGCACGCGCACGGGATTGTCTGCATATGGCGGGAACACGTCGAGTGCATCACCGCGCACGCGGAACGTGCCGCGTGTCAGCTCGTAGTCGTTACGGTCGTATTGGATGTCGATAAGGCCGTAGATGATGTCATCGCGATCTGCCGGAACCTGCTTGTCGAGAAACACGGCCATGCCCGCGTAATCCATGGGGCTGCCGATGCCGTAAATGCACGAAACGCTGGCCACCACGATGACGTCGCGCCGCGAAAGCAGCGCCGACGTAGCGGCATGACGCAGCTTTTCGACTTCCTCGTTGATGCTGGCGTCTTTTTCGATGAACGTGTCGGATGCCGGCACATACGCTTCGGGTTGGTAGTAATCGTAGTAGCTGACGAAGTACACGACCGCATTGTCGGGGAAGAACTCCTTCAGCTCGGCAGCCAGCTGTGCGGCAAGCGTCTTGTTCGGCGCCATGACGAGCGTCGGTTTCTGCACGGCCTCGATGGTCTTGGCCATGGTGAAGGTCTTGCCGCTGCCGGTTACGCCCAGAAGCGTTTGGTAGCGGAGCCCTTTTCGCACGCCTTCGGCTAGCTTCTCGATGGCTTGCGGCTGGTCGCCTGCCGGCTCGTAGGGTGAAACGACGCGAAGCGGGGTGTTGGCAAGCCGCACTTCAGGCAACTTGCCTTCCATCGCCACGCCTTCTATGTTGCTGAGATGTGCCATGGGGAAAGTATACCTGTCTGCTAGCAGTGGTGGGAGGGCGCCGCACGACCCGCCGAGGTTAACCGCTCATTGCTCCGGCGAAGCAGCTGCGGAACTCGCCCGCTTCGCGGGCTCAGACAGTCCTCGCTCCCGCTTCGCCTCCGCTCTTCGCAACCTCAGAGGGTCGTGCGGCGCCCTCCCACCACTGCAGGGAGCGACGGAGTCAGCGCAATGATAGACTTGGGCACAACAATAGAGATGAGGTGTTCATGCCTGAAGACAAACCGTTGCCGTTTCATAGCTTCAACTTCACGCTCATTGCCGACAAGCGCCCGCGCACGGCGTTTCGCCTGAAGGCTGTCGAAGGTGGCATGTACGAGCTGCATGTCGAGAAGGGGTCGGCTTCGAACCCGACATCGCAGTTCACGCGCGAGGTGCCTGTCGATGTGGCGCAGCGTCTGAAAGACGCGTTGCAGGAAATCGGGGTGTTCGGCTGGGACGAGTCGTATGGCGACGCCAAAGCACCCGGCAGCCGCCGTTGGACGGTGAACACGGTGTTCAAGGAGGGCGTGTTCTCGATCTCGTCAAAGGGCGGAAGCGATGCGCCCGCAGGGTTCGATGCGATGCTCGAGGAGCTGTATCGGCTCGATTTCCCGCGTCCTGCCGAGCGGGCGGCAGTTGGCAACTCCACTGGTTCGGGGCGCACATCTATGCCCGTCATGCCGACAAGCATGGGCGATCTTGCGGCGTTCATGTCGCAAGGGGGCCTTCCCGACCTTGATTCAGCCGAGCTGCAACAGCGCATGAAAGACGAGGTGCGCCGCATGGGGCCAGCTGAGCGTAAACAGCTTATCGACATGCTCGTGCAATCGGGCATGGGTACGCGCGAGTTTTGGGAAGACTTCTTCAATAACCTCTAACGGCGCGGTTTCGCCATTTCGTCGGTGTCGAGGTAGATGGTGAAAGGCCCGTCATTCAAAAGGCTCACTTGCATGTCGGCGCCGAATTCTCCGCACGCCACATGGGGAACGTCCTTGCGCGCACGTTCGACGAACAGTTCGAAGAGCCGTTTTGATTCGTCGGGGTCGCCGGCTGCCGTGAACGAAGGGCGGTTGCCCTTGCGACAATCCGCGTACAACGTGAACTGCGACACCACGAGCACTTCGCCGTCGATGTCGACCAGCGCAGCGCCGGTGTGGTGCTCGCCATCGGGGAAAATGCGCAGCTTGTAAATCTTGTTCCACAGCCGCTCGATCTCGGCTTCGGTATCGCCTTGGCCCACGCCGAGCAGCACGAGGTATCCCCGTTTGCACGACCCGATGACTTCGCCTTCGACTGATACGCTCGCCTGTGTAACGCGTTGGATGACCGCCCGCATATCGCCCCTTTCTTCAGGGTATAATTTTCTCATGATTGACGAGATTCAGGTGCAGAATTTGGCGCTCATCCGCGAGGCTTCGCTTTCGCCCTCGCGGGGCCTCACCGTGCTGACAGGTGAGACCGGTGCGGGCAAAACCGCCCTCGTCGAAGCCCTTAAACTGCTTATGGGAGCGCGGGCGAATGCCGGTATGGTGCGCGACGGCGAAGAGGCCCTGACCGTCTCGGGACGGTTCGTCGCAAATCCGGAAACACAGCCGTCTTCACTACAGGATGACGAAGTGGTGGTTACGCGTCGCGTGAGCGCCGATGGGCGTTCGCGCGCGAACATCAACGGCGCCATGGCAAGCGTCGGAGAGCTGGCCGACATCGTGGGGCCGACAATCGATTTGTGCGGTCAATTCGAACACCAGCAGCTCATGCGCCCGGCAACCCATGTGGGCATGTTCGACGCATGGGCAGGGGAAGCTGTCAGCCCCGCGCTGGAAGCGTATCGGGAAGCGTTTGACGCTGCGCGGCAGGCGGCAGACGCCCTGGCCCGAGTGCGCGAAGCCGGCGAGCTGTCGTCCGCGAAGCTGGATGACGCCCGCTTCACGTTGAAGCGCATCGACGAAGTGAATCCCGAAGAGGGCGAATACGAGCAGCTGCAACACGATTTGGAAATCGCCGAGCATGCCGAGTCTCTTGCCACGGCTGCGTCGACGGCGCATGAGGCGCTATCGGGCGATGGCGGCGCATTGGACGCGTTGAACGCCGCGGCATCGGCGCTCGAAGCCGTCGGCCGCATCGACGCCGCTTTGTCTGAAATGGCGCAATCCCTGCGAGATGCCGGTTATGCGTTGGAAGACGTGTCGACGAGTGCCCGCGCCTATCGTGACGATATCGAGTTCGATCCCGAAACCCTTGCCCAGCAGCAAGAGCGGTTCTCGCACATGCAGGGCTTGTTGCGTGCATACGGCCCGCGCATGCAAGACGTGTTCGAGCGTCGTGCCGAGGCGGCTGAGCTCGTTTCGCTTGTAGACGATTCGGCGGCTAAGCTCCGCGAGGCGCAGCAAACATGCGACAAGGCCGAAGAGGATCTTGCCAAGGCGGCTGATGCGCTGGATGCGGCGCGCGATGCGGCAGCGCCCCGTTTCGCGGCCGATGTGACGGCGGTCATGTCCCGCTTGGAAATGGGCGGTGCCCAGCTCGTTTGCTCGCGGCATCGGCTCGATCGTGATGCATGGACCGAAACCGGACCCTCGTCGTTCGAGTTCTACTATCGTCCTGCAGCCGGCATGCAGCCGCGTCCGCTCGCGCGCATCGCATCGGGTGGCGAAGTCAGCCGCGTCATGTTGGCGTGCAAAGTGGTCCTTGGCGCCCACGACGACGTGGATACCCTCGTGTTCGACGAGGTCGACGCCGGCGTGGGCGGTGCGACAGCCGTGGCGCTTGCCGATGTCATCGCCGATCTTTCCCGCACGCACCAGGTGCTCGTGGTGACGCATCTGGCCCAGATGGCCGCACGGGCCGACACGCATTACGTCGTGCACCGCGATGGGGCCGAAACCTCTCTCGCCTTGGTTCGCGGTGCCGACCGCGAGCGCGAGATAGCCCGCATGCTTGCCGGCGGCATCACCGAAACCTCCTTGGCGCACGCTCGTGAGCTGCTGGGAAACGGGTAATGGGGCAGATGCTGCGACCTTTTCCCGCAACTCTTGGAAAATTTCTCAACATTTCTTCTTGACACGATTCTCTATAGTGCGCTAAAGTGCCCAACAATCGAATAGCTCGAAACCGTTGAGGCGAAAGTCAAGCCATCCGGGCACTCACAGAGAGCGGTCGTTGCTGAGAGTACCGTAGGAAGCCAGATGGTAAATGGATCGCCGAGGGAAAGGGGAAAGGCCAGCCGCTTGGCAGGCCGAGTATCTGGACCGTGAGCCCGCGTTAGAGGCAGAACATGTGATGGCATGTTCACGAGTGGGTCCCATTTGGGGCCAAGCAAAGGTGGCACCGCAGGTTGAATGGCCTGTCCTTTGAAACTCCGCAAGGGGTTGCAAAGGACAGGCCTTTTGATTTGCGCAAGACGACTTCGGGTCATTCGAGAACAACCAGCCGGCCGGCTGAAAAGGAGCAGCCGGCCACAACAGAAAGGAACCGAAATGTCCGAGTCCACTGCTACCGCAAAGCGCAACGTCGCAACCGACGATCAGGCCAAGAAGGGCTTGACCACGCAAGATCTCATCTTGATTGCCGTGCTGCTCGCAGCCGGCGCCGTCCTGAAGCTGACGGTTGCCAGCTTCCTGTCGTTCGCTGGCATGAAGCCCAACTTCGTCATCGCCATGTACTGCCTGGCCATCATCCTGACGCGCCCGAAGCTGTCGCAATCCATCGTCATCGGCTTGATCGCGGGCATCATGTGCCAGATTCCGATGCTGAACGCCACGCCGCTTGTCAACATCCCCTCCGAGGTGCTCGGTGCGCTGGCATGCGGTTTGCTCATCCACGTCCCGCTGAAGATCGGCGGCAAGGTTGACATCAACCCGCTCGTCACGACCTTCCTTTCCACAGTAGTCTCGGGTTACACGTTCGCCATCATCGTCGGCACGATGAACGGCTTGGCGCTTCCCGTCATCTTCGTGACCTACGCCGTCATGGTGTTCGGAACCGCGATGTTCAACTGCATCTTGGTGCAGATCCTCACCCCGCTTCTGCGCAAGGTGTTGAAGAAGTAGCAGGGTCCATGTTTTAGGGCTCTGCTTCGCCGAGAGCGAGGTTAAGTGAAAGCAGCAGCTTCGTTTGACGGGATGCCGAGCCCTGCCGAAACGCGAGGTTAAGCAAAAATCGTTGAGAGACCTTGGCTCGAGCGATTTTTGCCTCGAGCGTTCGGCGGGGCTCGGGCACCCCGAAGCGAGAACAGCTGAAGAGGGCGAGCGTATTTGGAAAGAGTTTCAGCATGATTGAGATTAAGAACTTCACCTTCACGTATCGCGAAAGCGCCGAGCCGGTGGTGCAGGACATCAACCTCACCATTCCAGCCGGTTCATTCGTGGGCATTACGGGAGCGGCAGGCAGCGGCAAGTCGACGCTCACATACGCCATGAACGGCATCATTCCACACTGCTACCCGGGCGACTTCTACGGCTCGGTCATGGTGGACGGACTCGACACGTGCGAGACCGGCCTCACCGACCTCTCGCAAATCGTCGGCAGCGTGTGCCAGGACATCGACTCCCAAATCGTCACGTCGATCGTCGAAGACGAGATGCTGTATGGCTTGGAGAATTTCGGCGTGTCGCACCGCGAGATCAGCGCACGCGTCGACGAGGCGCTTGCCGACATGGGCATCGCCGACCTGCGCGACCGCGTCATCGCCAGCCTGTCAGGCGGCCAGAAACAAAAGCTGGCCATCGCGTCGATTTTGGCCTTGAAGCCGAAGGTGCTCGTGCTCGACGAGCCCACGGCCGAACTCGATCCTGCAAGCTCTTTGCAAGTGTTCCAATTGCTGGCTCGCTATGCGCGCGATCATGGCACCACCGTCGTGGTCGTCGAGCAGAAGATCGCGTTGCTGTCGCAGTTTGCCGACATGCTCGTCATCGTCGATAACGGGCGCATCCGGTTTGCCGATACGCCGGCCAACGTGCTGGCCCATTCCGAGGAGTTGCTGGAAATCGGAGTCAACTGCCCGCGATCCACGACGCTCATGAACCGTTTGGCCTTCGATGGCATTTACAACGGCCCGGTATGCCGCAACGTCGAAGACGCGTGCGATGCCCTCATAGAGGTTTTGGGGCACAGCGCTGCCGATAACCAGATGGCCTCGCTGACTGAAGACGAGGTGATCGCATGACGATCGAGTTTCGCGATGTTCACGCCTCGTACGACGCGACCATTCCCATCTTGCGCGGCGTCGACTTCACCGTTAACGACGGCGAGTTCGTGGCGTTCGTCGGCACGAACGGTGCTGGCAAGTCAACCACGATGCGCCTGGTCAACGGCCTGTTGAAGCCCGATGCGGGCGAAGTGCTCATCGATGGCATTCCCACAACGCAATTGAAGACGAGCGAGCTGGCGCGTCGTGTCGGCTTCCTGTTCCAAAATCCCGATAGCCAAATCTGCTGCAACACCGTGCGCGACGAATTGCTATTCGGCTTCCGCGCTCTGAAAATGGATATGGACCATGCCGAGCGCCGTGTTGATGAAATCGTCGCCGAGTTCGGTTTCAACCCCGACGACGACCCGTTCCTGCTGAACCGTGGTACGCGCCAACTGTTGGCGCTTGCGTCGATCGTGGTGCTCGAAACGCCCGTGATCGTGCTCGACGAGCCCACGACAGGCCTCGATTTCCGCGAATGCGTCAAAGTGCTGGGGCTTATCCGCCGCTTGCACGAACAGGGAACCACCGTCGTCATGGTGTGCCACGACATGGAGGTTGTCGCCGACTTCGCCGAACGCGTCATCGTCATGCACGACGGCTTGGTGGTCGACCAGGGTCCCACGTTCGAGGTTTTGCGCAATCGCCGCACGCTCGAAGCCGCCAATCTCGTTCCACCGCAAATCGTCGACATATCGCTGGGCCTTTCGATCATGCAGCCAGGGCTTGCCGACACGCTCATCGGCAGCGCTAACACGCTCAACGAGATGGAGGCTGCCGTGGCTTCGGCTGTGGGCAAAGGCGACCACGTGACCGCGCGACCCACGTACGCCCCGACTGCTCCCGGTGCCGAAGACGCCGCCGGCATCGTCGCGCCTGCGACCACGCCCGCGATGTTCGAAGGAGGTGCCCGATGAACGGCTTCCTCGAGTATGTGCCCGGCACATCGCTGCTTCACCGCATGAACCCCGTGGCAAAGCTGTTGTTCGCTGTGCTGTTCGCCATCACGTGCTTCTGCACGGGCAACCTCGTGTTCCTGTGCGCAATGCTCGTGTTCGCCCTAGCATTGGCCGCCAGCTGCGGCATGATGAAGCAAACGTTTGGCCTCATGAAGGCCGTGTTCGTGTTCTCGTTGATCCTGGCCATCCTGCTCATCTTCACTACGCCGACAGGCGATCGTCTGATCGACCTGCCGTGGGGCTACATCGGCACCGGTTCGATTCTTGCTGCCGTCACGACCATCGTGCGACTCGAAGCCGCAGCCATCCCGCTGTTCCTGACGTTCTACGTCACCAAGATGTCCGACCTGTCGAATTCCGTCGTCAAGGTGCTGCACGTGCCGTACAAGTACGCGTTCACGTTCTCGTCGACTGTGCATTTCATCCCCGTGTTCATGAACGACATGAAAGGCATCATGGAAGCGCAGACCGCCCGTGGCGTCGAGTTCGACGTTGGCGGCATTGTCAACAAGATTCGCCTGATGGTGCCGCTGTGCGTGCCGCTGCTCGTCAGCTCGGTGCGCAAGACGAACAGCGCCGCCATCGCCGCCGAGGTCCGTGGTTTCAACCTGCGCACGCGCGACTCGGGTTACAAGCAGTATCCCTTTGCCGCTTTCGATGTGGCCGCAATGGTCCTGGCAGTGCTGTTGTTGGCTGCCGCCATCTGCATCACGGTGTTCCTGTAAGCGGCGTTTCGCTTCAGCGGGCCAGCTGACGGAGAAAGGCTTGTGCCGACTCAGCTTCGCGACGCTTTCAAGCGGGCGATTTCGTCTGCGTAGCCCGACAAGTCGTCATGCGGCGTTTCGAGGTAAAAGGGAAGGTCCCGAAGCGCGGGATGATTCACGATGGCAGCGAGCGCGTCGAATCCGATGAAGCCTTCGTCCAATGCCTCATGCCGGTCTTTATGCGCTCCGCAAGGGTTCTTCGAGTCGTTCAGGTGAATCGCCCGCAGGCGGTCAAGGCCGATGACGCGGTCGAATTCCTCTAACGTGCCTTCCAGGTTGCCCACGATGTCGTAGCCGCCATCCCAGACATGACACGTGTCCAGGCATACGCCGACATGGTCGGCGAGTTCGACGCGATCGATGATGGCGACTATCTCCTCGAAGGTCCTCCCGACTTCGCTTCCCTTGCCCGCCATCGTCTCGAGCAGCAACGTTGTCGTTTGCTGCGGTTGTAGCACGGCGTTCAGCGCGGCGGCAATCTTATCGATGGCCGCTTCCGGTCCTTGCCCCACATGCGCGCCCGGATGCATGTTGTACAGCTGACCGGGCATGATCTGCTCCATGCGCTGCAGGTCGTCGGCAAGCGTCTGAAGCGCGAACTCGCATGTTTCGGGTTTAACCGAAGCCGGGTTCAGCGTGTAGGGCGCATGGGCTAAGATGCGCGTCATTCCCGCCTGCGTTCGGACGTCTGCGAAATCAGCCAAGTCAACGGGATCGAGCTGCTTTGCCTTACCGCCCCGCGGGTTGCGCGTGAAGAACTGGAATGTGTTGGCGCCTATCGAGATCGCGTCACGCGCAGCAGCTGCAAAGCCCTTGGCAATTGAAAGGTGGCACCCGATTGTGAACGTCATGTGTTGCTTTCCGCTTTCTACTCGATGGCCGTTTTGAAAAACGCCAACGGGCTTTCTGAATCTCAGCTAATTGTCTTCGCCCAGTTCAGCAGCCCAATCGATGGGTATGGAAGGCTCATCGGGTACGTTGAGACCCGATTCTGTGGAAAATGAGCACTCTCCTTTCCACAAACAGGCCTCAAGGTCGACGTGGCTGTCGTCCGCGAACGTCACCCCTTCTGCTTCCAGCAAGCGCCGCTGGGCATCGGGACCGCCAAAGGCGAACCCCTTGCACAGGCTCCCGTCTTTGAAAACGACCCTGTGACAGGGAATGTCGTCCTTGTCTTGCCCGGGTGCGGGGTTGTTGCGCAACGCGAAACCGACGTAACGCCCCGATTGCGGACGGCCCATCAATTGGGCCACAAGCCCGTATGTCGCCACTTTTCCTGACGGAATTTGACGCACGATGTCGAATACTTTGTCTGAAAACTCGCCCATATACCTTCGCATACTCGCAAAACAGGCGCGAAAACACAACGGATATTCAAGCGATTGCCGTTTCGCGATGCTAATCATCCCGTCAGACGCGCGGCCTGATAAAGCGCTATACTACTCGTTTGTGTGAATTTGCACGTCGAAAGGCTAAACATGGCAATAATTGACGAATTGGCGGCACTGCAAGAGCAGACATTGGCCGCTATCGAGGCGGCGTCCGACACGTCGGCGCTTGACGCTGTGCGCGTGGGCGTCGTGGGCAAGTCGGGAACGCTGACTGGCTACCTGCGCAACATGGGCCAGGTGCAAAAAGAGCAGCGTGCCGCAGTGGGCAAGGCGGTAAACGAAGCCCGCAAGGTTGTGGAAGAAGCGCTCGAGGCCCGCAAGGCCATGCTGGCGGCGGCCGAGCTCGAAGCCAGCATCAACGCATCGGCAGTCGACGTCACGCTGCCGGGCCGCGCTCAACAGCTGGGCACGCGTCACCTGATCAACCGCACGTGCGAGGAAATCTGCGATGTGTTCTTGGGCTTGGGTTACACGGTTGCCACCGGCCCCGAAGTCGAGACCGACTACTACAACTTCACGGCGCTGAACGCTCCCGCCGACCACCCCAGCCGCTCGATGCAGGACACGTTCTACGTCGTCGACCGCTCGGGCGACGAGGCGGCGGTGCGCGGCGAGTCCGACGTGCTGCTGCGCACGCAGACCAGCGGCGTGCAGGTGCACTGCATGGAAGACCAGGAGCTGCCCATCTACATCGTGGCACCCGGCAAGGTGTTCCGCCGCGACGTGGCAGACCCCAGCCATTTGCCGCAGTTCACGCAAATCGAGGGCCTCGTCGTCGACAAGGGCATCACGTTCGGCGACCTGAAGGGCACGCTCGATTACTTCTGCAAGGCGGTGTTCGGCCCCGACCGCAAGACGCGTTTCCGCGCGCATTACTTCCCCTTCACCGAACCGTCGGCCGAGGTCGACGTGTCGTGCGGCGTGTGCCATGGCGAAGGCTGCCGCATGTGCAAGGGCACGGGCTGGCTCGAGATCTTGGGTTGCGGCATGGTCGACCCCAACGTTCTCGAAATGTCGGGCATCGATCCCGAAGTGTATTCCGGCTTCGCGTTCGGCGTGGGCGTCGAGCGCGTGGCTTGCCTGAAGTACAACGTCCCCGACCTGCGCCTGCTCCTGCAAGGCGACATGCGCTTCTTGCGCCAGTTCTAGGGGAGGGAAGAAGACAATGAAAGTATCTCTCAACTGGTTAAACGAATACGTTGACGTGCCTGCCGACCTGAAAGCGTTCTGCGACAGGCTCGACTTGACGGGCACGGGTGTCGAAGGCGTCGAGAAAACGGGCGCGGCATTCGACAAGATCGTCACGGCGCAAGTCGTTGAGAAGCAGCTGCATCCCGATTCCGATCACCTGTGGGTGTGCAAGGTCGATGTGGGCGAGTGGAATACCGACGATAACGGCAATCCCGAACCGCTGCAAATCGTGTGCGGCGCGCAAAACTTCGAGCAGGGCGACCATATCGTCACGGCGCTTGTCGGCGCCACGTTGCCGGGCGACTTCACCATCAAGAAGTCGAAGCTGCGCGGCGTCACGAGCATGGGCATGAATTGCTCCGAGCGCGAACTCGGGCTCAGCGACAGCCACGAGGGCATCATCGTGTTGCCGGAAGACGCGCCAATCGGCGTGCCGTTCGCGGATTACCTGAAGATGTCCGACACGGTGCTCGATCTGGAAATCACGCCGAACCGCCCCGATTGCCTGAGCATGGTGGGCATGGCCCGTGAAGTGGGCGCCATGTACCGCGCCGATGTTGCCTTGCCCTTGTACGAGCTCGAGGAAGATGCCAGCCAGCCCAACGCGGCCGATCTGTGTACGGTCGAGGTGCAGAATCCCGAGCATTGCGCGCGTTACACGGCTCGCGTCATCAAGAACGTGAAAATCGGCCCGAGCCCCAAATGGCTCGCAGAGCGCGTGACGGCGGCCGGCGCACGTTCTATCAACAACGTAGTTGACGTCACCAACTACATTTTGTTCCTGTACGGCCAACCGCTGCATGCATTCGACTTTGACAAGCTGGTCAGTGCCGACGGCAAAGCCCACATCATCGTGCGTGCCGCCGAAGACGGCGAGAAGTTCACGACCCTCGACGGCGAGGACCGCACGCTTACGAGCGACATGACCGTTATCGCCACGCCCGAGCGCGCCGTTGCGCTTGCCGGCGTCATGGGCGGCCTCGAAACCGAAATCGAAGAGGACAGCACCACGGTTCTCCTCGAGGCTGCCACGTTCGAGCACGGCCGCACGAGCCGCACGAGCCGCAACCTGGGCCTTATCAGCGAATCGTCGATGCGCTACGAACGCGGCGTCGACGACAATCCCATCGCCGATTATTCCGCTGCCGCTGCGGCCCTGTTGGCCGAAGTTGCCGGTGGCGTGGTGTGCCCGGGCATCGTCGACGTGTACGGCAAGCGCACCGAACCCCGCCAGCTGCAGTTCCGCATTCCGCGATTCACGCAGATGATGGGCGTGGAAGTTCCGCGTGCCGACATCATCGACATCCTCGAGCGACTTGATTGCGATGTCGAGGACGACGGCTCCGACACGCTGAAGGTGACGGCTCCTACATGCCGTCCCGACCTCGAGCGCGAAATCGACCTGTATGAGGAAGTCCTGCGCCTGTGGGGCATGGACCTGGTTCCTCCCACGCTGCCTGCGAGCCCCGACCGCGTGGGCGCCCTGACCGAAGACCAGCTGAAGCTGCGCGTGATCAACCGCGCCATGACGGCTGCGGGCCTGAACGAGACGACCACGTACTCGTTCGCCGATCCCGATGAGCTGCAAAAGCTCCGCATGCCGTCCGAGGGCTTGGGCGATCCCGTCGAGCTGATCAACCCCATGAACGCCGAGCAGTCGATCATGCGCCAATCCATCATCCCCGGCCTTTTGCGCTCGGTTGCCTACAACCAGGCGCATGGCGTCAAGAACGTGCAGCTGTACGAGACCGGTGTCGTGTATGCCGCTCATGAAGGCCAGAAAAAGCCGAAGGAAAAGCAAAAGCTCGCCGGCATGCTCGCTGGCTGCATGCGCGATGCGACGTGGAACGCCCCCAGCGTGCCGTTCGACTTCTTCGACGGCAAGGGTGCAATCGAGAGCCTTGCCCGCGAGTTGGCCATCGCCAAGCTGCGTTTCAAGGCGCTCGACGCCGATGAGGCCCCGTTCTTGCAACCCGGCCGTGCCGCCCAAGTGCTCGCCGGCGGTTCGGTGCTCGGTTGGGTGGGCGAGATTCATCCGCTCGCCGTCGCCGCTTACGAAGCCGAAGCGCCTGTCGTGGCTTTCGAGCTCGACCTCGACGCCCTGTACAAGGCAGCCCGTCCCGCACGCGATTACGTCGACGTTCCCGAGTTCCCGCCCGTCAGTATCGACGTCGCGTTTGTCGTGAACGAAGACGTGACCAACGAGCGCATGGTCCAGTACATCACGTCGGCCGGCGGCAAGCTGCTCACCGACGTGCGCCTGTTCGACGTGTACCGCGACGATGCCCGCGTTGGCGTGGGCAAGAAATCGATGGCCTATGCGCTGACGTTCCGCGCTCCCGACCGCACGCTTATCGGCGAGGAAGTCGAAAAAGCGGTTCAGAAGCTGAAGAAGAAGATCGCCGGGGCCATCGGCGCCGAGGTGAGGGCGTAAGCGTTAAGGGCAAGCAACGGAGATGGGCGAGGTTTCTTGCCCATCTCCTGCTTTTATGCAAGACGTAGTATGATGTTTACTTAAGTAAACAATATAAAAGGAGTTCGTTATGTCTTTCGATGGAATGGCAACGCCGGGGCGCAACGACGAGTGCTGGTGCGGTAGCGGCAAGAAGTACAAGAAATGCCATTTAGCAAATGACGAGCGCATGGAGGACATGGCTGCGCGCGGTTTCCAGGTGCTGCCGCGCACGCTTCTGAAGAGCGCCGCCGACATCGAGGGCATCAAGTACAGCGCCGAGGTGAACGTCGGCGCGCTCGATTTCGTCGAAGCGCATATCGGCGTGGGCACAACGACTGAGGAAATCGACCAGTGGGTGTATGACTACTGCATCAAACACGATGCCATTCCCGCCGATTTGAACTATGAGGGCTTCCCGAAAAGCGTGTGCACGTCGATCAACGAGGTCGTGTGCCACGGCATTCCCAGTCCCGATGAGGTTTTGAAGAGCGGCGATATCGTCAACGTCGACATGTCCACCATACGCAACGGCTACTTCTCGGACAGTTCGCGCATGTTCTGCATCGGCGATGTCGATCCCGAAGCGCGTCGTCTCGTCGATGTCACGCGCGAATCGGTTCAGGCTGGCCTTGCGGCCGTGAAGCCCTGGGGTTTTCTGGGCGACGTGAGCGCAGCCGTGAACAAGGTCGCCACAGATGCCGGCTATACCGTTGTGCGCGAGTTTGGCGGCCATGGAATCGGGCTTGAATTCCACGAGGATCCCTGGGTCGGTTTCAACGAGGAAGCGGGCACCGGCCCCGTGCTCGTGCCAGGCATGTGCTTCACCATCGAGCCCATGGTCAACATGGGCGCGGTTGAAATCGACATGTCCGATCCCAATGGGTGGACGGTTCGCACGGCAGACGGCAAGCTTACCGCCCAGTGGGAAGTGCAGCTTGTCGTAACCGAAACGGGATACGAGCTCATAAGCTGGTAGGACCTCGACCATAACGCCGCTCATGTTGCAGGTGAATCACCCCATAACATTGATCATCGGCGCTGTGGTTTCCATTGCAGTGACGGTAGTTCACGGGCTTACGCTCGAGACCGTCGAGCTGATCGCCTTCGCGGGCATCCTGCTGTACGCGTCGCTTGTCGATTTGCGCGAGAGGCGTATCCCAAACGGTTGCATACTGGCGGCGCTTGCCGTGCGCATCGTGTATCTGGCGGCAGCGCTGGCCTTCGGCTGGCTGGATCTTCGGGCAATCGGGTATTACGTGTTCAGCGCATGCGCCATCGGGGTGGCGCTTGTTGTGATAGTGCTCGTTGCCGATAGGATGTTCGGGCGCGAATCCATGGGTGGCGGCGACCTCAAGCTGTTCTTCGTCGCGGGTCTTTACTTCGGCTGGCAACAGGGGTTGGCGGTCGTCTTGCTGTCTTGTGTTTTCGGCGTCGTCGTCGGGCTCCTTGTAGAGCGTTCGGATGGCGGGTCCGATGGCGGGCGAGGGCTGCTCAAGCGCACGTTGCCTTTCGGCCCGCCCATCGCAGCCGCCTGCATCGTCATCATGATCGGCGGTGGCCCGGTTTTCCTGTAGGGCTTCTTTCATAACCGAAAAGACGCGTTTAAGTGTCCCATGCAAAGGACTTTGTGCCCAATAGAAAAGCAAACAAATGTACGCTTTTCGTGGTACAATCGCACCAGAACGGAATCAACCTCATATGAAAGGAAGGGCCTCATGGGATTTGTCGAATTGCGCGCTTTGTCAGGTATGGAAGAGCTCGTCGCGGTTGCGCACGCTGCAGACGAACCGCTCGTCGTGTTCGATGGCGAAGACGAATGCCTCGTCGCTATGCGCCCAGCAGTATTTGAGCGTATCCTGTTCGATAGCAATTTGCTGAACCATTCAGAGCGCGAAATGTTGCATTTGTAGTACATATTGTGCCGTGTAATGGGTTTATGCGGCAAATGCCTTGCAAATGAAGGGGTGGTTTCTTACGATG
>JAFWJU010000027.1 GCA_017511465.1 Eggerthellaceae bacterium | reverse complement strand
GCGCCGAGGAACAGGAACTCCCAGCCATCTTCCTTCTTCTGCTCGATCATCTTCTTGACCCGGTCGTAGGAGTATTCGCGGCTCGCGTTTTCGTAGCCATCGGTGATGATGACGAAAATCGTCTTCTCGGGCCGGTATTCATCGGGCAGGTAGCCATGCACGCGCCCGATGTGCTTGATCGATCCTCCGACGGCATCGAGCAGCGCCGTGCAGCCGCGCACCCAGTAGTCCTTCGATGTCAGGTTCTTCACGTCGCCGATGGCGATGCGGTCGTGCAGCACCTCGGTGAAATTGTCGAACAGCACCGTCGATACGACGGCATCACCTTTGGTTTCGCGGTGCTTTTGCAGCGTTGCATTGAAGCCGCCGATCGTGTCGGACTCGAGTCCGCCCATGGAACCGCTGCGGTCAAGGATAAATACGAGCTCGGTCAAATCTTTCTTCATGATAGGTCCTTTCTCTTCGCGGGGCGGTTGCCCCCCTCTTGCGATTAGGACTCTACGCTGCATGCGCATTCGATTGGTCAACTGCGAGTTGACATCTCCTAACCAAGTTAGGGCTATCTTTTCTTGGTAAGCCGTCGTAGTTCATAATGGAAATAGCTGGACGTGAGGAGCGAAGCATGCCGTTTTCGATAGAGCGCAACGATCTTGCCCACATGGACGTCGATGCCGTAGTGGTGGCGGCAAATGAAGAGCTGCAAATCACGGGTGGAGTTGGGGCCGACGTGGCCAACGCAGCTGGGTTTGCCCTCGTGCAACGTGCGTGTGATGAAATCGGATTCTGCCCGACGGGCTCTGCCGTTGCGACGCCCGGGTTCGATTTGCATGCCACGACAATCGTTCATGCTGTCGGGCCGATTTGGCAGGGTGGCGATGAGGGCGAAAGCGAGGTTTTGCGTGCAACGTATGCAAGCGCACTGCGTTGCTGCAAAGATGCGAATGCCCAATCGTTGGCGATGCCTCTCATCTCGGCGGGAACATACGGCTTCCCTTCGGAGGTCTCGTTCAGAATCGCCATGGAAGAGATCCGGACGTTTCTCGAGGAAAACGACATCGATATCCGCCTGGTGTTGTTCAACCGCTCAGCAGTAAAGGCGGCGGTTTCATCGTACGGTGAAATTGCCGAATACATCGACGATCACTACGTCGACGAACGGGCAACCGAACGCTATGAGCGCTATCTCGAAGTGGAGGCGGCTGGCGGTGGTTTCCGTGACGGCTACATTCAGCAACGTCCTTACGAGGAGTTCGATCTTTGGGGAACTGAAACTTCTCAAAGCGAGTTCGACTACGAGCCGTTGGCCATGCCCGATTCGGCAAGCGCGCCGATGCCAATGTCTGACTCGTCAGATGCTCCTGCGGCAAGGTCGTACGGTGCACCAAGCGCGCCCGCACGAATGCCACTTGAAACGGGGACTGCTCATCGTCGTCCCGCAAAACCTTCAGGCCCTCTGTCGCGGATAGGCGAGTTCATCGACGAGCTTCGCGAGCGCAAACGCGAAGAGAAATCATCCGATGATGCGTCAGCGACAATGCAGATGGCGCCAATCGAGGCATTCGAGAAGCAAGAAACGTCCATCGGTTCGGCGTCCAGTTTGGGAGATTGGCTCGATGCGCTCGATGCGCCTTTTTCGACCACGCTGCTCGCGCTTATCGATGAACGCGATATGACCGACGCGGAGGTTTACAAACGCGCGAACATGAGTCGCCAGCTGTTCAGCAAGATTCGCAGCGATGCAAACTATCGTCCGACGAAGAGGACTGTGCTCGCGCTCGCCATTGCCCTGGAACTCGACCTCGACGAGACGGCTGATCTGTTGCGACGTGCCGGCTTCGCTCTATCGAACAGCAGCAAGGCCGACGTCATCGTTGAGTATTTCATCGCCCATGGCAACCACGACATCTTCGAGATAAACAAGGCGCTGTACGCGTTCGATCAGCAAACGATTTAAATCTGGTTGACCCAATATAAGGCAAAGGGCAATATCAGGTTCGTTTTCTCTGGTTCGCTGCTAACCCCGACGTTTTATAATCGCTTTAGCATGCGAAAGGGGCGGTCATGGCCAGAGATGTTTTCATCAGCTACAAGTCGGAAGAGTTTGATTCTGCGAATATGGTTCGCGGTGTGCTCGAGCGAAATGGCATCACTTGCTGGATGGCGCCAGCCGACATTCCTTCGGGTTCCAATTACGCTGTTGAGGTGCCCAATGCAATCAGGGCGGCGAAAGTCGTCGTGTTCG
>JAFWJU010000026.1 GCA_017511465.1 Eggerthellaceae bacterium | reverse complement strand
GCTTTACGCAGTCGGCAACGAGGCGAGCGGCCTGTACGGCGACACGTACAACCTGGACTGCCCTGGCACCGCGAACGGCTTCGCGCACACCAGCGGGCGCATCGCCGCGCGCCACGCGATCAAGATGATCAAGGGCGCATAACCGTCTAACTTGCTTTGGGCACCCGATGTTCATACGTCGGGTGCCCAATAGCGAGAAGAGCATAACAGGTTTCGATGCAGTAGTTATTGGGTCTAGGTGTGCTGGCACTGCTGCTCTGAGGTATTGTGACTACGTGATTGTTTGTCGGAATTCGCATGCTGCAGTACGAGGTTAGGTCAAAAACTTGACGTAAGCGGTTTGTATCGGGAGGTATTCTATGGATCCGCTCAATATCGTCTTTATCATCGTAGGAGTGGCACTCTTCGCTGCTGGAGCATACTTGAACCGTCGCAAAAAAGCTAAACGTTCAATATCGGACCGTCTCGTGGATACGTTTGCAGATTATAACGAGCGGATGAACGATTTTAAACGCTAGCAACTTGTTGTGTGACGTTGCGTTTTATTCAGGCGTTTTGAACTAGTGTCAATATGCGTAGGTCATATCAGGCGCTTAACTCCTCCAACTCGATAGTAATTTCTGACGGGCTTGCCTAATTCATTAATTGGCAGCCCGCCTGTTTATATCTTTGCAAGAAAGCAAAAAGTGCTGAAATCTTAGGGGAAGTTTCAACGATTGCCATGAGTGCATGCCAAAGATGAAAGAGTGCTGATTCTATACGGCGGCACCGAATGCGGACGATAGCATTTCGAGGAAATCCACAATCGTGGGATTACGGTTCGTACGTTTCCAGAGCGCCACGAAATCGTAGCTGCAGTAATCCTCGTTTATCGGGATGAACCGCAAATCATGATTATGCACGGCTTTTTCGAAATGGCGGCCGATAAGGGCCACACCGGTACCTGCATGCACGTCAATGCTTCTGGTGTCGATATCGCCATAGAGTATCGAGGCATTCGGTGTAACGCCAGCTTTCTGCAAGAAGCCTTCATAATAGGAGGCAAGCGCAGCGCTGTACTCGGGATGCGGTAGGATTAGCGCCTCATGATCAAGATCAGCGAGCGAAACCGATGGAAGTGCTGCAATGGGATCGTCGTATCTAACCACACAGCAAATGGGATCCTTCATGAGCTTGTGAACCTGGCAGTTTTCACGTAACGATGCGTCGACGTCGATAGTGAGCGCAAGGTCGATCTCCCCTTTGGACAGGGCTCTGGAAAGAGGGGAGTATTCGTACGATTTAATTTGCAGGTTTACGCCTGGGTAGGTGTTGCCGAACTTTGCCACTACCTCGGGAAGGCAATCTCGATAGGCATAGAAGAGGTAACCTACCGACAGATTTGTCGGTAGGGGGTTCTTCGACTGCGCAATGGCTTTGATGACAGCTTCTTGTTGCGCCAAGACGACTTCGGCGAACTTCATGAAGATGGCGCCTTCGTTGGTGAGGTGAACGCGCTGATGACTGCGGTGGAATAGGCTGGCGCCGATTTCTTCTTCGAGTTTCATTATGTGAGAACTCAAGGCAGGCTGCGAGATTCGCAGCTCTTTTGCTGCAGAGGTGTAGTTCAGAGTTTTGGCAAGCACCATGAATTCGTTTATATGTTCGGTGCGCATGACAATACCCTTGCCTCATCAAGGAGTTTTGACCTAATTCTACAATTTCAAGACCATATAATGCGCGACTGAACGGTGATAATAACAAAACATAATAATAGTTTCTGATATGCAATAACTAGCGTTTCACAGCGCTTTCGGGGCACTTCACATGCCATTATAACGAAACGTTATAAATCGTGTACAAATACTATTTCTCAAATCGTTGTTAATAGGTAGCATAGTTTTCGAGATCGCCGTGTTTGCAACGGCTCGCAAATCATTGCGGAGGAAGCCATGGTGTGTTACGGAGGGGCATGCGAGAAAACGTGCCCGATGTTCGAGATTCACAATCCGCGCATCGTGGAATGCGAAGCATGCGGCAAATCCGCGCTTTCGTGGTACGTGAAAGAGGGATTGTGTCCCGATTGCTATAACTCAGGCACACGGGAACAATTTGAAGACGAAAGCTCCTCAAGCGCCGCTGGAAAGGGGTAGTGCATGTGGTCTGACGTGCTGTCGAAAACCGTGTCTGAAGACGGATACGCGGTTTTGCAGGTGCTTGTACCCGCCAAATCCATAGAATCGTCCAAAGATGAGTGGTGCGATCATCTTGGATGGCGCGGAGGCTTGGGTGCGGGTGCAACGTATGAGGCGTTGGTGCAACGTTTTGGCGATAGCCTATCGGGGCTCATCGCGGAATGGGTGATGGACTCCCAGAGCTATCCAGCGCTCGAGATGCTAAAAACCAGCGTTGCGTGTGATCCGGAGTGTGCTCTCGTTTCACCATACGAATACGGTGAAGACATTGTGTTTGAGGCGCGTGCGTATGTGCTTCCCACTGGAAAGCTCTCATCTGTCGACCCGGTCGAGTTGAGCGAAAGCGATTTGGGAGCAGGAGAAGAAGACGTCGATGCCATGCTCGCGCAAATCGTAGCGCGTTATGCAGATCGGATTGCAGTGAATGACATTCGCCCCGTGCGCATGGGCGATGTAGTGAAAGTGGATTCGCGCGTTTTGCGCGGCGGAAAGCCAGTCGATGCGTATTCACGCACCAACGTGTTCCTGAAAATGGAGCCAGGTGCTATGCCTTCGCAATTTCTCGAAGGCGTCGTGGGCATGTTGCCTGGAGAGTTGCGTGAGTTTTCATTTGAGGCTCCTGCTCCTGGAGGCGGAAACGACATAGTCGAATATGACGCGCATGTGTTCATGCACGAGATATTCGAGCTGCAAAAACCTGATGTTACTGATACGTGGGTTCAAGCGGCGTTTCCGGGAATGACGAGCGTAAAAGACCTGCGTGCAGCTATTAAACAGCAGCTGGCAGAGCAGGCGAGTGGTGGTGTTGACACCGCCGTCGACGAAGCCTTGGCTCGGCGCCTACAGGCTGACATTCCCGCTGCGCTTGTCGAGTTCGCAGGCAAATGCATCGAACGAGATACGCGCAAACACCTTGCCGAAAGCGGGAGCACATTTAACGAGTACCTTTCCCAACGTGGGGTCAAAGAGGCTGAATTCCGCTCGATTTGCCAGAATATAGCGCTCGACTCGCTACGTCAGACCATCGCCCTCGACGCTTTGTTTGAGCAGTTGGAACTCGAAATGAGCTCTGATGACGTGAACGAGGCCTATAAGGCGTTGACTTCAGATGGCTCGCTTGGTTCCAAAGTCGATTACATACTCGACGGCAAGATGCGTATTGTAGAAGATGCGGCTCGACGCGGCATTGCTCATAGGTGGCTGATAGAAACGATGCGCATCGTGTGAGCAGCACAGTTTTCGGGATAGGCTTAACAAGAGGGGGTTTATGCGCTCAAAGCGCTTCTCAGAGGCGATGGTAGCGCACCGTACTAGTCGATTTGCGCTTGCGCCGAGAAGGCGAATTGGGTTACGGACGAAAAGGATGGGAAATGGATAACCAAATGGACATGTCGACTGTGAAGCGGACGAGGACAAGCTATCTTTGGGCATCTGCTGCCGTATTGCTCGTGTTTGGACTTATGTACGCATGGTCCATCTTCGCAACGCCTCTCGCTGTCGGATTTGGATGGGATGGCGGAGCGCTTCAGACGACGTTCAACATCGCGCTCATTTGCTTTTGTTTTGCGCAGTTAGGCGGCTCGTACATAATCAAGGCTTTTGGCTACAAGAAGACCCTCATTTTGGCAGGAGTCCTTTCGTTTGCAGGTTTCGTATGCTCGGCCTTTTTCGCTGACAAGGCTATATGGGGCTTATATATCGGCTACGGAGTGCTTTGCGGAGGCGGATGCGGCATCGCATACATAACGATCCTCACAGTTGTGAACAGCTGGTTTGCCGACAAGATTGGGTTTTCGTCAGGGTCGCTGATGATGGGCATGGGTTTTGGCAGCCTTATTCTGGGAACCCCTGCTGCAGCGCTCATAGACGTCTTCGGGCTGCAGGCTGTGTTCTATGGTTTAGCCGTGATAGCCCTCGTGGTATCGGTCGCTCTCGCTTTGTTTATAAAACCGGCGCCCGCCAACATCGGGGAATTCGTCAAGCCGGCTGGTGGAGCGCCAGTTGACGAGTCTGCCTACGAGAACGACAACCCGCTTGCCACGCCGACGTATTATCTGTATTACGGATGGGCTTTGTTGATCATCGCTATCGGCGTTACGCTCATAGGGGGCTCTCGCCAAGGTGCTGCCGTAATTGGAATCGAAGGGACCATGGGAGCGCTTATCGTGGGCCTCGTTTCCACAATGAACGGCATATCGCGTCTGCTGATCGGCGCCTTGTTCGATAAAGCGGGGCTGAAAGCGGCGCTTATGTGCTCGACGGTGCTCAATTTAGCTGGCGCGGCATTGCTCATGTTCTCGTTCTCAACTTCGACGGGAATAACATACATCATCGCCGCACTTCTCATAGGCTTGGGGTATGGCTCCATTCCCGTCATTGCTTCAGGGTATATGCGGCAGCGGTTTGGCGCGAAGAATTACGCGCGCAACCTTGGTTTGACCAATCTCAGTGCTGCCATCGCTTCGTTTATCGGCATCGGGCTTGTTGCCGCTGTCAGCCCTGACGGAACATCGGCGAATGCAACGGTTTGGACTTGCTTCACGATCGTCGCATGCGTTGCAGCTGTGTTCGGCATCGTGTTCTGCATTCTTTACAAGCGCCCTGGACAACGTGCGAAATAAAGAACAGCTCCTCGACGTGTAATCTTCGTGGCTGTTGTCGGGCCGTTACCGTATTGCGCAGCCTAATCTACCTGTAAATGGTACACTTTCTCTTTGTGTATAAGAGCAGATAGGTTGGGTAATCATGCATAAGGATATCAAGGAAATCCTCTTTGCCGACACCGAAATCCAGGCTCGTGTAGCCGAGATGGGCGCCGCCTTGACCGACAAGTACTCCGAAGCCGCTGATCGTGGCGAAGGCGTTGTGCTGTTGTCGGTGCTGCGCGGCGCTGCCATTTTCATGGCCGATCTCGCACGTGCAACTGAAATCCCGCTGGAAATGGACTACATGGCGTTGTCTTCGTATGGCAATTCCACGAAGAGCTCGGGTAACGTCGTCATCCAGAAGGACCTGACGTCCCCGATCAAGGGCAAGCACGTCGTCGTGGTCGAGGACATCCTCGACTCGGGGCTGACGTTGCAGTTCCTCATCAATTACCTCGAGCAGCACGAGCCTGCTTCCGTCGAGGTCATCACCTTGCTGCGCAAGAAGACGAAGGCTCAGGTCGACATCAAGTGCGAGCAAGTGGGTTTCGAATGCCCCGACGAGTTCATTGTCGGGTACGGCCTCGATTACGCCGAGCGCTACCGCAACCTGCCCTACATCGGCATCTTGAAGCCCGAAGTGTATGAGTAACCTCACCTATCACGAACAAAAACCGCAGCATACGAGCAATAGGAAGACATAACGCATGCCACAGAACAACCCGCAATTCAAAGGCCCGGGCAACGACAATCGAAGCATCATCATTTGGCTCATCGTGATTTGCGTTGTCATGTTCATCGTTGGGCAGCAACTCTTCGGGTTCCAGAACACGCGGACCACTTCCGACGAGAACGGCAATCCAGCTGTAACCGACACGCTCATCACGTCGGAGTTTCTGCAGGCGATTCAGCAAGACCGCGTGGTCTCGGTCATATACGATGCGCGCAATTACACCGTCACGGGCACGTATTATCCGGCTGCCACCGCTGGCAAGACTGGAGTCGACGCGTTTAACGAAGCCATAAACGCCCTGAATGCGCGCGTCGCGATGCTCCAGGGCCCCGAATCTTCGTTGACGGGCATCGGCACGAAGACGCTGTCGACGCAAACGCTGGGCACCCTGCATAACTACACTTCGACCTATGTAGGCCAAGAATCGCTCGCACAGCTCGTGTCCGAGCATCCTCAAATCATGTATCAGGTGACGCTGCCCATGCAGTGGCTCGACCTTTTGGGAACGATCCTGCCCATTCTGTTGTTCGGCGTGCTCATCTTCATATTCTTCACGCAGATGCAAAAGGCCAACAACCAGCAGATGGGCTTTGGCAAGACCAAGCCCAAGAAGGCGCACGAGGAACGCCCCGATGTCAAGTTCGACGATGTCGCCGGCGTTGACGAGGCTGTCGAGGAGATGCAGGAAATCAAGGACTTCCTGGCCAATCCCGAAAAGTACCAGTCGCTCGGTGCCAAGATTCCGCGCGGCTGCTTGCTCGTCGGCCCTCCGGGCACGGGCAAGACGCTGCTCGCACGCGCTGTTGCAGGCGAGGCGGGCGTGCCGTTCTTCAGCATTTCGGGCTCTGACTTCGTGGAGATGTTCGTCGGCGTCGGCACGTCGCGTGTGCGCGACCTGTTCCAGCAGGCAAAGGAAGCGGCACCTGCCATCATCTTCATCGACGAGATCGACGCGGTTGGCCGCCAGCGTGGTGCCGGTTTGGGTGGCGGTCACGACGAACGCGAGCAGACGCTCAACCAGCTGCTTGTCGAGATGGACGGCTTCGACAAGAACGAGTCGGTCGTGCTCATCGCCGCGACGAACCGTTCCGACATCCTGGATCCGGCGCTGCTGCGCCCGGGTCGTTTCGACCGCCAGATCGTCGTGGACGTGCCCGACGTGCGCGGTCGCGAGAAGATCCTGAACGTCCACGCTAAGGACAAGCCCATTGGCAGCGATGTCGACCTGAGCAAGATCGCCCAGCTGACGCCCGGCTTCACGGGTGCCGATCTGATGAACCTCATGAACGAAGCCGCCCTTCTGACCGCACGCCGCGGCAAGAAGGTCATCACAATGAAAGAAGTCACCGAGTCGATGGAGCGCGTAATCGCCGGTCCCGAGCGCAAGGGCCGCGTGATCGACGAGGGTACGCGCAAGACCATTGCGTACCACGAGAGTGGTCATGCCCTGGTGGGGCACCTGCTCGAGCATGCCGACCCGGTGCACAAGATCAGCATCATCTCGCGCGGGCGCGCGCTTGGTTACACCATGCAGATTCCCGACGAGGACCGCGTCATGAACACGCTTGGCGAAATGCGCGATCAGCTCGCCGTGCTCATGGGCGGCCGCGTGGCCGAGGAGATCTTCTGCGACGACATTACCACCGGCGCCAGCAACGACCTCGAGCGTGCGTCCAAGATCGCACGCGCCATCGTCACGCAGTACGGCATGAGCCCCTTGGGCACGCAGGTGTTCGGCCAGCCGAACCACGAGGTGTTCCTGGGCCGCGATTACGGCAACACGCAGGACTATTCCGACGAAACGGCCAAGCGCATCGACGACGAGGTCGCGCGCATCATGAGCGAGGCGCACGACCGCGCCTACGAGATCTTGTCGACGCACACCGACCAGATGCACTTGATGGCAAACGTGCTGCTCGAACGCGAAACGGTCGACGGCGAGGCCTGCGAAGCCCTGCTCGACAACAAGTGGGATGAATACCTCGAGCACGAAGACGAGATCATTGCCCGCAAAGAGGCCGAGGAAGCGGCCGCCCGCGCCCGCGATGCACGTCTAGCCGATCCCAATTGGCGCGAAAGGGGACAGGCTGGATTCGACCGGCAAATTATGCCGGCTGAGCCCATGCAAGCCGATGCTGACGGTAACTGGATATGCCCATCGTGCGGGACCACGTGCGAAGGGGCGTTCTGCCCCGAGTGCGGGACAAGGCGTCCCTTTGTGCAGCAGCCAGTTGAGGTCAAGCCCTTGGTTGAGCCTGAGCCCGAGGTCGAGCCCGAGCCCGAGGTCGCACCCGAGCCTGAGGCTGCACCTGAGCCCGAGCCTGAGGCTGCACCTGAGGTCGAGATTGGGCCTGAGCCCGAACCTGAACCCGATCATCGCTTCGATCCGGGGTTTGTGGAACAAGCTCCTGCACCCGAGGTCAATGTGTCCGACAGCAGCGAGGAGAACAGCTGATGACCTGGCGTTGCGGTTCATTCGAATTCGACGAGAGGATGCCCATCATCATGGGCATCCTTAACGTTACGCCCGATTCGTTTTCAGATGGCGGGCAACATGCCGATGTCGAATCGGCTCTCGCGCATGCACGTCTCATGCTGGCGCAGGGTGCTCATATCATCGATGTGGGAGGCGAATCGACGCGTCCCGGCTCGAAGTCCGTCACTCCCGAAGAGGAGCTCGCTCGCGTCATCGACGTCGTAAAAGCACTCGCCGCCGAAAAGGCATGCGTTAGCATCGACACACGTCATGCCCTCGTCGCGCAAGCCGCCGTCGAAGCAGGCGCCGCTATCATCAACGACATTTCGGGATTTCGCGATTCCGCCATGGTGCAGGTGGCTCGCGACTGTGACGCTGGCCTTGTCGTCATGCACATGAAAGGCGAGCCCGCAACGATGCAAGACGACACCACCTATATCGACGTGGTGTCCGATGTCCGCGACTACTTGCGCGATCGCGCAGCTGAACTCGAAGCGGCTGGCATTGCCCATGATCGCATTTGCATAGATCCTGGTCCCGGCTTCGGCAAGACGCCGAGCCAAACGCTCGAGCTCGTGCGCAACTACCATGAGTTCGCCCGTTTGGGTTATCCGGTCATGTGCGCCGTGTCGCGCAAGAGCTTCATCGGATGGGCTTATCGCATTGATGAAGCGCAGGAACGCGACAGCGCGTCTGCCACCGAGGCGCTCATGGCATGCGAGCTCGGCGCCACCGTCGTGCGCACGCACAATGTTGAGGCGACGGCGAAGGCGGTCGAGAACCTTCGCCCGCTTGTCGTGATTTCGCTTGGCTGCAACATTGCGCTCGTCGCGAACGAGGGCGAAGAGCAAGAAGGGAAGATTGCCATGCTCAACCAGGCAATCACCGAGCTGTGCTCGCTTCCCGACTCGCAAATCGTCGACATCTCGAGCTTCTATGCGAGCGAACCGGCTTACTACGAGGACCAGGACGAGTTCGTCAACGCCATCGTGCTCATACGGTGCGGCGTGCCGCCCAAAGAGCTGTTGCAGTACCTGCACGCCATCGAGAACAGCCTCGGTCGTGTGCGCACGATTGCCAACGGGCCGCGCACATGCGATCTCGATATCGTCGACTACCAGATGTACGTTGTGCAAAACGACATTCTCACGTTGCCGCATCCACGTGCCCTCGAACGCGATTTCGTGGTGAAGCCTCTGGCAGAGTTGCGCCCCAATTTCGTTTTCGCAGACGATAAGACTTTGGCTGATGCCGATGTGAAATACGGCAAGGCAACGCGCATCCGATGAGCTGCATGTACCGTATCGAGCGCTACGGAACCGTCACTTCGACCAACGAGCTGGTGAAGCGCGCGTTAGAGCAGGGCTCTGACGAAGGCCTCGTATGCCGGGCAACTGAGCAGTCGGGCGGCTACGGCCGTCAAGGCCGCACATGGTCGAGCCCGTACGGGGGACTGTACCAGTCGATTCTGCTTCGACCTGCTGTGCCAACCGAACAGCTTCCCACCCTCGGTTTGGTCGTGGCGCTTTCGGTGCGTCGGGCTTTACTCGGTGCCGGAGCGCTCATGTCCGACACCGTGCAGGTGAAATGGCCGAACGACGTCGTGTGCGATGCGGGAAAGCTGGCGGGCATCTCGGTGGAGTCACATGGGGGAGGCGTGTGCGTCGGAATCGGCGTCAACGTGTGGCGCCCTGCTGATGAGCGTCCAATTGAAGGCAAGAACACGCCGGCATACCTTACCGAGCTTGCGCGCAACGGGCTCGAGCGCGAACAGGACGTCCAGGTGGTCGTGGATTTCGTAGGTGACGAGGTCATGGACGTGTTCTGGCGTCGCTATCTGCAGTGGCAGCGCGAGGGATTCGTCCCATTCGTTGACGAGTTCAACGCCTGCAGTGCTCTTGCCGGCAAGCATGTTGAAATAGCCGACCGTAACGGCACGGTTGTGAAAACGGGTATTGTGACTGGTGTCAACGTCGATGGCAGCCTGCTTGTCGATGGCAGTCCCGTTTCTTCAGGCGAGGCGCACATCCTGTAGCATTCCTCGACGGGACTTTACGCGCTTGTCGCCAAGTTCCCAAAAAAGAAGGGTGCCGACTTCCGTCGACACCCTTCTAAAGGACGTATGCTTTGTCCTTACTTCTGCACGTCGCCCTTCTCCAGGCGCTCGGTGTACAGCAGGTTGCTGCACTTATGATAGCCATCCACACGCAGCGGGTACGTGATGGTGCCAGCCTTGATGGCGTTCTGGATGACGTCCTCGATGAGTTCGCACATAGTCATGTTGGCGTAATCGTTAACCATGGCGGTTTCCTTTCGTCGTCGTGATTACCACGAGAATTCATGACAAGGGAGGCTGCTTACGGCAGCCTCCCTTGCTTTTCGCGCGGGACATGGCTGACATGTAATGCGGCGTGGCGCCGTATGTCGGCGACCGAGGCAAAGGAGCAGTATCGCCGCGGTCCTTCGCGCTTTTCTGCATTATCATTCTTCAGGTCTTTTGAAATGCTTGCAGCATGAGGAGCCGACATGTCGATAGATAAAGCGCGGGCGCATTTGGCTGCCGTGGGCCTAGATGACCGCATCATGGAATTCGAGCAGTCGAGCGCAACCGTCGAACTCGCAGCTCAAGCAGTGGGATGCGAGCCGGCTCGCATTGCCAAGACGCTTTCGTTTCATGTGGCAGACCGCGTTGCCCTCGTGCTGTTTGCAGGCGATGCGCGCATCGACAACCGCAAGTTCAAGGACACCTTCCACACCAAGGCGAAGATGCTTGGCGCCGATGAGGCCGAATCGCTTATCGGGCATGGCGTTGGCGGTGTATGTCCTTTTGGCGTCAACGAGCGTTGCGATGTCTACCTGGATGAATCGTTGAAGCGTTTCGATGTCGTGTATCCCGCAGCCGGAACCGCGGCGTCTGCCGTGCGTTTGACTATCGAAGAGCTCGAGCGTGCTTGCAGTCCTTGCGAATGGGTTGATGTATCGAAGATTCCGGAATGAACGTCAAGACGAACGACAACCAGGTGAAACCGCTTGCGGCGACGAGTTCGCGTAGCCGCTCCATTGCGTTCACGGCGCTTTCAATAGCCATTATGGCGGTGTCGGCATGGATTACCGTGCCCATCGGCCCTGTGCCATTCACGTTGCAGATGTTCGCCGTCACGTTCGCCATTCTTGTGCTCGCACCCAAACAGGCCATTGGCGCCATAGCCGGCTATCTTGCACTCGGGGCAATCGGCGTGCCGGTGTTCTCGGGCATGCGCGGGGGAATCGGCGTGCTCTTGGGACCGACAGGCGGCTTTCTATGGGGTTACCTCATTGGCGTCACACTCGCCGTCGGTCTGCTGGCGTTGTTCCGTCGTCGCGGGATCGACAACTTCGCCGTCGGCATGCTTTGCGGCCTCGTGTTCACGGCTGTGGCGTATGCATGCGGCTGGTTCCAGTACATGTTCGTTGCCGGCGTGGGCCCGATTGAGTCGTTCTTGGTCACGGTCGCGCCGTTCATCATCGTCGACGTACTGAAAATCGCAGCTGCCACTGCCGTTGCGCGCACGGTCATACGCGCCGTTCCTGCAAATAGGTGACGCGGCGAACCGCTCGGGCGGCGTAAGGCCGTTCGGATGACGGCAAAAGCCCAGCGCGTTTAGAGCTTCTCGAAGAATTCGGCGTACGACAAACCGAAGCCCATGACAATCTTGTCGAGCGTGTCGATGCCGAAGCTGCGATTGCCCTTCTCGATTTCGGCAAGGTAACTACGGTTGAGCCCCACCATGAGCGCGAACTTTTCCTGGGTGATCCCTTGTTCACGTCGCAGCTCTTTGATGCGCTGTGCGGCGGCGTTTCTTATCTCGGGTCTTTCCATGCCCAATAGTCTGATTCATGTCACATGCCGAATGTATGCCATCAACGACAATGCGCAGCAAATCCTCGGCATCTGCTAGTTGC
>JAFWJU010000025.1 GCA_017511465.1 Eggerthellaceae bacterium | reverse complement strand
GAAACCGACTTCGAGACTGCGTCCGATTCCGCTGATGTCATTATCGAGTTGCGGGATGTTTTGCTCGAATCCAGCAAATATGGTTCAGCCCATCTTCAGACGCACTCCGTTGGAATAGAGCTTTCTAAGATTGATATCGATGTCGTGCCGCTGGCTTCAGAAGGCGAACGCCGATTCATTGGCTGCATCGACGATGGCTCATGGGCTGAGACCAACCCAAAAGGCCATATCGACTGGTCAACCGAAGTCAATAAAGAACATGACGGCAAGTACAAGCCCGTTGTCAAGATCATGAAATGGTGGAGGCGTGAGAAGTGCCCCGATGATAGGCGCTGGCCCAAGGGCATCACGTTGGAAAAGATTATCGCCGACAATTTTCCCGATGACGATGCACCGTACGAGGATTTGCTGATTGGCCTGATGGAAAACATGGTCGATTCGCTCGCTTCGGAGGTCGACGCGGGGCTAGTGCCCATAATCGCAGATCCAGCATTCAACACGAACGATTTGGCTTCGGGCTATACAAGCGACGACTTCAAGAGCTTCCTATCCGCCATAGAGGAATGTCTTGCCATCATCCAGGAGTCTGGATCCTGCAATGAATCATGGCGCGAGATACTCGGAAATCGCTTTCCGGCTGGCGCGAAGAGCGCGATCAGCACAAATCTTGCTCTATTGCCAATATCAAGTGCGTTGCGCGTGCCCCATCGCCAAAAACCGCCTTGGCTCATTGCGAAGAAGAGGCCTGGTGTGATAGTCGTCGCCGAAGTGACGTTTCCCGATGGTCATATCGAACGCATATCAAACAATGACCGCACAATTCCAAAGGACTGTGATATTGATTACAAGGTTCTACGTTCGAAGGGGCTATCGAATTTGACGGTCAAATGGCAAGTCGTCAATACAGGCGAGGAAGCATATGCAGACGAGTGTCCAAGAGGCGGATTCGAGAAATCGAACATCAGCAATGGCGGTAGGCATGAGAGGACGGCGTACGCCGGTCGACATTACGTGCAATGCTTCTTGCTGAAGAACGGTGTATGCGTTGCGCACAGCAACGAGTTTTTCATTAATGTTGAGTAAGCGCGTTATTGCCAAAGGCGCATCGGTGCATCGTTTGCTGGAATAGCTTCAAATGGACAATGGTGGGCGGGAATCCCTGCGGTCTTCGGGCGTAAAAACTTACGACCCTAAGTCCGAAAAATGTAGCCCTTCGGATATACAATCCGAAGGGCAGCACTGTATCTAATTAGTTCAAAAGCAGCTGTTAATCAGGGAAAATGCGTGTTTCGATGCGATAAAGACCGTACGCGCAACCTGCTTCGATGGGGGAATTACGGGGAAATGGCACCAACATCACCCCGAAACCGCCCAAAACTTCTCCCTGAGTTTGGGCTCGATGCTCTTACCCTCAGCCAATCGTTACCGAATAGCAGTCTTCTTCCTTCCTTATCATCCAGGTGATGTCCGTGGCCGCCTGAACCAGCGCAGCGTCGTGCGACACCAGTAGGAGCGCCCCGGGGTATGCAGACAACAGGCGCTCGAGGGCCTCGGTCGACCCGAGGTCGAGATGGTTGGTGGGCTCGTCCATGACGACGAGCTCGGGGGATTCGAGGATTCCCAACGCGAGCATGAGCTTACGCATCTCGCCGGGGCTGACCTCGTCTCCCTCTAGAACGCGATCCGGATCGGAATTAAGCTGGGCGATGGTGGATAGAACGCGTCCGCGGCGAACGTCGGACAGGTCGCGAAGGGTGGCAAGCGCGGTGCGCCTCTGTTGCTCGTCGGGTTCTTGGGGGATGTAGAGCGCCCGCGTGTTCTCCGGAAGCCCTGCCACGATGGCCTTCACCAGCGTCGTCTTGCCGGTGCCGTTGTCGCCGACGAGGCCGATGTGGTCGGTGTTGCCGATGTGCAGCATGGGCACACGTAATACGACTTCGCCGAGGGAAAGGTCCATCGGATCTGCCCGGTAGATCACCTTGCGCCTGCTGGGCGCGGCGTCGAGCCACACGTTTGCGTCGTAGCGCTTCTCCACGCGCAAGGCGGAGAGCCTTGCGTCGGCGCTCTGCAGCCTTCCCTCCATGCGGGACGAGAGCCTGCCGGCCTGGCCGTCCTTGCCGGTGACGATCGCGAGGTTCCTCCTGTCCCTCGCATCGCTATCCCGCTTGCCAACTCCCCGAAGGCTCCTCTTGCCATCCGCGCGCGACGCATCTTCGCGCCGGCGCTGCGCTTCGCGCTTGATCCGATCCCGCTCCCTGCGAGCCGCATCGCGCGCACGGATGGTGCTCGAGCGTTCGAGGGCGGCCTGCGAGGAAGCCTGCGAATAGCCGCCGGGCCTCATCGTCGCGGCGCCGTCGGCCACGAACAGGCATTGGGAGCAGAGCTCGTCGAGCAGCTCGCGATCATGTGAAACGAGCAGCCCTATGCCGCCGAACCGCGAGAGGGCGGCAGTGATGGCCCGTCTTGTTGCGGCGTCGACGTGGTTGGTGGGCTCGTCCACGGCAAGCACATCGGGAGCCGCCCAGAGCGCGCACGCAACTTGCAATCGCTTTTGCTGGCCGCCCGATAATGTGCTGTAGCGTTGGGCCCAATCGTCTCCGACGGCGAGGTCGCGGCGCAAGCGTACTGCGGCGCTGTCGTATGCGAACGCGAAGTCCTCGAGGTTGGCCGGCGGCTCGCTCGCATCCTGGGCGCAGTAGAGGGATACAAGTGGTGGTGTGACCGTGCCGGCGTCGGGCTGAAGGAGGCAGCATGCCACGAGGCAGAGCGTCGTCTTGCCCCCTCCGTTGTCGCCGACGATGCCGGTCCATCCCTGCGGGAAGGTCGCGGTCACGCCGTTTAGGGCGGGCTCTGCCGCAGCGGGATAGGCGTATTCGATGTTGGAAAGGTTGAGCTGCATGATGCCTCCGGTTCTGCAGGGGGCCATGCGGGGCAGCAAGGCGAGGCTCGTCCGTTTGGGATGAATGGCTTTGAATCGTGCATGGGCATGCGATGCTGCACCCGTTCGGGCATGGCCGCCAGCTTGTAGCTCGGTTTACGGGTGGATATGGGCATCGCTAGTTCTTCATGCACCT
>JAFWJU010000024.1 GCA_017511465.1 Eggerthellaceae bacterium | reverse complement strand
GCTTTACGCAGTCGGCAACGAGGCGAGCGGCCTGTACGGCGACACGTACAACCTGGACTGCCCTGGCACCGCGAACGGCTTCGCGCACACCAGCGGGCGCATCGCCGCGCGCCACGCGATCAAGATGATCAAGGGCGCATAGCGTTTGGAATGTACGAAACGGCCAGGTCGGCGGGTCTTCGTCCTGCCGACCTGCCATGTGAGGACTGTTTAAGGATGATCGGCGAAAGTGAGGAATGGCATGGCCGATTTTGATGCGGTGGTAATTGGCGCTGGTTGCGCTGGTTCTGCAGCTGCCTATGAATTAGCGCGAGCAGGACAGTCTGTCCTGCTCGTGGAGCGTGGCAACTTTGCCGGCGCAAAGAACATGACGGGAGGGCGTCTGTACACGCATGCGCTTGAACGGTTGATTCCCGATTTTAGGGATCGTGCCCCCCTCGAGCGACGCGTGACGCACGAACGCATCACGCTCCTTGCAGACGATGCCGGGTTCACCATTGATTTCGCTTCGCAGGAAATGAAAGAGCAGGGCCAAGAATCCTATACGGTCCTTCGAGCGCCGTTTGACCAATGGCTTGCTTCGGAAGCTGAAGCCGCTGGAGCAGAGCTTATATGCGGCATTCCCGTGGAAGATCTCATCATTGACAGTTCAGGAGTCGTCGGCGGTATCGTTGCAGGTGGCGATGAGATCACGGCTGATGTCACGGTGATATGTGACGGCGCCAATTCGCTGCTTGCCTCGAAAGCAGTGGGCGCTCGCATGCCTCTGCCTGTTCACATGGCAGTTGGTGTCAAGCAGGTATACGAGTTGCCAGCGGATGTTATAACCAATCGTGCCATGGCACAGTCCAACTCGGATGGCTCAGCGTGGTTGTTCGTCGGCGATTGCACAAAGGGACATTTCGGTGGAGGTTTCGCCTACACAAACGCCGAATCCATCTCGATTGGAATCGTCGCAGGCTTGGAGGCGCTTGCGAATGGCGGTGAAGCGACTGTATGCCAGATGCTCGAGGACTTCAAAGCGCATCCATGCGTTGCGCCGCTCATTGCAGGGGGTAAGTTGGTCGAGCATTCGGGCCACATGGTGCCCGAAGGAGGTTTCGACGCCATGCCCGAGCTTGTCGGAGACGGGGCTCTCATTGCCGGTGATGCAGCTATGATGTGCCTGAACTTGGGCTATATGGTGCGCGGTATGGACTATGCCATATCAGCCGGGCAGATGGCTGGCCTCGCGGCAGCTGAGGCGCTTGCCGCCGGGGATGTTTCGAAGAAGGGGTTGTCGAGGTACCGCGACTGGCTCGAGTCGTCGTTCGTTCTGAAAGACCTCGAGGCGCATCGCGGTGCGCCTGAGTTCCTCGAGGGCTTCGATCGCATGTTCGACGATTATCCAAAGGTTGTTCGCGACATCATGAACGGAATGTTCGTTGTCGACGGCTTAAGTGGCGGTCCATTGCGCGATGCGGTCATGCCCGCTCTTAAAAGCGTCGGCATCTTCAACCTTTTCAAAGACGCGAAGGGGGCTCTGAAGAACCTATGAGCATGATAACAGCGGAGCTTAATATCGACGCTTATCTAGCGACGAACAAATACGAGGTGGCTCCCGAATCGCACATTGTGCTTCGAGACGGGGCGGCAGGGTGCGATCCCAAAGAGTTTGACAAGCTTATCAGAGCATGTCCTGCCGCGCTGTACCGCCGTAGTGAGGACGGAATTCAAAGCTTTAATTACGAAGGGTGCTTGGAGTGCGGTACATGCCGCATCATCTGCGGCGACACCATCGTAGAAAGCTGGAACAATCCCGATCCTGGTTGCGGAGTCGAATACCGGTTCGGGTAATATGCCTTTACGCTTCGAGTCCGAATGCCTCAGTAACAAGCTCCATGAGTGCGGGGATGCTTTTATTCGGGTTTGACTTCTTCCACATAGCGCATAAGTCGTATTTCCAAAATGACTCCGCAAACGGAATGAATACGACGTCGTCACCCATGAACTGCTGGAAGTGGCGTCCGACGAGTGCAACGCCCTCTCCACTTTCTATAGCGAGGTATCGTGTGTCAATTTCGCGGTATTGCATAGAAATATGCGGAGTGAAACCCGATTTCTGGAACAGTTCGTCATAGAAAAAAGCAAGGTTGGCCGAATCATCTGGGTGGGGCAGGATGAACGACTCGCCCCTCAGGTCATTTATCGACAAAGTTTTGTATTTCGCCAAAGGGTCATCACTGCGCACGACGCAGCAGATGGGGTCTTCCTTCAGTTTCACAATATGGCACAGGTCGTTTAGGCTTTCGTCGACATCGATGGTGAAAGCGACATCGATGGCATCCTGATACATGGCATTTGTAATGCCCTGGTATCCGAACGAGTGCATGCGGAAGTCGATTCCCGGATGTTCATTTGAGAATTCTCTCGACAACGATGGCAATAGGTCGCGAAATGCGTTGTACAAGTAGCCTATGGTCAGTTTGGATGATTGCGCGTCGAGGAATTTTTGCGCCGTATCGAGTGCGTCATGGTAACGCTCAACCACTTCGACCATTTCGGGCAGAATCTCTTTGCCGATTTCACTGAGGGCTACACTCCTTCGATTGCGCACGAAAAGCTCGAATCCCAGCTCTGTTTCCATCGTCTTTATGTGAGTGCTCAAGACAGGTTGGGAAATGTGTAGCCGTTTGGCGGCAATTGAAAAATTCAGTGTATGGGCGAGCATCACGAACTCGCTGAGGTATTGTAGTTTCATACGCTCTCCAAACCCCCCCAACTGCCCAGTTTTAGCACATTCATGCACTTCAATTGTCCGCTATTTTGCTTGGAGAACAGCAGGCTTTAATTGCTTATCGCGTTCCGCGATAAGCATGATTTGAAAATCGAATGACAATTGACTACGCGCCTATTCGAACAGCATGGAACGAAAAGGGGCATCTCTCGATAAGCAATGAAAATAATGCCGTTTGAACAGCGAAAACAATCAAATATCTGGCAGTTTTCAAATCTGTCCTCATGCCGCTGAATTGGGCATGTGGCAAAGCATGCGGCCCATCGCATCGCGCTTATTGCAACACGTTATAAGCGATAACGTTTTGCCATTTCACAGGGCTTTTCCACAATTCTATTGTTGAGTCAACTGGGACATCCAGTCGGGCTCATTGTCGGTTCAGGAAATCCATCTATCCCTCCCGTGCAATGGCCATAAGCGGGCAAGCGCCTGGATCTCTAGGACGGGCGCCATACTCGGTCGCAGAACGGCTGGCTTTGTTCTGCTAGGCGCTTGCTTTTGCAAGGAAGTTATGGGTATGCGGTTTTTGAGAAAAAAGGGGGGATGGTCATTTCCGCAATATCCAGGAGGAGTAGGCAACCGTTTCTTTAAGAAGAGGAGGAAAAGCATATGCCGCTCACACCGTTCATGCCTGATCAGGCAAACACAGAGGTCTACAAGAAAGAATGGCGTTACAAGGAGGGCGCCTATACCGTCACCCGTACGGCCCACTGGTCGGGACCGGGTTGCCACAACAGCTGCGCTCTGCTGTTGTATACCGACGAGGATGGCAAGCTGGTCAAGGTTGAGGGCGACCCCCAATCTCCGTACAACAGCGGACGTCTTTGCATGCGCTGTCTTAACATGCCCGAAGCCGTCAATCATCCCGACCGCGTTAAGTACCCGATGCGTCGTGTAGGCGAGCGTGGCGAGAACAAGTGGGAACGCATCTCCTGGGACGAGGCCTATGACGAGATCGAAGCGCAAGTGCGCTCCATTTGGGCTGACTACGGCCCCGAATCGATCGTCGCCATGGAGGGCACGGGTCGCAACGCTATCTGGCAGGTCCCGTATCTGTGCCATGCAGGCTTCAGGAGCCCGAACTTCGCGCTTGGCTTCCTTTCCGGTTCCGCGTGCTATCTGCCGCGTTCTGCTGCCGCAGCCGTTCAGAGCGGCGAACAGCAGATTCTGGATGCTTCGCAGCTTAACCCGCTGCGTTATGGCAATCCCGATTGGGAGCTACCCGAGGTTATCGTCGTATGGGGCAACGAGCCGTTGAAGTCCAATCCCGACGGATTCTTGGGCCATTGGATCGTCGACATGATGAAACTCGGCACGAAGCTCATCGTCATCGATCCGTCGCTTACATGGCTCGGCGCCAAGGCTGACTACTGGCTGCGTTTGCGTCCCGGCACCGACGGTGCAATGACGCTCGCGTTCTTGAACGTGGTCATCGAGGAGGACCTCGTTGATCACGACTTTATCGATAACTGGACATATGGCTTCGAGACGCTCGCCGAGCGTGCGAAACAATGGCCGCCTGAGCGCGTTGCAGAGATTTGCTGGTGCGACGCCGAGGACATCCGTGGCGCAGCTCGCCTGTACGGCAGCGCAAAGCGCGCCGGCGTGCAGTGGGGCCTGGCACTTGACCAGCAGCCCGACGGTGTCACCGCTGCCCAGGGCATCGCAAGCCTCACCGCCATCACGGGTAACCTTGACGTTCCCGGCGGCAACGTCATCATGCGTAACGGCTTCAACATGTCCATTCACTATAGTATCGGCACCGAATATGTCGATCCCGATGTGTTTGCCAAGCGCTTGGGCGCTGGCCTGTCGGTGCTCTATCAATACGGTTCCGTCGTCGCTCAGGAGGACTCGGTCTTGCGCGCCATGGAAATGGGCGAGCCGTATCCTATTCGCATGCTGTGGCTGGAGTCGACTAACCCCATCGCGAACATGGCTGCTGAAGCTCCGCGCGTATACCAGGCAGTGCAGAAGGTGCCGTTCATCGTCGACGTTGAGCTGTTCATGACGCCGACCGCCGTGGCGTTTGCCGATTTGGTACTTCCCGCTGCGATGAGCTGCGAGCGCAATTCCATCCGCGTGTGGTGGACGCCGCTGCGCAGCATCGTGCAGTCGTCACAATACTACGAGGCGAGGTCGGACGAGAGGATCTGCATCGAACTCGGCGCCCGTCTGAACCCCGAGGTTTTCGGCCGCTTCAAGGACGACATCGATTACCTGAACTGGAACCTCAAGGGCGACGGCAACTATGACGGCGACTGGCTCGATCTTCGCGAGAAGGTATTCGAGTTCGACCCGTTCCTGTATAACTACCGCAAGTATGAAAAGGGCATGCTCCGCGAGGACGGTCAGGTCGGCTTCAACACGATGTCCGGCAAGTTCGAGCTGTCCCCGATGCTGTTCGAGGCGACAGGCTACGAATCGGTAACGTACCATGTCGAGCCGTCTCGCAGCCCGTATTCGACACCCGAGCTGTACAAGGAGTATCCGCTGGTCCTGACGTCTGGTCAGCGTTCTTGGGAATGGTTCCATTCCGAGCATCGCCAGCTGAAGGTCCATCGCGCCCAGCATCAGTACCCGTTCGTCGAGCTGCACTCCGAAGCCATGAAGAAGTACGGCATTACTCCGGGTCAGTGGGTTTGGATCGAAAACGATTTGGGTCGTTGTAAGCAAATCGCCAAGGTCAACGACACGCTCGATCCTCGCGTCATCCGTGCCGAGCACGGTTGGTGGTTCCCTGAAGAGGATCCCCAAGAGCTGTTCCGCGTGTTCGATAGCAACATCAATAACCTTACGCCCATGTTCCACAACAGCCCCACTGGCTACGGCGCACCGTATAAATGCCAGCTGGCAAAGGTGTATCCGGTCACGCCCGAAAACCTCGAGCCGCTGCCGACCGACTTGGTCATCAAGCAGGGTGGTTTCCGCGATTACAGCGACTGGACCAAGAACAACTACGGCAACTACGGCAACTACGGCACTGCTCCTGCTGACGGCCTGATTGACTACGGCATGGGCGAGCAGGGCAAGGTGCCCACTATGCCGGAATACACCCCGCAGGCGTAAGTCGAGTTAAAGAGAGGAGACGAAGATGACTGACAAGAAGCAAGGCCTTCTGATCGATTACGAGTTCTGCACCGGTTGCCATTCATGCGAAGTGGCTTGCCGCGAAGAGCATGGCTTCGGTATCGGGACGTATGGCATCAAGATCATGGAAGACGGCCCGCGTCTGCTTGATCCCGAAAACGATTCCAAGAAGTACACGTGGCGTTACCTCGCGGTACCGACCGAGTTGTGCGACTTGTGCGCCGAGCGCGTGTCCATGGGCAAGCGTCCGACTTGCGTGCATCATTGCCAGGCGGCCGTCCTGTCGTTTGGCACGATCGAGGAGCTTATGCCTGAGATCATGCGCAAGCCGCAGCAGGCACTGTTCTTCCCGACGGGCGAAAGCGAGGACGGTTGGGCATCGCTGCAACCGCTGCGCGAAGCAAACCGCGAGATTGCCGACGCCATGAAGCAAGACTACTCGACAGCTGGCGAGTCCGTCGACACCGACTGGGAAAATGCCGTGGTCGACGACAAGCTGCGTGAGGACCTTGAAGCGCTTATCGAAACGTACGGCCTCGTTATCAAGGAAGACGAGTCCGGTGTCACCTGGACTGGCGACAGGTATCCGGATAAGCAGGGTCTGGCGCACATCAAGACGAACACCGCTGCCATTATGAAGCTTCTGAAAGAGCGCGGATAACGCTTGCAAATGACGGGGATGCAGCTGATATTTCCAAGAATCTGCTGCATCCCCGGCTGCGAACAATACCCCAAAGAGCCATTTTATCTGTCGCGCTGTTCAAACGGATTGTGCAAATGGCTCGGAACGAAAGGAGGAGCATTTCCAGACCATTGTGGTTTTCATTTTCAAGCAAGTTAACAGGAAACCTTTAGAAAAAGGTACGCCATCGAATCATCCAGAACGAACGTTATTGATGTAGTTCCACGGGGAGATTTCGTTTTTGTTCTGTGATGGTTTTCGGTTGCAAAACTAAGGAGGGAAAAATGAGTGAAGTAGCAACTGCTGGGATGGATCAAGGCGTTTCAACTGGCAGGCGGCTAATATACGTAATCATTGCCTTGGCTCTATTCGCACTGTTCCAGTGGGTTTTGCCTGTTCCTGCAGGGCTCGAGCGCATAGCCTGGTCGAGCGTCGGTATTCTCCTTGCATGCGTTGTGCTCTGGGTTACACAGGTAGTTCCGTTTATCGTCTCGGTTATCTTCATCATCTTCATGTTGCCAATGTGCGGCGTATTCACATTGGCGGAAATCTATCCGATGTCCATGACATCAGTTGTGTTCATCTGCCTGTTTTCGTTCTTCTGCTCGGCAGCTGTCATGGCTACGCCGATTCCGTATCGTGTTGCAGGCGTCGCACTGAGATGGGCCAAGGACAACCCGCGTAAGCTGATCGTCGGCTTCACGCTTGCTACGGCGTTCCTGTCCATGTTCATTTCCGACCTGGCAGCCGCAGCAATCTTCATCGGCATCGGCGAGACGATCTTGCTTGCAAACGGTGACGAGAAACAGAAATCAGAATTCGGCAAGGCAATCACCGTTGCAACCGGTGCCGGCGCGGCAATCGGTGGTGTTGGTACGCCTATTGGCAACTCCCTGAACGTGTTGAGCATGAACATGGTCAACTCTTTCTTCGAGGGTGCAAACGTCACCTTTGCTGGTTGGTGCATCATGGGTATTCCCGTCGCTCTCGGTGGCGCGGCACTTGCCGGTCTGGCTATCGGCCGCATTTACAAATGCGACCCGATCAAGCCCGAGGCTGTTGAAGTTGCTCGTAATCTCACCTCCGAATTCGGCAAGATGGGTTGGAAGGAATACAAGGTCATCATCTGGTTGGTCGTCATCTTCGCCATTCTGATTGCCACGACTTGGGTTCCTCAGATCCAGCTCGTGCTCGTTATGTTCGCTGGTATTCTTATTGGCTTCATCCCAGGAATTGATTTCTGCACCAAGGAGGAGTACTACAGCTCCATTAGTTGGGACGTTGTCATGATGATCATGGGCGTCACGATTCTGTCCAACGCTATCGTTGGCACTGGTGTTGCCAATTGGTTCGTCGACGCCGTTCTCGGTGGCGCTAACACCTGGCCGATGCTGCTCTCGGTGTTCGTCATGTGCGTTGTGACCGCCATCTTGCACGTCGCCATCCCGTCTGGTCCTCCGTGCGCGTCCATCGCCGTGCCCCTGATGCTTGCGCTTGCTGCTAATACGGGTGTCGCCCCTGCGGTCGTCGCCATGATTGGCGGTATTCTCGGTGGCGTGACCACAGTCATCCCGATCGACCTCGTCATGCTGATCCCGTACGAGAAGGGCTGGATTTCGATGAGCGACTGGATCAAGAAAGCATGGGTTTCCACTGCTATCCTGATCGTAATCTGCACCCTCTGGCTGCCCCTCGTTGCTCCATTCTTCAGCTACTAGGTTCGTTGTTTCTGAGGATTTGGACTTCGTTTCGGACGCTGTGGTCAGAACGGGTCTTTCGAAAATGGGCTGGCGTGGTCTTATGGCTTTGCCAGCCCATTTTCAATCATTCTTCGGCGGAGGGGCTGAACGGGCGTATCGTCGCATATTGCCATTAGCCGAAACAGCCGAATGTGCAAGCTGGGTGTAACTTCAAGGTAGATCTCGGAATAGAGACCTGCTGGTAGCAAAAAGTCAACCAATTTGGAAGGTGAGTCTACATGAAACAGTATCTGGACTTCACGGATCAGGTTGTGCTCGTCACCGGTGCACGGTCGGGCATTGGCCAGGCCACAGCAGTGGCGTTCGCGGGTCAGGGTGCCAAGGTGATAGTCTCTGGACGCAGGCCCTGCGATGAAACACTTGAGCAAATAAAGGAAGTAGGCGGAGAGGGCGAGTGCATCATCTGCGACGTCTCCAATGAAGATGAGGTTAAGGCCCTGATCGATGCCATCATTGCCAAATATGGCAAGCTTGATGTAGCCGTGAACAGCGCTGGCGTCAACTCCGTGAAAAAGCCCATCGAAGAGCAGGACATGGAAAACTACGATCGCGTGAACAACACCGATGCGCGCGGTTTGTTCATGTGCATGATGTACGAAGCCAGGGCTATGCTCCCCGCTGGCAAGGGCGCCATCGTCAACATCGCATCGGTTGCCGGCCTCATCGCCGATCCGCTGATGTCGCCCTACGTAGGTGCGAAGCATGCCGTTGTGGGCATGACTAAGGCTGCGGGTATCGAGCTCGCCCAAAAGGGAATCCGCGTCAACGGCATCTGCCCGGGTTTTGTCGACACGGAGATGACGCAGGCTTGGAGCAAAGATCCAGAGGCCAAGGCAAGAGTCGCAGGTTACAACATGCAGAAGCGACCCGCTGTTGCCTCTGAAATCGCCACAGTCGCACTCTTCCTCGGATCCGACATGGCATCCTTCATGAACGGCGCCGTCTTGCCGGTTGAGGCTGGACAAACTGCACACTAGGCTCCCAAGTCCGTGAGACAGGTGAGACCTCTTGCTCGTTTCGAGATAGGTTTTTCCTGCTCGTACGACGCATGTGGGCGAAGGTCGTTAGACGTTAGGAGAATGTGACGATAGATGAGAACCGCTGTAGTGTTCAAGTGGGCTCGGGACCCACAAGATGCTCGCATCAACATGGATGACGAGCTGGTTTGGGGAAACGCGAAACTATCCCCGTCTGCCGATGATCCTGCTGTCATAAATGTGGCGCATGCCATTTCCCCTGAAGAAGACATTGTCGCCATCACCATTGGAGACGGCGACAACGCCTGGGCAGCTGCCCGTGGTGCTGCTTCGACTTTCATCGTGGAAGACGCGGCTGACTGCCTCGACGCATCGCGCACCGCCTCGCTCTTGGCTGGCGCCATAAGTGAAGCGGGTGGAGCCGATGTGGTCATCATCGGCGACTCAGAGTGGAACAAAGGCGTTCCTGTGGCCCTCATGGCACTGATGAATTACAAGGCTTTCGCAGGGGTGACCTCTGTAGAGCAAGCGGGAGATTCCTTTAGGGTGCATTGCAAGAATGGGCCCATTACCAAGGTCATAGAGGCAAAGCCGCCCTTCTTGCTATCAGTGCGAGGATTGACGACGGAAAAGGCGGCACCCAGCATGAAGCAGGTGCTCGCCGCGCGCAAGAAGCCGCAAACCAAGTTATCCTCGGAAAGCCTTCCGAAAGTCAGAGACGTGCACGTTGTTGAAGGGTCCGCCAGTTTGCCCGAATCCGGGACAGTGACAATGATCGATGCTTCTGATGTTGGAGAAGCGGCACGCAAGCTTGTTGAAATACTCAAAAGCGAGAATATTCTGTAAGGAGGATGATTATGGAAAGAGCAGTAATAATTGCCACAGATAACCGTTATGCATGCGGAATGACGGCGGTTGCCCGCAAGTGCGCTGAATCTGTCATCATCCTCGCTGCTGGCAGTGCCGCTTTAGCTGAATCCGCTTCGCACGGCGGCCCCGACAAAGTGGTCTTCTTAGAACTCGGGGAAGATACACCACCCGAAGCAGTGGCCGATACGGTAGCCGATTTGCTGGCTGAGATGTCGCCAAAGTTCGTCATGAGCAACGACGACCCCTCTGCTCGCGTGCTTCTCGCTTCTGCGGCCAGGGTCCTCGATGCCACAGTTGTTGGCGACCTCGTCTCCGCAGAGGCTAATGAAGGGGGCTTTTCGGTGAGTTGCTCCGTGGCTGGGGGCATAGCACTTCAACAAGCGGAAGTGTCTGGAGCCGTTGCCGCAGTTTATGGTGGCGGCAACTTGGACCTGCCGACGACTCAGGCACCTGTGGAGGCCTTACCGGCAAACCCCGATGAACTTCGGGTTATTGAAGAGGTTTTGCCTAGCTCGAATATGGTCGACCTTTCTGCGGCGAGCCGCATCATCGGCGTTGGACGCGGCGTCAAGGCCCGCGGCGACCTCGCCGTGATAGAGGAGCTCGCGTCGTCCCTGGGAGCCGTTATGGCGTGCACGCTGCCGGTTTCCGAGGATTCGCAT
>JAFWJU010000023.1 GCA_017511465.1 Eggerthellaceae bacterium | reverse complement strand
CGCGATGCGCTCTTCCAGCCAGGGAAGGAATTCATTGCGTCCCGTGACGGCAAACCGGTATGACGTGTTGTCTTTCATGATGATGACGATGCCGGTGGGCGCGAAGCCCATGATGTTTACGGGATGCACGGCTTGCACGTCACGGAACTTGATGACCGTCCTTTTCTGGTTTTTCGTTCCGGGAATGCCAGTGTAAAGCGTGATTCGCTTGTCCTCGATTTCTATGAAGCCGTTTTTGGGCAGGAAGCTTGCAAAGTAATTCACTCGCATGGCTTCTCGTCTGTAGCTGGTTGCCATGTCAATCACCTCTGGTCGGTTCAATGGGATCCTGGATTTGCACCGCCACATTGTATCCCAGAAGCTGCGATATAATCCATTAGTTGACCATGTATGGGGATTCCCCATTGAAGAAAGGAAGACTGTATGGCACAAAAGAAGCACGCGCTGCTCATATTCACGAAGCCCCCGCTGCCGGGTATCGTCAAGACGCGCATGACCACGGAATACGGCGGGTTCCTGACGATGGAGCAGGCGGCGGGTTTTTACCGCAACTGTTTCTACGACGTGTGTGAAATGGGCATGCACGCGCTTATCGAATTGCAGCAGAAAAACGAGCGGATGCGCGCGGAAGATCCCACGGTTGACGAAATCCAATATGATTTCTTCTGCTCAACGACGCCGGCTGAATGCCTCGACCAAGTAAAGGATGTGTTCGAGGCCATTGGCCCTTGGCCCATGGAGGTCCATTTCGTCGTCGACGAGGGTTCGTCGTTCGACGAGCATTTCAACGACGCGTACTCCAAGATCTTCGCCATGGGGTACGAATCGGTCGTCGCCATCGGAGGCGATGTGCCCACCATGCCGAAGAGCCACATCAAGCAGGCGTTCCAATGGCTGGATTACTTCCAGGCCATCGATAAACCCGGTTTCACGTACGCACCGTGTCAGGAATGCGGCACGTCGATGGTGGGCTTCAGCTACAACACGCCCATCGACCACACGGGCGTCTACTACAACATGGAAGGCCGTCCCGCGCTTGACGGCTACCTCGAGAAGCTGAAGGAAGCCGATGTCCCGTCCGCGTATTTCGATCCGGTCGCCGATGTCGACGAGGTCACCGACTTGGCCCACGCCGTATCGTGCATGAAGGCCATCGAGGAAGCAGCGAAATACCAAGACCTGTTCGTGCCGCATCGCACGCTGCGTTGGGTCGAGTTCATGGGCATCAAGGTCACTACGCCGCCCAACGACAACCACGACCCGCGTGATTACCTCGACGGCAACGCCGACGTGCCTAAAGAGGCTGCCGAGCCTGCCGCCGACGAAGAATTGACCATCGAAGACAAACAGCGCATCGCCAAGGGCATGACGGCTATCCGCGACGTGCAGGCCGCCGAGCACGCCTACGAGCGCAGCAAGTACTAGCGAGTGAGGTTTTCCGTGACCGAGCATCTGCATAACACCTTGGCGCTGTGCCCCGAATGCCTTAAAACGCTGAAGGCCGATGTGTACGCCGCCGATGACAAGTCGGTGTGGATGACGCGCACATGCCCCGAGCATGGCGAGTATCAAACGCGCATCTGGCCTGATGTCGATCACTACCGCTGGCTCACGGCGCAGGCGATGCCCAAGACGGCACCGCGCAACACCATTCCTTGCACGGCTCCGTGCCCGTTCGGGTGCGGCACTTGCTCGCGCCATGAACGTCGCGGCACGCTGCTCGAAATCGAGTGCACGTGGATGTGCAACCTGAAATGCCCCGTGTGCTTCATGAGCGCCGACACCGAGGAGCACGATCCCACCATCGAGGAAATCGGCGCCATGTACGACGTCATCGCCGATGCCGTGGGCACCGACGGCGCCGTGCAGTTGACAGGCGGCGAGCCCACCTGCCGCAAAGACCTTCCCGAGATCATCCGGATGGGCCGCGAGAAGGGCTTCTGGGGCATTGAGCTGAACACCAACGGCCTTGTCATCGCCTCGCGTCCGGGCTATCTCGAGAAACTGCGCGACGCGGGCGTGACGGGCTTGTTCCTGTCGTTCGACGGGCTTACCGGCGACGTGTACGAAACGACGTGCGGTCGCGATATCCTCGATATCAAGCTGCGTTGCGTCGAGCGGTGCCGCGAAGCCGGCGTTCAGGTGGTGCTGTGCATGACCATCCTCGCCGGCGTCAACGACGACCAGCTCGGCGATGTCCTGCGCTATGCATGCGAGAACTCCGATGTCGTGGCAGGCTTGGCGTTGCAGCCCGCATTCACGTCGGGTCGTTTCGACGCGCGTCAGGCCATGGGCATGACGGCGGGCGACACCATCTTCAAGCTGGCCGAGCAGTCCCAAGGCCTCATCGACGTGCAGGACATCTGGCCGCTCGGCTGCAGCAACCCGCTGTGCGATACGGGCGTGTTCCTGGTCAAGGGCCCAGCCCCGGCAGGCGTGCCCGAGCACGAAAGCGGCTTCTGGCCTGCGACGAAGTACCTGACGGCTGACGAGTACCACGAGGCGTACAGCCCCGACAGCCCGCAGGGGTCGGTGTTCCTCGACATCTTGGCCAAGAAGGGCATCTACGTGGCCGATGGCCTTTCCATCGTCATCATGGACTACATGGACGCCTACACGATGGACATCCAGCGCCTGCGCGAATGCTCGATGATGGTCACCGTCCCCTCGGGGCAGGCCATCCCGTTCTGCTCGTACCATTTGACCGATGCCAAGGGCCAGCGCGTGTACCCTCCTTGGATGAAGGAGGAATTGCGCGACGGCAAGATTGACAACGATTTAGTGGTGAAGTATTTGTTGGGCGATAGGTAGTTACTGTTGTCCGGCTTTTCGCTTTCGGAGAGGCATGCGCCTACGGCTGCTCGGCGAATGCTTTAGAAATATCTATTATGACGCCTGCGCAAGCGGCGCATACCCCTCCGAAAGCGAAAAGCCGCGTTAAGAATGCCGTCACGCAAATGGGGAAGAGGAAACGTTTTGGCTAATGAGATTTCCTACACGATCAGCATCAACCGCGATGCGTGCATCAAGTGCGGGTTGTGCGTGCAATTCTGCCCGACCGAGGTGTACGAGTTCGATGACGGCCCGCAGCCAGTGCATCCCGAGTGGTGCTGGGGCTGCGAGACGTGCAGCGGCAACTGCCCGCAAGACGCCATCAAGGTCGAGGCCAATCCCGATGCGCTGGCGGCCGACGACGACCACCCGCGCGCCAAGCTCATCGACGACGAGACGGCGGCCACGTACAAGGAATGGGCGAAAACGCTGCGCGACGTGCTGCAACTGCGTTGGCATCCGGTGGGCGTGCGCCTCATCCGCGCAGGCGAGCCGTATCCCGAGGGTGTGCAGATTCCCAAGGAGCGCATGCGTTACTGCCAGTCGATGATGGCCGCCCGCCGCGGCGTGTCGTTGCTGATGCCAGCCAACCGCCATTCGTGTCCCGACGGCACGTCCATCCTGGGCCTCACCGAGGTCCCGCCCAAATTGGCGTCCGGCGAGATCTACATCCTGTTCCACAAGCTGGACACGCAAGAGGCTGCCAGCCGCATGGTCAACGAGCGTCCCATGCTCGAGCCGTATTCGATGGACGCCACCTGCGTGTTCCCGCTCGACGACCCCAAGGCGACCGTCGACGTCGTATCGATCATGGGCAACCCCGAGCAGATGATGTGGCTCTCGATGGCCACGTCGTACTACACCGGCCATCGCCATGATTTCCACGCGTCGGGCTACAATTCGCATTGTGTCGAGGTGACGCTTCTGCCCATGCGCGACAAGCAGATCAACATCTCGTTCGGCTGCTACGGCGGACGGGCTTCGTCGGATGTGGGCGATGACATGATGATGATGGGCGTTCCGGTCGAATTGATGCCCGACATCGTCAAGGGCGTGCGCGAGCTTGCCAAGCGCGTCATCCCGCAAGAACGCGACAAGATTTACCTGCCGCCCATGAGGGGGTAACGTGGCCGAGCTGTTCACCATACGCGACGCGCGCAAAGCGGACATGCCGCTTATCAACTCGTACGCCGCCGAGGCGGGGATGGACGTCATTCCCGGACCCGAGCGCGTGCGCGTGGCGGTGAACGACGACGATGTCGTCGTGGGCTTCTGCCGGCTGCAAGACGACGTCAACGGCATCGCGTACGTCAATCCCATCGTCACGTATTCCGCCTGGCGCGGGCACGGGGTGGGGCGCGCCCTCATCGAAGACGCGCAGGCCATCGCCGGCGAATTGCGCCTCATCGCGCGCGGGACCAGCGTCGAGTTCTACCGCAAGCTGGGCTTCGCTCGCATGCTGTGGTCCCAGGTCGACTTGCAAGCCGCTTCCGAAGACTGCGACAACTGCCCGTATCGCGCGGAATGCGGCCCTGTTCCCATGCGCCTTCAGGCACGGTAATTGGTTGTAGAATGTCATCTTGAGCGGAGCGCGTAGCGCGAAGCCGAGGGTTTGGCGGCGTGCTCCCACAATCCGGTTCATTACGAAGGAGGTACGCATGCCCATCGTCGCAGCATATGCCGTTCCTCATCCGCCGCTCATCATTCCTGCGGTCGGGCGTGGCCAAGAACTGGCCATTCAAGACACCGTCGACGCGTTTCAGCAGATAGCGCGCGAAACCATAGCGCTCGAACCCGAGTTGCTCGTTGTGACATCGCCGCATGCGCCCTGCTTCAGGGACGCGTTCCACATCACGACTGATGCGCGCCTGTATGGCGACATGTCGCGGTTCCGCGCGCCGTTCGAGCGCCTGCAGGCCGATTGCGACGTCATGTTCGCGCGCAACCTTATCAAGCGCATGCAGGATGCGGGCATCTTGGCGGTCGGCAGCGAGGCGTATCGCGACGCGATGGACCACGCGACCTACGTTGCGCTGTACTTCCTGCGCGAGGCATACCACGAGGCAGGTGGGGAAGGGGACGTGCCCTGCCCGATCGTCCGCATCGGCTTGTCGGGCTTCTCATATGAGACGCATCGCCAGGCTGGGCATCTCATCGCCGAGGAAATCGAAGCCAGCGGCAAGCGCACCGTGTTCATCGGGTCGGGCGACCTTTCGCACAAGTTGTTAGAAGAAGGGCCGTACGGGTTCGCCCCCCAAGGCCCCGTGTTCGATGCGAAGATCGGCGAGATCTTCTCGTCGGGCGATTTGGAGGGGCTGTTCAAGTTCGACGAGGACTTCGCCGATGCGGCGGCTGAGTGCGGATTGCGCTCGTTCCAGATGATGGCGGGCGCCATCGAAGGACTCGGGTTCACGTCCGAGCTGCTCAGCTTGGAAGGCCCCTATGGCGTTGGATACGGTGTCGCGGCTTTAAGGAGTGCATCATGACCGAGATCGATCCCTATGTGGCGTTGGCGCGGTTGACCGTCGAGACGTACGTGAACGAGGGTCGGGTGGCGCACGTGCCGGCCGACACGTCCGAAGAGCTGCTTAACCAGCGCGCAGGCGCATTCGTGTCGCTGCACGCGCATGGCGATTTGCGCGGGTGCATCGGCACCATATCGGCGACGTGCCCGAACCTAGCCGAGGAAATCATCCAGAACGGCATCTCGGCATGCAGCCAAGACCCGCGTTTCCGTCCGGTGCGCCCCGACGAGCTCGACTACCTCGAATACTCCGTCGACGTATTGGGCGATGCCGAGCCCATCGACTCGCCCGACCAGCTCGATCCCAAGCGCTACGGCGTCATCGTGACGAAGGGATGGGCGCGGGGGCTGCTGCTTCCAAATCTCGACGGCATCGACACGGTCGAGGTGCAGCTTGCCATCGCGAAGCAGAAAGCCGGCATTCCCGTCGGCGACACGAAAGTCAACCTCGAGCGTTTCGAGGTCGTGCGCCATACGCGCGGCGGCGAGCCCCGTATCGAGGGCTAGCATGTCGAAGCATCGCGGCAACTACGGGCGCATAACGTCGATTGCGCTCGATCCCATCGAGAAGAAACCGCTCTCGCGCTTCTATCCGGGTACGACGGTTCTTTCGGTCGGCAGCTACGGTTGCACGATGGATTGCCCGTTCTGCCAGAACGACTCGATTGCCAAGGCGGGCGAAAACGACGTTACCTGGTGGGAAATGCAGCCCGAAGAGCTCGTGCAACGAGCGCGGGACCTGTCGTGGAAGCGCTGCATCGGCATCGCGTACACGTACAACGAGCCCCTTCGCGGATGGCGCTATGTTCGCGACACGGGCCGGCTTGCCCACGAATGGGGCCTTAAGAACGTGCTGGTATCGAACGGCCTGGCCAGCCCCTACGTACTGGGCGAGGTTGCGCCGTATATCGACGCGGCCAACATCGACCTGAAATGTTTCACGGAAGAAGGCTACCGGTGGCTTCGCGGCGACTTGAACGTCGTCAAGCGCACGATTCAAACGCTGGCCGAACTGGATACTTGCCATATAGAAGTGACGACGCTGGTCGTTCCCGGGTTAAGCGACGATCCTGCCCAAATCGACGCCATGACCCGTTGGCTCGCCTCACTCGACCCCAACATTCCGTACCATTTGTCCCGTTATTTCCCGCGCCACCGCATGCGCGATGTGCCCGCGACATCAGTGCCCCTGCTGTACGAGCTCGCCGACGTGGCGCGCAACAACCTTACCGATGTGATACTCGGCAACGTGTAGAGGTTTTTACTGAAGCGGAACCGCGTCGAGCGCTATTCCTCGGAGTCCTCGATGGAAATGCCATGCGCGCAATACGGGGTGGGGGGCACATCGATGCCCAGCGCCGTCGAAGCCGACACGCGCAGCTCCTCGATGGTCAGCTTGTAGCACGCCAGCGCGTCGATCCAGCGGCGCAGGCACGCACGGCCCTTGTCCGTCAGCTCGAATAGGCGCTTCGCCGAACCCTCTTCGGGGGTCTCCCAACGCGACGTGACTAAGCCGGCATGTTCCATGCGCTTCAAAGCGCGGTAGATGCCGGTGGCATCGGGCTTCTTACCGCCGAACATGGGGGACTTGGCTGCTTGCTGCACGATGATGTAACCGTGCATGGGCTTATTGTTGGCTGCAAGCAGCGTCAGGATGGTGGGTTGCGATAGGCGGCTGAGCGATTTACCGAGAGCAGCGCATTCCACGAGCTCCTCTTCGGTACGCGGGTTGCAGACGCTTAACATCTGTTCCATGACGAGACTCCCTTGCATTACCGCCGTGCGCCTTGCGATGTGCATCGCACGGTCAGTGGACTAGTGCTCGTTTGAAATGGTAGCACATCAATAATTATTAGCAGTTTGCAAATACTGAGCAATCACAATCGATTTCTAAGTGTCAGGAGTGTAACAAATTATTCTCCTGCAAACCTTATTAACCGCATATTCGCAGGTAGACCGCTTATTGTTGAGGTTTTTGCCAAAAGCGGCTGTGGTACCATGATTGAAAAGACGACGTAGGGAAAGGGCAAGGACAACGCATGGCGACACTCGAGCTGGCATTGGTGCTACTGGCTGTCGTGTTGTTGTCTGCCGTGCTTGACCAGGTCATTCCCCGCGTGTCATTGCCCCTCATCCAAATCGCCTGCGGTATTGTGGTCGCCCTCATAGCGCATCGGCAAATCTCCATAACACTGAATCCCGAGCTTTTCCTCGTGCTGTTCATCGCGCCGCTCCTGTTTCACGAGTCGCGGGAGGCCGACAAGGCATCGCTTTGGCAAAACAGGCGCTCGATGCTGTCGTACGCGATCGGCCTCGTCGTCGCCATCGTTCTGGTCGTCGGCTTCGCGGTTCATGCGCTGATCCCGTCGATTCCGCTTGCGGCGGCGTTCGCGCTTGGCGCGGCACTTGGACCGACCGACCCCATCGCGGTCGCTTCCATATCGAAGCAAGCCGACATCAACGAGCGGCAGCAAACCACGTTGCAAGGCGAATCGCTGCTCAACGACGCATCGGGCATCGTGTCGTTCCAGTTCGCCGTCGCCGCCGTGGTCACGGGCACATTCTCGGCTGCCGAGGCGATAGGCGAGTTCCTGATCGAGTTCTTCGGCGCGCTCGCCGTCGGCATCGCGTTGGGTTTCGTGCTGGTCAAGTTCGCGGAGAAGGTGCGCGATATGGGGCTCGAGAACACGACGTTCCACGTGCTGCTCGAGATCCTGACGCCGTTCATCGCGTATCTGCTCGGCGAGGCCATCGGCGTCAGCGGTGTCATCTTGGTCGTCGCATGCGGCATCACGATGTCGCTCGTTCCGCGCAACCTGGGTCCGGCTGCGTCGCGCATGAACATCGTGTCGAGCAGCGTGTGGAACGTCCTGACGTTCGCGCTCAACGGCGTCGTGTTCGTGCTGCTGGGCACGCAATTGCCGCAAGCGTTTGGTGGCATCTGGGTCGACGAGGGCATCAACAACCTCGACCTGGTCATCTTCATCCCAGTCATCACGGCGCTCATGCACGGCATGCGGTTCATCTGGACGCTCGCCTCCGATGCCCTTGCGTTCCACGAAGCAGGCGAGCAACGTTCGATTGGCGAACGCGTGCGCTCGGCGCTCGTCATGACGCTTGCCGGGTCCAAGGGCGCCATCACGCTGGCCATCATGTTCTCGCTGCCCATTTACATCAACACGGGCACGTCGGTCGAGGGATTCCCGCAGCGCGATCTGCTCATTTTCCTCTCGAGCGGCGTTATCCTGACGTCGTTGTGGCTTGCGACGTTCATCGTGCCCCTTCTCGCACCTCGCACGGTCGATTCGTCTGCTACGCGCGAGCGCGACAACGAGGCGACCGCCGATATCTTGCGTGCCGTCATCGAGGAGCTCACCGCCCGTCAAACGGAAGAGAACCGCGCTGCCATCGGCCCGGTTATCGAGCAATACACCGACCGCCTCGAGCGTTACAAGGAACGCAAGGACCTCTTCGACGAATCCGATCAGGAACTGCGCATCAAAGTGCTCGAATGGGAACAGGAATACGTGCTCGAGCTGATCGAAGCCGATGAGGTGCCGCCGCTCGAGGGCTACCAGTACGTCAGCCGCGCCGCGCGCATCGAGTCGATGGTCAAGCACGGCAAGAACCGCCGCCTGGCCCTCATTCGCTGGTGGCGCCGTATGCGCGTCTTCGCGCGAAAGTACTGGAACAAGCTGAACAAGCGCCAGCACGGCGAAGGCCCTCGGACGTCGGGCCGCATCATGCGCGACATCCAAGTGCGCGCTTCGGAATACGTCATCGAACGGCTCGAAGACGAGATGGCCGCATCGCCCTACCAATCCGAGAAAATCAGCCAGCTTGCCGGCGAGTACCGCCGCACAGTCGCCATGCTGCGGGGGCCGGCGCCTTCCATCACCGCGCTCACGAAAAGCGTCGAAACCGATTTGAACGCCACCCGCCTGGGCCTGCGCATCGAACTCGAGCAGATTCAGATTGCGTACGAGGAAGGCCGCATATCCCGTGCCGGCGCCCAGCGCATGCGCGAGGCGGTGTACCTCATGCAAATCGACCTCGAGGACTACATGTAGCATTGCCAGCTGCCCGTGCATTTTTTGAGGTCGAACGGGAATTCGCGCTTTGCGACTTGCGCATTCGACCCGAAATCCGTAAACTATCGCCTTGCGCTCATGGTGGGTGTGGCCTAGTTGGCTAAGGCGCCAGATTGTGGCTCTGGAGATCGAGGGTTCAAGTCCCTTCACCCACCCCAGCGCGCCGACACATCGGCGATGTGTGAACCGGACGCGAATTCGCTTGCAAACGGTTTCTCATTCGCGTAAGATGGTTCGGCGCGTTCGAGCGGGCGCGTTTGACAAGATGGTTAAGAGGACCGGTAGCTTAGTTGGTAGAGCAGGGGACTCTTAATCCCAAGGTCCGGGGTTCGAGTCCCCGCCGGTCCACCACTTGACCATCAGTCATCCTCGCTAGTGAAGTCGGCACCAAGCCGGCTTTTTTCATATCTGAGGCATGGAGGCCGATATGCAGTATCAGTTCTTCGACCCGGGCGACGAGAAGCTTATCGAGACATCCGATCTGCCGATCGAAAACGGCATTGCCGTGGCGGTGCGTTCGACCGGATATGATGCCGATTCAGACGAAGTGCTGCAGCTGGCCATCGTGGACCTCGATGGCAACCAGTTGTTCTCGCAAACGGTGAAACCGCAGAACAAGGAAGAATGGGCCGCTTCCGATGCGACAGGCGGGCTCACTCCTGCCGATGTGGCCGACTTGCCCGAGCTGTACCAGTACGAACAGGAGATTTCTGACCTGTTCGAAAACGCCGAAGTCGTGGTCGGCCAGCATGTGCCGTTTCTCGACGAGGTTATCGAGTCAAGTTGGGTCACGCTGCCTTCATACGACGGCCAAGACCTCATCAGCTTGTTCTGCGCATCGCATTGCACGGTGGATTACCGCAGCGAGCCGGCTGCCGTTGCCACGCTCGCCGGCATCGCCGGGTATTACGGCATTCCTGCCGACGAATCGACGGTGGTGTCGACGGCGCAGACGATCGCCTCGTGCTATCGCGCGCTCGTGCAAGAGCACGTTGACGAGAGGGCCAATAAGGGCGAAGCGTACTGGGCACGTCGCGACCAACGGCTTGCCGAGGAAGCGGCGCGAGATGCGGCTTCGGATGCCTTTGTGCAGAAGCGCGAGAAGAACCTCAACCGCGCGAACGGCATGTTGTGGGTGTGCGCCGCCCTCATCTTCGTATCGATCGCCATCCAGCTGTACCAGCGCGGTTTCGACACGGGCCTCGTGGTGGTTAGCTGCATTGCGGCAGGATTCATGCTCTCACGTGCGGTTACGAACTTCCGCAAGTAGCCACGTGGTATCATACGAACGTTGCGCCCCCGTAGCTCAGGGGATAGAGCAGTTGCCTTCTAAGCAATTGGCCGTAGGTTCGAATCCTACCGGGGGTGCCAGTAAGCAAGAAAAACCCGCTTCTGCGGGTTTTTTGTTTGCTCGACTTGCGGGCGTGGATTCGAACCTACAGCTTCAACTTGGCAATGCGCTCTATGGCCTCGCGGGTGGCATCGGCATCGCCGAACGCGGTTAGGCGGATGTAGCCTTCGCCAGCCGGTCCGAATCCAGCGCCTGGAGTCGTGATGACGCCTGCTTCTTCGAGCAGCAACGTGAAGAAATCCCACGAACCCATGTCGCCCGGAGTCTTGCACCACGCGTAAGGGCTGTTCACAGCTCCATACACCGAGAGCCCCAGGCTTTCCAGACCTTGCTTTATCGTGCGGGCATTGGCGCGATAGTAGTCGATGGTCTCGTCGATTTGCCGTGCGCCTTCGGGCGTGTACACAGCAGCCGCACCCTTCTGGATGATGTACGAAGCACCGTTGAATTTCGTGGTCTGGCGGCGGTTCCACATGGCGTTGAGGCTTTGGCCCTGGCGCACCAGCTGGTGCGGCACGACCGTGTACCCGCAGCGTGCGCCCGTGAACCCCGCGGTCTTCGAGAACGAGCGGAACTCGATGGCGCACAGCTCGGCACCCGGAATCTCGTAAATCGAATGCGGAACGTCATCTTCCACGATGAAGCGCTCGTAAGCGGCGTCGAACATGATGATGGACTTGCGCTCGACGGCATAATCGACCCACGCGGCAAGTTGGTCGGCGGTCAGGATGGTGCCCGTCGGGTTGTTTGGCGAACACAGGTAGATGACGTCGACCGTCTCGTCGGGGATGGCCGGCGAGAAACCGTTCTCGGCGGTCGTCGGCATGTAGTGGATGTTCGTCCAGCTTTGCGTGGCCTCGTCCCAATCGCCTGCGCGGCCTGCCATCGCGTTGGTGTCGACGTACACGGGGTAAACGGGGTCGCACACGGCAACCTTGTTATACGGTCCCAGGATGTCGCCGATGTTGCCGCAGTCGCTCTTCGCCCCGTCCGAGACAAATATCTCGCTCGGGTCGATATTGGCGCCACGCGCTGCGAAATCATGTTCGGCAATGGCTTCGCGCAAGAACCCGTAGCCTTGCTCGGGGCCATAGCCGGCGAACGTTTCGATGTGCGACATGTCGTCGACGGCGTCGTGCATGGCTTGGATGACAGCCGGAGCAAGCGGGCGCGTCACATCGCCGATGCCGAGCTTTATCAGCTTGACATCGGGGTTCGCCTCCGAGAAAGCGGCGGTGCGGCGGGCGATTTCCGAAAACAGGTAGCTTCCTGGCAACTTTGCGTAGTTGGCGTTGACTTCGGCCATGATGCCTCCTCGGCGCGTGTAACGTGCATGCGGATTTGCTGCGAGCCATTGTAGCGTCGCAATGCTACGAGATTGTTAACGCGCGTTTTCCGCCGAAGTCGCCTACATGCGCTCGGGTGCGCTCACGCCCAGCAAGTCCAGCGTCAGGGCCAGCACGATGCGCGTGGCATCTGCCAAGGCCAGGCGTGCGTTCTGTACGGCGGGTTCCTCCCCGATGATGTGGCAGTTCGTATAGAACTGATGGAACAGGCTGGCAAGCTCCTGCGCGTAATGCGTCAGGCGGTACGGGGCGCGGTCGCGGGCGGCCAGTGCGATCAGCTCGGCAAAGTCGTCCATCTTGCGCATGAGCGCCAGCTCGGATTCGTGCGTGAGCACCGACAGGTCGGCATCGGCGGGCACGATGCGCGCTGCCAGCTCGTCGGCGGGCGCATCATCGCCGGCAGCCTTGCGCAGCACCGAGCAGATGCGCGCGTGCGCGTACTGCACGTAGTACACCGGGTTGCTGGCATCCTGCTTCTTGGCAACTTCGATGTCGAAGTCGATCATCTGGTCGGACGACCGCGACAGCATGAGGTAACGCGTTGCGTCAACGCCCACTTCGTCAACGAGCTCTGCGAACGTCACCATCTCGCCAGTGCGCTTCGACATGCGCACAGGCTCGCCGTTGCGCAGCAGGTTGACCAGCTGACCCAGCACCACTTCCAACATGCCGGGATGCCCCCAGGCTTCCATCATGGCCTCGCAGCGCTTGATGTAGCCATGATGGTCGGCGCCCCAGATGTTGATCAGGTGGTCGAAGCCGCGGCACACCTTGTCATAGTGGTAGGCCATGTCGCTGGTGAAGTACGTCAGCTCGCCGTTGGCCTTGATCAGCACGCGGTCCTTGTCGTCGCCGAACTCGGTCGAGCGGAACCACGTGGCGCCTTCTGCCTCGTACAGGTAGCCATGCTCGCGCATGACCTCGAGCGCGCGGTCGACAGCCGATTTGCCATCGGCGTCTTCTGCGTACAGGTTGCTTTCGGAAAACCAGCAGTCGAACGTGGTGCCGAAACGCTCGAGCAGCGTGCGCTGGTCATCGAGCATCTCGCGGTAGCCGATCTCGCGCATGGCGGCCATGCGTTCGTCGTCGCTCATGTCCTCGTACGCGCGTCCCTCGCGGTCGATGATGCCTTGCGCGATGTCCACGACATAGGCGCCGCCATAGCATTGCTCGGGCATCTGAACGTCGTGGCCAAGCAGCTGCATGTAACGCACGGCGATGGAATTGCCGAACACATCCATCTGCGTGCCGTGGTCGTTGACGTAGAACTCCTCGTACACGTCGTAGCCGGCATGGCGCATCACGCGCGCCATCGAATCGCCGAGCGTGGCCCAGCGGCCATGGCCGATGTGCATGGGACCCGTGGGGTTGGCCGAGATGTACTCGAGGTTCACCTTGCGCTCGCCCTCTGCGATGGTACCGCGCCCGTAATCGCTGCGCTGCTCGCGGACGGCGGCAATGACGCTTTGCAGCGCCGCGTCGGCCAAGCGGAAGTTGATGAAGCCGGGGCCGGCGATTTCCGCCGACTTGATGGTCTCGTTTTCGGGCAAGTGGGCGACGATGGCCTCGGCTATCTGACGCGGGTTGGCGTGGGCGAGTTTCGCGGAACGCATGGCGACGGTTGAAGCCCAGTCGCCGTTTTCGGGATCGCGCGGGCGTTCGAGCGCGGCAGCCGGCGCTGCTTCGAGCGCAAGTGTTCCGTCGCTGATGGCCGCGACAATTGCCGCATCGACGATGGCCTCGAGTTGTTCGCGAATCTGCATGGTGCCCCCGTTGTGTTATCTGCTTAAAACGTATCGGCTATTGTACTCTAGCCAGCCTTCAAATTCCCAAAGCACCATATAAGACACTACGTTGCAAGGTGCGCCATCGAAGGTTGGCGGCGCACTTCCGCCGATTTCTTCCACCGATTAATGCACTTGGTGGGGTTTTCGACCGCTGTGGGAGTTTCGTGGCACAGAAACCTTCAAAATGCACGCTTGTCGGGGCGAAATGGCACAAAACTCTGCGAAGTGAATGCTCTGAAGTGGGCGTTTCCGTTCACTTTCCAAGGGTTTCAACCACGAAAACCCTGCATTGGTTCAAATCCCCACGAAGTGAACGCTCGTGGGGTGAAGCCTGACATGAAACCCCGTGAAGTGAACGCTCGCGAGGTGAGGCCTGGCATGAAACCCCGCGAAGTGAACGCTCGTCGGGCGGGGCTTGGCGCAAAAGCCCGCAAAGTGAACGGCTGCAGTTGCAAACAAGGGCAGAACGAGTCGTTTGCAAGGTGCCAAAGCCTATTTCGCGAACAGCACGGGAAGCTGCTTCACGACGATGCCGACCAACACGAGGCAGGCGCCGAACAGCACGAGCGGGGTGGGGGCGTCGCCGACGAGCATCCAGGCAGCCAGGATGCCCACGGGCAGTTCGCTCGACGCCATGACCGACACCATTCCGGCCGAAAGCTTGGGGCTGGCATAGTTGATGAGCGTCGTCGGCAATATCACTCCCAGAATCGACATGCCGACAGCGAAAGGCCATACGTTCAGGTCGAAGAACGCCGTCGTATAGCATGCGGGGTTGGCCAGCGATGTCACCACCAGCCCGCCGATGGCCAGCATGGCAGCGCGCGAGGCGGGCGGTTGGTCGGTGCCGACGCGTCCCGAGAAGTACAGGAACAGCGCGTAGAATACGGCCGACGCGGCGCCGAGCATTACGCCCACTGGGTCGAGCCTTCCGATGCTCCCTTCGAACACGCCTGCAGCGAACAAGGTGCCAACCAAGACGATGATGACGGCCACAACGGTCGAACGCGAGGGAAGCTTGCGCTCCACGATGAACTCGATCAGCACGCTGACCCACACGTATTGGAACAACAGCGTCAGCGCCGCCGCGCTTGGCAGCAGCGACACACTTTGGTAATAGCAGATCGACGTCAGGCCCGTGAATACGCCCAGAAGGGCCATCTTGGCGCATTTGGCGGGCGATGCGAACCGCGCACGCCGCACGAGCGCGAAACCCAGGCAGGCTGCAACCGCCACCAGGTACTGCAACGGTAAGAAGTCGAATGGGTACACGCCAATGGACATGGCCCACTTTACAGTGGGCACGATGAATCCATAGCTCGCTCCTGCGAGGAAAACGAGCAGCGCGTTGAGTATGGTTCTATTCTGCGGGCTCGGCATCCTTACCCATCTTGAACTTGCGCCCTTCCTTCGCCCACGTGCGGTATTCCGCCGTGGCCGTGAACAGGGCGTCCGAAGACGAGTTCAGCGCGGTCTCGCAGGAGTCCTGAATGACGCCGATGATGAAGCCGATGGCGACGACCTGCATGGCCACATCGTTGGGAATGCCGAACAGCGAGCAGGCCATCGGAATCAGCAGCAGCGAACCGCCCGGCACGCCCGAGGCGCCGCATGCCGAGATGGCAGCGAGCGCCGACAGGATGACTGCCGTCGGGATGTCGACCGTCAGGCCCACGGTGTTGGCAGCCTGCATGGCCATGACCGAAATGGTGACGGCAGCGCCGGCCATGTTGATGGTGGCGCCCAGCGGAATCGACACGGAGTACAGGTTCTTGTCGAGCCCCAGCTTTTCGCAGAGCTCCATGTTCACGGGGATGTTAGCGGCAGAGCTGCGGGTGAAGAACGCGGTGATGCCCGAGTCCTTCAGGCAACGCAGGACCAGCGGGTAGGGGTTCTTGCGCGTCAGGATGAACACCATGAGCGGGTTCGTGATAAGCGCGATGGCAAGCATGCAGCACACCAGCAGTGCGATTAGCTGGCCGTATTCCACGAAGATCTCGATGCCGTTCGTGGCGACGGCGTCGTAGACCAAGCCGAAGATGCCGAACGGAGCCAGGTTGATGATCCAGCGGACGATGGTGGCGACGGCGTCGGCGATGGCGTTGAAGACTTCCTTCACGCCTTCCGACGTTGCGCGCAGGGCTGCGCCGATCATGGCGGCCCACACCAGGATGCCGATGTAGTTGGCTTCGACGAGCGCCTTCACGGGGTTCATCACGATGTTCATCAGCAGCGTGTTAAGCACCTCGCCGATGCCCGAAGGCGACGACTGCGCGATGCCCTCGGCCGAGGCCAGCGTCAGCTGCATCGGGAAGATGAACGACCCGACGACGGCCACGAGCGCGGCGATGAATGTGGAAACGAGGTACAGGATGATGATGGTGCGCATCGACGCCGGGGCTTTCGCCTTGCACAAAGCGCTGATGATGAGGAAGAACACCAGGATCGGTGCGACGGCCTTCAGGGCATTGACGAACAACGTGCCCAGCAGCGTGATGACGGCGGGGACAAGCGAGCCGTCCGAAGGCAGCAGCAATCCGATGACGGCGCCGATAACGAGGCCGACCACGATACGCAATACAAGGCTGGTTTCGGTGTATTTCCTGACAATCTCTTTCACGATGACTCCCCTCAAAAACCTAAATGGTGCGGGCGAAAGGACTTGAACCTTCACACCTTTCGGTACCAGAACCTAAATCTGGCGCGTCTGCCAATTCCGCCACGCCCGCACATAGGAGGAAATGATACCAGATGAATGGCCTTGGTCTATCTGTGAACGTTCTTCAATAGCCGCCCCAACTGTGCGATAATGCCAATTTGCGTGTCAAACGCGCCATACAAGAATGCAAGTGGAGGACAGCTAAGTGGATATCAATGTCGAGAAGCTCGAGGGCGACCGCGTCAAAGTAACCGTCACCATCGACGAGAAGACCATCACCCAGAACATCAAGAAGCAGTACAAGAAGGTTGCAAACCAGTACACCATCCCGGGTTTCCGCAAGGGCAAGGCGCCCCGCCCGGTTATCGACAGCGCGCTGGGCAAGGATTACGTCCGCGCCACCGTCACCGACAGCATGGTGAACGACAACTACCCGCTCGCACTCGACGAGACGGGCATCTACCCGGTCGGCCAGCCCGACTTCAACGAAGAGGACATGCAGCTGGCCGAAGACGGCAAGCCGTACACGTTCGAATTCGAAATCGCGACCAAGCCCACGCCCACGCTGTCGAGCTACGATCCTGTCGAAATCGAGATGCCGGCCGAGCATGCCACCGAAGAGCAGATCGACGCCGAAATCGACGCGCTGCTCGACCATTATCAGGAAATCGTCGACGCTGCGGCTAATGCCAAGGTCAAGGCCGACAAGTACGTCGACCTGAAGATTGCCGCAACCGACGACGCCGGCAACGACGTGCCGTCCATCACGACCGAGGGCATGCAATACCGAGTTGGCAGCGGCGTGCTTCCCGCTGCGTTCGACGAGCAGATCATCGGCATGAAGAAGGGCGAAACCAAGCAGTTCACCATCGACGTCCCGAACGAGGCTGCAGCCAAGACGGCCGTGCTCATGGGCAAGTCGGCCACCGTCAACTTCGACGTCGAGGTTCTCGTCGTCAAGAAGGAAACCGTGCCCGAGCTGACCGATGCATGGGTGCAGGAGAAAATCGGCCTGAACACCATCGAAGAGCTGCGCAACGAGCTTGCCGAGGAAATCGAATCCACGCTGGGCAACACGCTCCCGCGCCTGAAGGAAAGCCGCGTGCTGGGCAAGCTTGCCGAGCGCCTCGACATCGAGATTCCCGAAGGCCTGGTCGAGGAAGCCGAGACCACCCTTTTGCAGGACTTCTTCAACCAGCTGCAGCGCGGCGGCATGACGCTTGACGCATACCTGCAGCAGCAGGGCATCACGTCGGGTCAGTTCACCGACGATGTCAAGCAGCAGGCCAAGGACATGGTCAAGCAGGACCTCGCCCTCGACGCCTACGCTGCCAACGCCGGCATCGAGGCGACCGAAGACGACATCCGCGAAGAGTTCGTGGCTGCCGGCGCCGAAGACCCCGACGCCCTCATGGCCGAGTGGCGCAAGAACGGCCAGATGCACATGATCCGTCAGGGCATCGTCCGCCAGAAAGCCGCCCAGGAGCTCATGGACAACGCCGTCGTCTCCGAGGAGCAGCCCGAGGAAGAAGCGAAGAAGGGCAAGCACTCCAAGGGCGCCGATGAGGCCGAAGAGGCTGCGGAAGAGCCCGCCGAGGCTGCCGAACCCGAGACAGTTGCCGACGAGGCTCCCGAAGCCACCGAAGCCGAGTAGAAAACGTTTCGATTGCGCAACGTCAAACGGACGCGCCGTCTTACGGTGCGTCCGTTTCCATTAGTATAGGAACGTGCATAAATCGAAGAAGAAAGAGGTACATATGACAGCACAGATTAACAATGCGCTTATCCCGTATGTCATCGAGCAATCGCCGCGCGGCGAGCGCAGCTACGACATCTACTCGCGCCTGCTGAACGACCGCATCATCTTTTTGGGCGAGCAGATTGACGACCATGTGGCCAACAGCGTGGTCGCGCAGCTCTTGCATCTGGAAAGCGCCGACCCCGATAAGGACATCTCGCTGTACATCAATTCGCCGGGCGGTTCGGTCACGGCGGGTTTGGCCATCCTCGACACGATGAACTTCATCAAGTGCGACGTGTCCACCATCTGCTTGGGCGAATGCGCCTCGATGGCCGCCGTGCTGCTTTCCGCCGGCGCCAAGGGCAAGCGCCTGTGCCTGCCGAATTCCATGGTGCTCATCCACCAGCCGCTCGGCCAGGCTCAGGGTCAGCAGACCGAGATTCAAATCGTGGCCGACTTCATGCTGAAGACACGCGAGCGCCTGAACCGCATCCTGGCCGAGAACACCGGTCAGCCGTTCGAGACGATCCAGGCCGACACCGAGCGCGACAACTACATGACAGCCGAGCAGGCGCTGGCTTACGGCCTGGTCGACCGCATCACCACATCGCGCGTGGCCGCCGCCGAATAACAACAGGGGAATGAGCAATGGGGCCTGGCCCCATTGCTCGTTTACGACGAGGGGATCAAAGTGAGCACGCGAAACACTGGTAACGGGCGAGAAGAAGCCATCTGCGCGTTCTGCGGCAAAAGCTCGAAGGACGTCATGGCCATGATCAAGGGCCCCGACGGCATCTACATCTGCGACGAGTGCGTGGCAACGTGTGCCGAAGCCATGATGCGCGATTTGGGCATGCGCATGCAGCCCGACAACAACGGGTCCATGGGTTGGATGACGCCCGAAGAGCAAGCCGGCCGCATGGAAGAAGCGCAAGGCCAGGCGTACATCCCCAGCACGGGCAAGCTGCCCTCGGTCGACGAGGTCCTGGACGACCTTCCCACGCCGCACGAGCTGTACGCCGACCTTTCCGACTACGTCGTCGGCCAAGAGCTTGCCAAGCGCGCGCTGTCCGTGGCGGTGTACAACCACTACAAGCGCATCAGCATCGGTGCCGGCACCGACGACGAAGTCGAGCTGGCCAAGAGCAATATCCTGCTGCTCGGCCCTACGGGCTCGGGCAAGACGCTTCTGGCCCAGACGCTGGCGCGCACGTTGCGCGTGCCGTTCGCCATCGCCGACGCCACGACGCTCACCGAAGCCGGCTACGTCGGCGAGGACGTCGAGAACATCCTGCTGAAGCTGATCACCGCGGCGGATTTCGACATCCCGCGCGCCGAAATCGGCATCATCTACATCGACGAGATCGATAAAATTGCGTGCAAGGCCGAGAACCTGTCGATCACGCGCGACGTGTCGGGCGAGGGCGTACAGCAGGCACTGCTGAAGATCGTCGAGGGCACCAACGCCAGTGTGCCCCCGCAGGGCGGCCGCAAGCACCCGCAGCAAGAGCTCATCCCCATCAACACGACCAATATCCTGTTCATCTTGGGTGGCGCGTTCGTCGGACTCACCGACATCATCGCCGAGCGCGTGGGCAAGGCTTCCATCGGCTTCAATTCCGAGCTCCCCGAGAGCAAGGAGGCCAACGAGGCTGCGCTGCTCGCGCAGGTGCTGCCCGAGGACCTGAACAAGTTCGGCATGATTCCCGAGTTCGTGGGTCGTATCCCGGTCATCACGTCGCTGTCGGCGCTGACCGAAGACGAGCTTGTGCGCATCCTCGTCGAGCCGAAGAACGCGCTCGTCAAGCAGTACAAGAAGATGTTCGAGTTCGAGAATTCCTCGCTGACGTTCACCGACGACGCCCTGCGCGCCATCGCGCACGAGGCCGTCGAGCACGGCACCGGCGCACGTGGCTTGCGCTCCATCTGCGAGCGCGTGCTGCTCGACGTGATGTACGACCTGCCCGAGCAGCAGGGTGCCACCGCCGTCGAGCTTCGCGCCAGTGACATCATCGGCGAGACCAAACCCGAGATCAAAGCGGCATCTGGGGAAAACAGCGCTGAGGGCGAGTAATCGTCGGGCAACCATGCGACGCCAATCGATGGGCATATGGGTTGCGGCCATTGCCGGAACGGCAATGCTTGCATGCGCGT
>JAFWJU010000022.1 GCA_017511465.1 Eggerthellaceae bacterium | reverse complement strand
GCGGAAGGGATTTTGAAATAGTCGCCTTTTGAAGTTGTACACAAACCCTGCGAGGGGGGAATCGAAAACGCTGATTTCGACGAAAATGGGGGAATTCGGGGGGAATGCTAGAGAATACCAGCCGATGCAAGGCGATAAGAGGCGATGTCAAAATGGCGGTTTATCTGGGATTTTGAGTTTACAGACGGGAGAAACGAGACGTCCCGATAATAGAAACGCCAGCTCATAACCCGAAGGTCGTCGGTTCGAATCCGGCCCCCGCGACAAAATTTTCGCAGGTCAGCTAGCTAATCGCTCAGCTGGCCTGCTTTTTTATTGCTTCCAATCATGGGCAAATCATGGGCAAAAAAGCACGAAACTATTGATAGGCGGCTGCTAATTACTAGCACTAAATGGACGATTTGCCCACGTTTAGCCCAGTCATTTCAAGGGTCGCTATGATCCAAACAGCACCCGTCTTTGGTATGGGTAAAGTATATGCTGCGGTTCTAGAGGATTTCGCCCTGCCCGAGTACATGCGGGAGCATCCGCCGCGTGAGGGTTATCACGTCGGCAATGCGCGGGTGCAGGAGAGGTTCTCCTCTCAGATGCAGTGCGTTAACGCGCGTTTACAGGCCATTCGAACATTATCATGGTTGACAATCCATATCACCAACCAGGGGTTTCGTGAGGTCGCGTGTTCTCACGGGATTGTCGATTGATGCTGCTTATGCCGTGGGCAACTTCCGGCAAAGTCAAAGAAACCGGGGTGCAGTAACAGGCCTTATAAGGCGATCGAGACGCTTTGCAGGCTGATGCCGTATCCAGAAGCATCGGCGCTCCAAGGAATTGCCCGCCAGAATGATATTATCGTTAAGCAGCTTTAAGCGGGAGAGGTGAATGCCTGTGAAACTGGTTGAGCGTATTGAACTTGCAGAGCTCGAAGAAATGGCCGAGAACATGTTCGGCGATCTGGTTAAGGCGGTAGTTGACATCGAAAAGCGCGTGATGGCCGTCGACGCTGGCCTGCACGTTGACGAAGAGCAGATGCTGCTTGAAACCGGGTCTTCCCAACATGATCTTTGGGGCATCAACCTATACCCCGACTCCTACGGCGAAGACGACTTTATCGAATTCGACTCCATGATTAACATTCGCCCAGCGCAGGGAAACAGGTCGCGTTCGGTCGAGGATGCGGATATGCGCGCCACCATCATCCAGATTGTGGGGGAAATCGTCCATGGCTAGCTACGAAATCGACCGGCAGCGTTGGGCGCAGCTGTCCATCTACGAACAGCTTGGAAACGTTTCCTCAGAAGTCGGTAGGGCCATTAACGCGACGCGGGCAGGCAAGGAAAAGCGAGCCCAGGGGGCAATCGACCGCGCAGTCGACCTGCTCGACGCAACCGTCGAAGTCCTCATACAGCAAAAGTCACCGCGCGTAAAAGAGGTGCTGCGAGCGCGAGAGGAGTTCCTACGTCTCTTCTACGACGGCACTTTCGATGAAGATGCCGATAATATTGCCAAGTACTTCAATTTGTTCGCCATAGCTGCCCGGTTGCAGTAGCGTCATAACGTCACGGAATATGCTTTCTCGCCGACGCTCAAGCTACCTCGTATAGGTATCGGGAATGCCGAGGCGGGACTCGCCAATCTCATCGGCAGTGAACCACGCGCGTTCCCGTTCGCTAAACCAATCGGTATGGCCACGCACCTCGTTGCTCGGCAAGGTGCCAAATGGATTCGTCTTCTTGCCGAACACGACGCGCTCGAGCGAGGTGCAGCCTTTGAACATGTGAATCATGCGCTCGGACGCGGTTACCTTAGACGTGTCGAAGCTCGACACATCGAGTTCTTTCAAGGACATGCACCACTTGAACATGTTGCCAATGCTCATGACGTTCGACGTGTCGAAACCAGACAAGTCGAGCGACGTGAGTGACGTGCAGCTGTAGAACAAGGCCTCCATATCCTTAACCGATGAGGTGTCCAACGTAGAAAGGTCCACGTCTTTCAGCGACTTGCAGTCATAGAACATGGCGCTCATGTTTTCGAGCTTGGGAGCCTTGATGCCGCTTAGGTTCACGGACTCGAGCGAGTCGCAGGAGCGGAACATGGCGCTCATTGTTTTCACGGAGGGCGCGATAAGGCCCGACAAATCCGCGCTCACGAGCGAGGATGGGTTCAGGTACGTGTCAACGCAGTTGAACATGGCGCTCAGGTCTTCTACCGAGGATATGTCGAGATTTGAAAAATCCGCAGACTCGAGTGCGGAGCAACCGCTGAACATGGCCCTCACGTCTGTGACTTTTGAAGCGTGGCATCATCGCGGCGGAGGGGACCATCAAGACGCTGAGTCCTAACGTCAACATACTGAACTACTTCATCGACAAGGTTGATATTGGCATTGGATTCGATCTAAGCAATCTCGACGCCGACACTATCTCCGATGCGCTTCCCACAGTTGTCATGGAGCTGCTGAAGTTCTTCGATAGCACCTCGAGGTCCACAGCTAAAACTGCCGAAACGCTTGACATGCTCGAAAAGGGTCAAATCCAGGTTCGCACCAATATCGGCATCGAGGATAAAGCACTTGACTCAATCGAACGTCTTGTGAGATACGCAATCCGAGGGCTCCTGATCGTGGTGTTTTTCGTCGGCTCCTGCGTGTTGTGCTTGGCGCCTCCGTTTACGCTGACAACGGTAGGCGTGAGCGTGGAGTTCCCGGTGATAGGCTTCGTTGGTTATATCCTCAGCGTGATCCTCGCATTCTTCTTGTATCGAGGCGTAAAGAAGCGTAAGTGATTCAGGCGGTGTGGTCGGCGCTGCTCGAAGATTAGTCTTCGATGAGGCTTTCCAGCGTTTGATACAGCACGTCAGGCTCGACGGGCTTGCTCAAATGAGCATTCAATCCGGCCTGCATGCTGCTTTGGACATCTTCGTCGAAAGCGTTGGCAGTCAGGGCGATGATGGGCACCCGGGCTGCATCCTCCCTCTCCATGGCGCGAATGGTGCTCGTGGCTTCCAGGCCGTCCATCTCGGGCATCTTCCAATCCACGAGAATCAGGTCATAGTCGTCCATGCGGCCATGGCGCACCGAGGCCATCTCAAGCCCCCTGGCGCCCGATGCGGCCACATCACAGATACTCAAGTAAAGGTTGTTCTCGATCAATTCGGCGGTCTTATTTTGGCGGGAACGAATGATCACTTAACAGAATCCCGTTTTAGAACGGAACAAGGTAGAACAGAAGGTGGTGCGATGATCAACAAACCCTATTCAAGGCTTTCGGAGATTCCGAGCGGAAGCGCGGAAGGGCCGATCATCGACGGTTGCCTCGTGCTCGAAGGCGGGGCGTTCAGGGGGCTTTATACGCAAGGTTTCCTCGATGTTTTGATGCAAGCTGGGCTGAACATGAGCCACGTTGTCGGCGTTTCAGCTGGCGCGCTCAGCGGGATGAACTACGTCGCCGGTCAAATTGGCCGCTCGGCGCGAATCAACCTGGGCTTTCGCCACGACGACCGCTACATCGGAGCGAGGGCGTTACTCCATAGCGGCAGCGTTCTTGACATCGGTTTTCTCACGGAGGACCGTCAGGTGCTCGAGCCGTTGGACGAAGAGCGCTTCAATCGCCCGGGTCAAACGCTGATTGCCGTGGCAACCAACTGCTTGACTGGCGAGCCCGAGTATTTCGAGCAGAGCAAATGCGACGATATCGCGCTTGCCGTGCGGGCCTCTGCCACCATGCCGTATATGTCGCCCATGGTCGATATCGGGGGGATTCCCTATCTTGATGGCGGCTGCTCGTGCAAAATCCCTTATGAATGGGCGCTTGATAAGGGCTTTGCCAAGATCGTCGTGGTCCGCACGCGCGACGCCGGCTTCCGCAAGGATGGCCGCGAGCACAAGGCGGCTTTCAAGGCGTATCGCGACTACCCAGCTTTCGCCAGCAGGCTCGCGATGAGCGACGTCGACTACAACAGGCAATGCGATGAAATCGAACGGCTGCATGAAGAAGGCGCGCTTTTGCGCATCGCCCCTTCGCAACCAGTCGAGGTGTCGCGCCTCGAGTCGGATGTGGAAAAGCTTGGAGAGCTGTACTGGCTCGGATGGCGAGATGCGGCCAACAAGCTCGATGAAATGATTGACTACCTGCTTGGCCCGAAATCATGATGCCCGCAGCTTAGCCGTATTGCATTGCGTTCCCAGAAGCACGCAACGCGCCATGCACCAGCTGGCGTATGGGATAATTGCCGCATGCGCAGACGTTAAACGGAGGAGCCGCCAATGACGAACCAGATGACGGGCGTTCATATTACCCGCAGGGCTTTCTTGAAGGGCGTCGGGCTTGTAGCCCTTGGCGCGGGGCTTGGCGTATACGGCTGCTCCCCGGCAAACGTGACGGGTTCCAGCGTGGGATCTTCGGCAGCCGGGCAGTCCACGCCCTTGCTCGCCATCATCCACACCAACGACACCCATGGCCACGATATCGAAACCGCTGCAACCGAAAACGAGAAAGGCAATTTCTCGATGGCCGCGGTTCCGCAGCTCAAGGCCGATTGGGAAGCGAAAGGCTACGAGGTGCTTATCGTGGATGCGGGAGATGCCACACAGGGCATGCCGCTCGTGGACCAATCGCTCGGCGAGGCGGGCATCACGTTCTTGAACGCCTGTGGCTATACCGCCATGGCAATGGGAAACCACGAGTTCGATCGCGGCCCGGATGAGCTGGCTGCCTATGAGAAGCTTGCCGAGTTCCCGATGCTCTCGGCAAACGTTATCGACAGGCAAACGGGCAAGCCGCGATTCAAGCCAAATACTTTGGTAGAGCTTGCCGGTGGCACCAAGGTGGGCTTTTTCGGGCTCACCACACCCAGCACGGCCACCATCGTCAAACCCAAGTTTGTCGAGGGTTTCAATTTCCTTGGCGGCGACGAGCTTTACGCCTGTGCCCAGCAGCAGGTTGACGAGCTGCGCTCGCAAGGCGCCGATCTGGTGGTGTGCCTGGGCCATCTGGGAAACCTTGAAAGCAGCGCGCCTTCCACTAGCGTCGACGTGCTGAACAACGTGCAGGGCATCGACCTGTTCATCGACGGCCACGATCACAAGTTGGTCGAAGAAGAGGTTGCGGGAACGCTGCTCGTCGAGACGGGCTGCTACCTTCAAAACATCGGCCTTGTCGTGATTGACGAGGGCATCCAGACGAACAACAGCATCGCCTACGGCGATTACGACGGGACCGATGCCTCTACGCAAACGGTTATCGACAACGTTAACACCCAAGTCGAAACCGAGCTCGCCGTGGTGCTCGGACGCACTTCCTTCTTCCTTGACGGCAACCGCAGCCCGGGCGTGCGCACGCAAGAGACGAACCTGGGCGATTTCTGCACCGATGCCTTCCTGTGGGCGGCAGGGGAGTCGTCGGGCACGAAGCCCGATGCGGCGGTGATCAACGGCGGCGCCATACGCGCGTCGATTGAGGAAGGCGATATCGCGCTTTCCAACATCAAATCAGTTTTCGCCTTCGCAAATCAGGTATACATCCTGAATGTGACGGGCGCGCAGCTGCTGGAGGCGCTCGAGGCCGGATATCAGAGTGCTGGCGAAGAGTCCATCGGGGCTTTTCCGCAGATTGCCGGCATCGAAGTCACCGTGGACGCGACCGTGCCTTACGAGCGTGGCGAATTGTACCCGAACTCGACCTTCTACAGCCCGGCTAACCCCGGATCGCGCGTGACGATTCATTCAGTGGGCGGACGCGCCTGGGCAGCTGACGAGCGCTACTCCCTCGCAGTGAGCGATTTCCTTTGCGAAGGTGGCGATACCTATTACGCATTCAGGCAGGCTGCCGATGCCGAGATGCCCGTCACCTGCGATTTCGACTACGAAGCGCTTTCGAGCTACCTTGTCGTCGCCTGCGACCACGAGGTGCCCGACGCGTACTCCGAATCTCAGGGTCGCATCCGCATCATCAGCTAGGCTTGCACAAGGGTTTCTCTCAGGCGCGCCATCAGGCTTGCCCCCGACGGTGCCTTACTTCGAAGCGATCTCGCTGCGTACAGCGTCGAGGAACACCTGCGCTTGGCGGGTGGGCAGTGTCTTTCGCCACACTAATCCGTGCCGCGATTCGATGCGCGGCTCGAGCGGTATGAACACAAGGTCCGACGATTCCGCGTTCGGGGGAACAAGCAGCTCGTCGTATGCGAAGGCGACGCCGAACCCTTCTCGGACGAGCCATTTCACATTCATGCTGAGGCTGTAAGTTGCCACGACGTCGACATCTTCGGCGTGGGGCCCGAGCCAATCGTGAAGCGGCCCCACCTTGGCGCCTTGACGCGACGTGATCAGCTTGCGGTCCAAGACGTCATCGACTCGCACGACGCTTCGTCCGGCGAGCGGGTCGTCGCGTTTCGCAACGAGTCCCCAAGCATCGGGATCGGGCAACTCGAGCAAATTCAAGTTCACATGAGTCTGCAAATCGCATTCCAGCAGGAAATCGTACTGGCCGCGCACGAGCCCGTCCATGAGGTCGGCGGTCGTGCCGCTGTACAATTGGAAATCGATGCCCGGGAACTTTTGGCGGACCGAGATCATGGCACGGGTGAGATAGCGCATGGCTTTCGTCTCGCCGGTGGCGATGTGAACGCTACCCGAAACCGTCTTCGCGGGAAACGAGATGTCGGCTTCGGCTTTCTCAGCCAAGTCGAGAATCGACTCGGCGTAGCTGGCAAGCATGATGCCATGTTCCGTTGGCACGATGCCGTCGTGCCCGCGCGTATACAGCTGCCGCCCGAGTTCCTTCTCAAGGTCTGCAAGCTGGCGCGAAAGGGTCGGCTGCGTCACGTGAAGTCGCTTCGCGGCGTTTGTGATGTTGCCCTCCTGCACGACTGCGAGGAAGTACCTCAGTGTCCTCAGCTCCACGGGGCCTCGTTTCTCTCGGGCTCGAATGCACGTGCGCGTTTCGATAAACCATGCTCGATAAGCATAGTTCGATTTACATTATAAGTATTGGCTATAAAACAGCGTTCGGCATATGGTTGTATTGGACAAAAACCGATATCGCCATGCATTTGGCCGATGAAAGACGGGAGAGACATCATGATGAAAACCGAAAACCTCGAACTCGTTCAGGAGTGGGACAAGGTCTTCCCACGCGATGAGCGCGTCGAACACTGCAAGGTCACGTTCGCGAACCGCTACGGCATCACGCTGGCGGCAGACCTTTACAAGCCGAAGGGCGCCGAAGGCAAGCTGGCGGCCATTGCCGTGAGCGGCCCGTTCGGCGCGGTGAAGGAGCAGTCGAGCGGCTTGTACGCCCAAGAGATGGCGGCACGCGGGTTCCTGACCATGGCGTTCGACCCGTCTTTCACCGGCGAGTCGGGCGGCGAACCGCGTCGCGTGGCAAGCCCCGACATCAACACCGAGGATTTTTGCGCAGCTGTCGATTACCTGAGTTGCCGTGACGACGTGGATGCGAGCGCGATTGGCATTATCGGCATCTGCGGTTGGGGCGGCATGGCTATAAACGCTGCGGCGCTCGACCCGCGCATCAAGGCGACGGCGGCCATGACGATGTACGACATGTCGCGCGTGGCCCGCGAAGGATATTTCGGCAGCGCCGACAGCAAGGAGGCCCGCGACGAACAGCGTGCCGCCTGGGCTGCCCAGCGCACGGCCGACTACGCAGCCGGCACATACGAGCGCGGCGGAGGTGTCGTGGACCCGCTTCCCGAGGACGCGCCCTATTTCGTGAAGGACTACCACGCCTACTACAAGACCCCGCGCGGTTACCACGAGCGTTCGGGCAACTCCACCGATGGCTGGAACGTAACGGGAACGATCTCGCTTATCAATCAACCCATTCTTTCCATGGCCGGCGAGATCGATGCTCCCGTACTGCTCGTGCATGGCGAGAAAGCCCATTCGCGCTATTTCAGCGAGGGCGCTTTCGAACTGCTCCAAGGCGATAACAAAGAACTCATGATCATTCCCGGCACGAGCCATGTCGACCTGTACGACAACTTCGATGCCATTCCCTTTGGCAAGTTGGAATCGTTTTTCGGGGAGAATTTGAAATAGGTTTTCAAGGAAGGACTGCAGCGTGATGAAGAAACTGATTGCGATTGCCGTGTTCGTATCGCTTTTAGCGCTTGGCGGGTGTGCGCAAAGTCAAACATCGGCATCATCGAACGCTTCGCCAGACAGCGCCGTTTCTGCGTCGGCAGCGAGCCAGTCGTCTGAAGGCGCAGCGAGCGCTGAAAGCACCGCGAGCGCTGTCAGCGCCGAGAGCGCGGATTCGCTCGTCATACATGTTGGCGACACGCAATTCACAGTGGCGCTTGCCGATACGGAAGCGGCGCGAACCCTCGTAGAGAAATTGCAAACCGAGCCAGTCACGGTAAGCTTGCATGCCTATGGCGGCTTTGAGCAAGTGGGGCCGCTGCCGTGGAGCCTTCCGACAACCGACGAGCAGATTACGACTCTGCCAGGCGATGTCATGCTGTACCAGGGCAATCAGATTACAATCTTCACTGGTTCGAACAGCTGGGCGTACACCCCGCTTGGCAGCATAGAGGGTGCGACTACCGAAGCGCTGTTCGAAGCGTTCGGCGGCGAGACCGCGGAGATTACGCTTTCGCTGGCATAACCGAGCGTGCCGGCGGCACGAAGACTGATTAGCGAGGATTCGCATGAAGCACATGACGAGAAGAACGTTCGTGGAAATCGGGGCTATCGCGAGTGGGGCCGCAGTGCTAACCGGTCTTGCGGGATGCGGAGAAGCGTCAAATGCGACGAGTGGTGGCGCGGCATCGAGTGCGGCATCGGGCTCATCGGATTCCGCCTCTGTGCAAAACACTGAATCCGACGCTTCTAACGGCTCGAACACGCCGCTCGTGTATTTCACGCGCGCTCTCGACAGCGCGGGCTTGCAGGCCGTGTTCGCGGCAATTGGCAAGGGCCTTGGCGATGGGAACATCGGCGTCAAGCTTTCCAGTGGCGAGCCGGGCGGCAACCATTACCTTAAGGCGGACTTGATTGCCGATCTCGTGCATGCCGTAAACGGGACAATCGTCGAATGCAACACGGCTTACGGCAGCAAGCGTTCCTCTACCGAAGCGCATTACCAGGTTGCCGAGGACCATGGTTTCATCGATATTGCGGATTTCCAGATCATGGACGAAGACGGTTCGTTGTCGTTGCCGGTTGAAGGCGGACTCCACCTGTCCGAGAACCTCGTCGGCGCCCATTTTGCCGACTATGACGGTTTTCTCGTGATGTCCCACTTCAAGGGACATCAGATGGCCGGCTTCGGTGGAGCGCTCAAGAACATTTCGATTGGCATGGCGTCCCGGGAAGGCAAGCTCCTCATCCACTCGGCGGGCGAGAACAGGGAAAGCTGGTCGAGCGCTTCAACTCCCGACTTCCTCGAATCGATGGCCGACGCAAGCAAGGCGGTTCTCGTGGCGCAGCCCAACATGCTGTTCGTGAACGTCATGAACAACCTCTCTGTTGACTGCGACTGCGATTCAAATCCCGCTCCCCCGAAAATGGCAGACATCGGTATCTTGGCTTCAGCCGATCCCGTTGCGCTCGACCAGGCCTGCGTCGACCTCGTGTACGCAAGCGACGACGATTCGGCAGACCTCATCGCGCGTATCGAGAGCCTCGATGGCCCGCACGTCCTAGAAGCCGCCGAAACGCTTGGCGTCGGCAGTCGCGCGTACGACTTGGTGGAAATCGGGATTTAGCGCGGTAGGCCAAATCATTCACAACAACTTGCGCAGCTTACCAGGCGCGCTATAGGAGAAGGGCTTTACATGGAATACCGGATGTTGCCGCATGGCGGCGAGAAGATCGGCGTCATTGGTTTGGGAATGGCAGGCATCCACCATGCCACGGCACAAGAAGCGGAAATCATGGTGCGCGAAGCGCTCGACGAGGGCGTGAACGTGCTCGATTTCATACCAAGCGAAGCGTCGGCTTTCGAAGGGTATGTCCGCGCCCTATCGGGCGCGAACCGTCAGCGCGCCATGTTGCAGGTGCACATTGGCGCCGAGTACACGACGGGCAAGTACGGCTGGACAACCGATGCCAAGCTCGCTGCCGCCGAGTTCGAGAAGCGCTTGACCGACCTTGGAACCGATTACGCCGATTTCGGCTTCATCCACTGCATCGACGAGGAAGCCGACTTTGACAAGGTCATGAACGGCGGCATTTGGGACTATGCTCAGCGTCGCAAGCAGGACGGCACGATTCGCCACCTGGCGTTTTCCACACATACGGTCGCAATCGCGCGCAAGTTCTTGGCCATAGGCGCGTTCGACTGGGCCATGTTTTCCATCAATCCCATGTACGACTACACAAACGAGTCCGATTACGGAAAAGGCGAAGCGGCAGATCGCGCGGCGCTTTACCGTGAATTCGAGGCTGCAGGTGTGGGCGTGTCGGTCATGAAGGCGTTTGCAGGAGGCCAGCTGCTAGATGCCAAACAGTCGCCGTTCGGGCAATCGCTCACCCGCGATCAGTGCGTTGCCTATGCGCTCGACAAGCCGGGTGTGATGTGCGTGTTGCCAGGTGTACGGGGACTCGACGACCTGCGTGACGCGCTGTCTTTCCTAGACGCTTCGTCTGAGCAGCTCGATTATTCGGTTGTCGGCGAGTTCGCGCCACCTTCGGACAAAGGCGCCTGCGTGTATTGCAACCACTGCCAGCCGTGCCCCGTGGGAATCCCCATCGGCCTGGCTAACAAGTATTACGACTTGGCTCGTTTGGGCGATGATTTGGCAGCCGATCATTATCGCAATCTTGAACATCACGCTTCCGAGTGCGTGCAATGCGGGCATTGCGATGCGCGTTGCCCCTTCGGTTGCCCGCAATCTAGACGCATGTCCGAAATCGCAGAGTACTTCGGAATGTGAGAAACCACCTCGTTTTCAGGCGAGCAAACTGAGCAGGCAGGAGACGCTCATGGAAAAAAGCAACTACGAAGACAGTCCCGAAATGACGCAAGACGAAATAGACCGTTTCGTCGCGTACATGAACAGCGGCAAGGAGGTCATTGCCGGGTCAGACATGCATCATCTCATGACGGCGGCGTCGGAGCGGGCTATGCGCATCACGTCGCGCATGAATGCCCAATTCAACAGCCTGTCAGATGTGCGCACGCAGCTTGAAGAGCTGTGGCAGTGCAAGCTTCCCGAAAGCGTGGGGCTGTTCCCGCCGTTCACGACTGACTGCGGGCTCAACACGCACGTTGGCGAGGGCGTGTTCATCAACGCCGGGTGCCGGTTCCAAGACCAAGGCGGTATAACAATAGGCGACCGTGCTCTCATCGGACACAACGCGGTCATCGCGACGCTCAACCACAACATGGACCCGGCCAAGCGCGCTAACCTGCTGCCCGCGCCCGTGCACATCGGCGCCGATGCATGGCTGGGCGCCAACGTGACCGTCCTGCCCGGCGTTACCATCGGGGACGGCGCGGTCGTGGCGGCAGGAGCGGTCGTGACCAAGGACGTTGCACCCAACACGGTCGTCGGCGGCGTTCCTGCGAAACTGATAAAAGAGCTGTAACCATAAAACGCCAATGAAGGAGGCCTCATGACGGAAAGAATCACGCAGACTGCGGGGCGCGACGCACTTGGGAGCTTCGCCCCGGAATTCGCGCACTACAACGATGATGTGTTGTTCGGCGAGAACTGGAACAACGCAGACATCGACCTTAAGACGCGTTGTATCATCACGGTGGTGGCGCTTATAGCGTCGGGCGTGACCGACAGTTCGCTTACGTACCATCTGCAAAACGCCAAGGCACACGGTGTGACGCGTGCCGAGATTGCAGCCGTCATAACACACGTTGCGTTCTACGCCGGTTGGCCCAAGGCATGGGCTGCATTCAACCAGGCAAAGAACGTGTGGGCAGACGAAGCGGCAGATTAAGCGGGCTCGTAAGGAGACTGATCGTTACCACCTTTCAGGTTTACGGCAAGATGAGCAGAATGCCTACTTGCCAGCGGCCTTCTTCGCCTGCTTCTGGGCTTTGGAAACGCGATGCAGAAACTTGATTAGGCCGAAGACGCCGGGGCTTTTATGCGCTCCTTGAACTCGATATGTCAACCTCGGAGCGGGAACGTCCCAATCCCATTCAATGCGGCTTTTAATCGTCCTCGCGCACGACATCTTTCTCGAACTTGAACAAGCCGCCGTCTTCGCCCGGGTAGTCGCCTGCTTCTTCCTGTGGATAGTTCGGATCGGGATGCCACTTGTTGAAGTATTCGGTTATACGAAAACCGCATCGGTTCACGTAGAAGTGGATGTTGCGCTTTTCGTGATAGGGCGTGACGAGTTCCCAATGCGTTGCCTCTGGATAACGGGCCTCGATCGCTTCCCAGGCAGCGAACCCGAGATGCCTGCCCTGGCAAGCTGTGTCGATGAAGATGAAGTCGAGCAGTTTGTGCTGACCGGCCCCGCTTGTTATCGCGCCTCCAACGCGTTTGCCCTCGCAGATGATGTGCAGTGCTTCTGCCTCGGGAGCGCCCAGCGATTCGTCGATGTCGCGTTTCGGCGGTATCACTTCGGGGAAGTCGGGGAATGCCTCGCGCGCAGCATCCGTGAAAGCGTCTTGCAGGCGACGCTCGAACGCGGGCAGATCTTCGGGACAAACAGGTTCCAAAGCGATTTCAGACGCCATGTGAAGCCTCCTGGATGGGTTGGTTCGCGATGCGACGAGTATACCAGCGGGTTTCGCCGTCTCTGTTCACCCGTGCCTTTCCGAGTATCGAAAACGCGCTCATCAAGACTTCAAGAATCTCTCTTGACTTAAACCATGGTTTAAGTTGCACAATTTAATTTAAGAACGTTTACGGGAAGGGTACGATATGGATGGTTCGAGCAACATAACGAGGCGATTGTTCACCCAAGCTGGCATTATCGCGGGTGGTGCGCTGGCGCTGTCGGGCTGCGCATGGACTCCGCGCAACGCCGGGTCGCAGCAGGCAACAGGCTCGTCGCAAGATAACGCGCATACCGGCTCTTCGAGTGGCGCTAGCGTGGTTGGTGGAGGAGCGACCATCGACGACGGGTTCGTTCTGGTCCAAGGCGGGACCTTCACCATGGGAAGCCCGGCAGATGAGCCGTGGCGATCAGATGACGAGGTGCAGCACGAGGTCACGGTCAGCGATTTCTACCTTTCGCCGACTGAAGTGTCGCAGCTGGAATACGGCACGCTCATGAGTGCAGGCAGCGGTGGCGAAGATGTGCCAGTTGCCGATGTGAGCTGGTATGACGCTATCGCCTACTGCAATGCGCTCAGCGTCGAAGCCGGTCTTGAGCCTGCCTACACTGTCGACGGCGAGGACGTCACCTGGAATCTTGCGGCGGATGGCTATCGCTTGCCGACCGAAGCCGAATGGGAATACGCATGTCGCGCAGGCACAACCGGGCCGTTCAACCTGGACCACTCCATCAGCGCTGAAGAAGCGAACTACTATGGGCATTATCCTTACGAGATTGAAGGCAACTACTTCGACCAAGACGTTCTCGACGTGAAACCCGGCGTTTACCGTGGAGAGTGCATTGCCTCGGCGTCGTTTGCGCCGAACGCCTGGGGATTTTACGACATGCACGGCAACGTGGCCGAATGGGTGTGGGACTACTACGGCGCCTACGACGAAAGCGGCTTGCAAGACCCCACCGGTCCGAATACCGGCTCGCTGCGGGTCAATCGCGGCGGGGGCTGGAACGATTTCGCGAAGAACCTGCGGTCAGGTTACCGCGCGTCGCTGACGCCGACGAGCTCGAGTCCGAGCGTCGGCTTCCGCATTGCGCGCAGCGCGGTGCTGCGCGAGGGGGTCGTCGGTGGCAAAACGACCAACGCCGCGACGAGCGGCGAGCCCCTCGTCGTCTTCTTCTCGTGGAGTGGCAACACCCGGTTGATTGCCCGGGAAGTCGCCTCGCAGCTAGGCGTCGAGGCTGTCGAGCTCGTCTGCGAACAGCCATACTCGACCGATTACAACACCTGTCTCGACGAGGCGCAGCGAGATCAAAATCAGCAGGCGCGTCCAGCGCTTGTCACGCAAATTGAAAACATGAGCCGCTATGGCACGGTGTATCTGGGCTATCCCAATTGGTGGGCTTCGATTCCCATGCCCGTGGCGACGTTCCTCGAATCGTATGACTTTTCCGGCAAGGAGATCAAACCGTTCTGCAGCAACGGGGGTGGTGGACTCGGTCAAAGTGTCACGGCGATATCGAAACTCGCACCCACAGCGCATGTTGGCCAAGGCCTTTCCATCTATTATTCGGGTGGTTCGGATATGCCCCAACAGGTTGCCGATTGGCTTGAAAAGTAGAAACCCGCGCAAAACAGGCTCAGCGAAGAAAGGGTGAACATGAGACAACACTACAACGACATTACAAGACGGCGGTTCTTGGGCGCGATGGCCGCAATGGGGGCCGCAACTGTGGGAACGGGATTGCTTGGCGGATGCTCGTCATCGCGTAACGCCAGCGCTTCGCAACCGAGCGCATCGTCAACAGCGCAAAGCGAGGCCGCTTCAAGCGCTGCTGCTTCGTCGGCATCGGCAACGTCGGTTTCCTCGTCAGCCGCTGCAGGGGCATCGTCGGCACAAGCGGCAAACGAGGCGCTCGTAGTCGTGTTCTCGTGGTCGGGCAACACCCTTGCCGTAGCAAGCCGCGTGGCCGAAAACCTGCAAGCCGATTTGTTCCGCATCGAGCCGGCCACGCCTTATACGACTGACTATGACGAGATGCTCCAGATTGCTCAGGACGAACAGACGGCAGATACCCTGCCTGCGCTTGCAGCCAGCGTGCAGAACTGGGATAGCTATTCGACCATCTACCTGGGTTTTCCCACATGGTGGGGTCATTTGCCCCAAATCGTGAAGAGCTTCCTTGCCGAACACGACTGCTCGGGCAAGGTGGTGCATCCCTTCAACACGCATGCAGGCAGCGGCTTTGCAAACTGCCTTTCCGATCTTTCCGCAGCATGCCCCAAAGCCGATGTGCGCGAGGGCCTTTCCATTTTGGGAGATGAGGCCAAGTCGAGTGCCGCGCAGGTCAACGAATGGGTCACGACGACCGCTTAGAGACGAAAAGACTAGGGCATGAAGGGCAAAACCGCGATAAAAGCCATTTTGGACACCGCCATGGCCATGGTGCTCGTTGCGCTCATGGCCACGGCGCTCGTGCAGGAAGCGCCGCATGAGTGGCTGGGCATCGCCCTGTTCGTGCTCATGGCGACGCATATTGTGCTCAACCGCAAGCGGATCGCTTCCATCTTGAGAGGACGTCACAATGCGTTGCGCGTGCTGCAGATTGTCGTAATCGTCGGGCTTGCGGCATGCGTTATCGGGCAAGTTGCGAGCAGCCTTGTGCTTTCGAAGCATGCGTTCGGTTTCTTGCCGGCGTTGCCGGGAGCAGGCTGGGCTCGGCGCGTCCACATGCTGTGCTCGTACTGGGCGTTTGTGTTCGCTTTCGCTCATGCGGGCCTGCATATGCGCGTGCCGAAGGGCATGGCGCCGTGGCAGGTATGGGCGGTTCGCGTCGTCTTTGCGGCTGTCGCCTGCTTTGGAGCGTATTCGTTCGCCCAGCTTGGCATGTGGCAATACCTGACGGGGCAAGTGCAGTTCGCGTATGCGGACTACAGTGTTCCCCTTGTTTATATAGCTGCTCGCTAGCAAGCGTGGCGGTGCTGGTGATGGGCGTTTTCCACTACGTGCGCGAGGGCGTCTCGCGTGTCGGCAAGGCAAGGCAAGGCGGCTGACCGTTATTTACGATCTGATAGATTGCGTGCGGGGAAGGTGAAGAATGGACAAACTGTACACGATAGGCGACGCGGCAGCCGAGCTGGGGATGCCAGCCTCGACGATTCGCTTTTACGAGAAGAACGGGCTCATCCCCAATCAACAGCGCTCGACCGATGGCCGACGGCTATTCGACGAAGACGATCTGGAATGGATGCGCTTTGTGGAGCGCCTGAAGGTGTCGGGGATGTCCATCAAGGAAATTCGAGAGTACATACGGCTGTACATGGAAGGCGATTCGACCATCGAGGAGCGCCGGCGCATCGTCTACGAGCGACGTGCAGCCATCGACGCGCAGCTGGAAGAGTTGAAGCTCGCACGCGACTTCATCGAATACAAGTGTTGGTACTACGACGTGGCGCGTGAATCAGGCACATGCGACACGCCCAAGAACATGCCTTACGATGAGCTGCCCGACAACATCAAGCGCGTCAAGGCAAAGTGCCGCATCAACAGGTATTAGGAACGAGCGCCCCATGACCGTGGGACGTCAAAGACCGCCGGCAACGCAGCTAGCGGAAAGGGGAAAGGACAGTAGTATGGGCAAGACATTGGTTGCGTACTTCAGCGCAAGTGGGACGACGGCGAAGGTGGCCAAAGATCTAGCTGCTGCTACGGGCGCTGACCTGTTCGAGATCGCTCCCGAACAGCCCTACACGAGTGCAGACCTGAACTGGAACAACAGCGCGAGCCGCTCATCGGTTGAGATGAATGACGAAACGTGCCGTCCCGCCATAGCCGACACGGTTGCCGACATGGCCGCTTACGACGTGGTGTTCGTGGGCTTTCCCGTGTGGTGGTACGTTGAGCCGCGCATCATCGACACGTTCCTTGAAGGCTACGACTTCTCGGGCAAGACGGTAGTGCCCTTCGCGACAAGCGGCGGCAGTGGATTGGGGCGGGCGCCGCAGCGTATGCAGGCGATAGCCGCTAGCGCCAAGGTGCTTCCTGGCGGTCTTTTAAACGGGCGTCCTTCGCAAGCTGAGCTTTCGACATGGGCCAAGAAAGCGCTGGAGGCATAAGCGTCATGCAATATGCGAAACTCGGCACAAGTGACCTAGAGGTATCGCGCATTTGCCTGGGCTGCATGGGCTTCGGCGATCCGCAAGCCGGGCAGCATTCCTGGACTGTCGGCGAGGATGCCACGCGCGCCATCGTGAAGCGGGCGCTTGACGCGGGCGTGAACTTCTTCGACACGGCAATCGCCTACCAGGGTGGTACATCCGAGCAATACGTTGGGCGCGCTTTGCGCGACTATGCTCGGCGCAGCGACGTCGTCGTGGCCACGAAGTTTCTACCGCGCACGGCAGAAGAAGTCGCCGAGGGAGTAACCGGCCAGCGCCACATCGCAAACAGCATCGATGCGAGCCTATCGCATCTGGGAATGGATTACGTCGACCTGTACATCTATCACATGTGGGACTACAACACGCCGCTTTACGACGTGATGGAGGGCCTTGCGCGGGTTGTCGCTGCCGGCAAAGCGCGATGCATCGGCATTTCAAACGTATATGCTTGGCAACTCGAGAAAGCCAATGCCCTCGCGGAGCGCGAGGGCTTCCCCAAGTTCGTAAGTGTCCAGAACCATATGAACTTGGTGTTTCGCGAGGATGAGCGCGAGATGCTGCCCTGCTGTGCCGAGGAGGGCATCGCACTCACGCCCTATAGCGCGCTTGCAAGCGGACGTCTTTCACGCCGTCCAGGCAAGACGAGCAAGCGGTTGGAAGAAGATGCCTACGCCAAGTTCAAGTACGAAGCCATGGCCGAAGCGGATGCGCTCGTGATCGAGCGCGTTATTGAAGTTGCCGATGCGCATGGCGTCTCAATGACCGAAGTGTCGCTTGCGTGGTTGCTTGCCAAGGTCACCGCGCCCGTCGTAGGCGCGACCAAGCCGCATCATGTGGATGGCGCGGTGGCGGCTGTCAACCTCGCACTGTCCGATGACGATATCGCCTATTTGGAAGAGCCCTACATCCCGCATGCCATTGTCGGCGTGATGGCGCAGAACGGGGCATTCTCGACATCGCACGTCGGCGCAGTCGAATAGCCGCAGGATCCACAATCTCATGTTTGCAGGCCCGTTTTTCGCTCCTGCAACCATGAGAGGCCAATGACCTGCTGAAGCGCAAATGTTCCAACATTCCAACGATATTGGCGCCAGGCATCTTTTTCGGCTCGAATACCCTACACTATCGCCATGGCCATAACGGTAATGCTTGGGAAAGGGGTCACTGAAATGAGCGTAACTGCGAGGAAATGGATGTGCTTGGTTACCGTCGCGTTGCTGGCAGGTTCGATAGCGGTGCTTGCAAGCTGCTCTTCGCCGGCCGGGTCCAGCTCGGCGAGCGCAAGCGCATCGAGCGAGTCCGCGTCGAGCGTGTCGAGCGAGGCGGTCGGAATGGTTAATCCCTGGTCTGACGCGGCGAGTGCCGAAGAAGCAGCCAAGGGCGCAGGCCTCGAGGCCTTCCCGCTTCCCGAAGGCGCGATCTCCGATCTTGGCGAGCCGTTTGAAGTCACGTACCGCTACATGGAGGGCATGGCCGAAGCGCGTTACGAGTTCCCGGCAGCCGCTGTCGTCGTGCGCACTGCGGCGATTTCCGAGGACGACCTTTTCGATATCTCCGGTGATTACAACAAGTATGCCTACGAGTGGACCGAGAACATCGGCGATGTGGCGGTGGCGTGTGCGGGTAACCGCGAAGGCGAGTCCACCAAGACCTACTGGGGTGACGAAGGCGAGGCTCACTCCATAGTTGCCGAGGGTCTTGGCGGCGACCAAGACTTCGGTTTGACGCCCGATCGATTGGCCGTCTTCGTCGAGGCGATGAAGTAAGCAGTTAGCCGGTTCGGCGTTTTAACGGCCTTCAATTCCACCTGCGTGTGCGAAGTGTTGCAAGCAAAGATTCATGTCTTGCACCCGAGCGCACGCAGGTTTTTTGTCTTGCGCGCAAACGAAACATGACCAGAGTATTCCCTTACAATACGACATACGGATTGGTCATCATACACAAAGGAGCGACAGTGGACCGAGATACGCTTTTGGACCTTGAGCATTTAAATCAGCTGTCCTTGACTTCCCAAGAACAAGACGACATGCTGGCCTTCTTTTCCGCACGCGAAGCGGATTGGGAAACGCTGGCTCAAATCGACACCGAAACCGTGGAGCGTATGGTTCACGTTCGGCCCATGGTAAACGTAATGCGGGAAGATGTGGCTGCGCAGCCGTTTTCCCGTGACGACCTGCTGGCGCAGGCGCCGGAATCCATGGACGGATACTGGCAAGTGCCCCAAGTCCTGCAGTAAGGAGGTCGACATGAGCGAAAACACCTTGTTCATCTTTGAGAACCCATGCGAAAAGGCCGCAACGGACCAGCTTTCAATCGGCTTGGATGACCTCATCCTGACTCAGGACATGCCCACCTCTGCCGGCTCGAAGATGCTGGCCGGGTACAAGAGCCTGTTTGCCGCCCGAGTCGACGAGCGCTTGCGCGAAGCCGGTCATCATGTTGCGGGCAAAGTGAACGTCGGCGAGTTCGGGTTCGACTTCCTCGGCGAGACGTCCCATTTCGGCTCCGTGGTCGATGCGGACGGAAACCTCACCACCGCCGCTTGCCAGCTGCTCGCGGATGGAGCTGTGGATGCCGTGGTGGGGTTGGACGTGAACGGTGCCCAGGCCCGCGCGGCAGCGCTTTCCGGGCAGGTTCACCTGAAGCCCACGTATGGTTGCGTGTCCCGGTTCGGCACCGTGGCAGTTGCTTGTTCTGGTGAAACCGTTGGCATCGCCGCCCGCTCGGCGAGCGATGTACAGCAGGTTCTCGACGTGCTGGCCGGTCATGACGATTCGGACGGAACATCCCTTCCCGAAACCGAATGTGCGCGAATAACTTCCAACGGGTTCGCGGAGGCTGCATCAGCAGGCGAGACGTTCGCCGCGCCCATCACGCATGTGAAGGTGGCGCGCGGTCTGATGGATGCCTTCGATGCGGATACCGCTCAGCTCATGGAGGCTGCCATCGGCGCTCTCGGCGAGCAGGGCATTGCCGTTTCGGATACCGCCCCCCAAACCGATGAGCTTCTTGCCGTTGGAAACCTGGCCTGGAATATCCTCATGTGCGCAGAGCTTTGCAACAACGTGAATCGCTTCGAGGGCATGAAGTACGGCTACCATACGCAGAAATACCAGACCATTGGCGAGCTTTACACCAAGTCCCGCACAGAGGCTTTCGGCATCCTTACCAAGACCGCCATCCTTTACGGGTCCGAGGTGCTAGCCGAGGGCAATTACGATCGCTGCTATGACAAGGCCTTGCGCACTCGCCATCTCATGTCCGAGGCTTTCGCGAATGAATTTGCAGATGGGACTTCGTCTGGACAAACCGCGATCCTTCTTCCCGCCTGCTCCAAGCGCTCCTACAGCCTTGCCGATGTGGAAGCGAACCCGTATCTGGCGTTCGAGGAAAACCGCTTCACCGCCCCTGCTGCGATAACCGGTTTGCCAGCCGTTTCTGCAGGCGGCGTGCAACTGGTGGGTCCGGCGTTTTCAGATGCCGCCCTGCTGCACCTGGCCGGCGCCGTCTCTTGCGCCGACTGCGCTGGAAAGGAGGCCTAACCATGACCGCTTACGAAACAGTCATCGGACTAGAGGTTCACGCGGAGCTGGCCACCAAGTCCAAGATTTTCTGCTCGTGCACTAACGGCAGCGACGCCGAGCCCAACACCCACGTGTGTCCCGCTTGCTGCGGCATGCCGGGTATGCTGCCTGTCGCAAACCGCCAGGTCATCAACCTTGGCATGACGGCGGGAATGATGCTCAACTGCCACATCAACCGCACGACCACGTTCGACAAGAAGAGCTATTACTATCCCGACCTGCCGGCTTCCTATCAGACCACCCAGTGGTTTGCGCCCATTGCGGTAAACGGCTACGTGACCATCGAAACCGAAGACGGTCCCAAAGACATCCGCATCAAGCAGATTCACATGGAAGAAGACGCAGGCAAGTTGGTTCACGACAACTGGTCCTACACCACATTGGTCGACTTCAACCGCACCAGCGTGCCGCTCATCGAGATCGTGAGCCAGCCCGATCTGCGCAGCGCCGACGAAGTCGTGGCATATCTAGAGCGTTTGCGCAGCCTGCTCCGATTTGCGAAAGTGTCAGGCGCCCGCATGGAAAAGGGCACCATGCGCGCCGACGTTAACCTGTCGGTGCGGCCGGTGGGCAGCAACGAGTTGGGCGTGCGCACCGAGATGAAGAACATGGCATCCATCGCTGCTATTCGACGCGCCATCGAGTACGAGACAGCCCGTCATATCGATGCCATCGAAAACGGCACCGAGGAGCTGGTGCAGGAAACGCGTGGCTGGAACGACGATGCGGGCAAGTCCTTCGCCATGCGCAACAAGGAGACCGCGGGCGACTACCGGTATTTCCCGGACCCCAACATCATGCCCATTGTCATCGACGACGAGTGGTACGACCGCATTCACGCGACCCTGCCGGAATTCCCCGAGGTCAAGCGCGAGCATTACGTGACGAACGTGGGTCTTTCGGACTACGACGCCGATATGCTCACCCAAAGCCGCGCCTTCTGCGATTGCTTCGAGGGGGCGATGGCTGCCGGAGCTGCGCCCAAGGAGGCTGCCAATTGGATCATCACCAACTGCGCGGGCATCCTCAACAAGCGCGGTATGACCTCAGACGAGCTGCCGGTGCCTGGTGCTGCGTTAGGTCAGCTCATCGGCTTGGTGGGTGACGGCAAGGTAAGCAACGCCAACGGCAAGCGCTTGCTGGAAACCCTGTTCGACCTGGACGCGCAAGGTGAAATCATTCCTGACGACATAGCCGCCTTCGCCGAAGCGGAAGGGCTCGTGAACTCGTCGGATACCGGCGCTTTGGAAGCTGTGGTGGCTGCTGTCATCGCCGCCGACCCCGAGACCGCCCAGGCGTACAGGGATGGTCGCGAGAAAGCCTTGAACCCGTTGTTCGGCGCCTGCATGAAGCAACTGAAGGGCAAATGCGACACGCAGGTCCTTCGCAATCTTCTGATTGCTGAGCTGAATAAGTAGCGCTTGCCTGTCAGATGCGATTAGCTGAGTGAAGCATCGTTGCCAGCTTTTTTAGAAAGATTTGCCCATAAGCCCAGTTGCCATAAAGCTTGAGAGCGTTTTGGCGCGGTCGCTTGTACAATGCATTCAGCACAAACGAAGCGAATCGATTGGAGCAACATGGGTAAGGGCATTGCGGCGAGAATCGCGGCGGTGGCTGCGGCGTTGGTAATTATGCTTGCAATGGCGGCGTGCGCACAGGCCGTGCTTTTGGTTGATTCCGACAGCGACGGCGTGCACGTTGTTGCCGAAAACGAGGCAAGCGGGACGGCAACAGACAACATCGTCATCGAACCCGGGCATGGCTTGTGCAT
>JAFWJU010000021.1 GCA_017511465.1 Eggerthellaceae bacterium | reverse complement strand
TGTTATCGAGGGACAAACCGTGCTGTACCACTGCACCGAAGGCAAGGACCGCACCGGCATCGTGACGCTCGTACTGCTTTCGATATTGGGCGCCTCACAGCAGGCAATCGCCGATGACTACTTGCGCACCAACGATATCGCGCGGGCGAAAGCAAGCCGTCTGTATTGGCTTGTGCGCCTGCTGAAACGCGATAAAGCCGTGGCCGAGAAGATGCGCAGCGTATTTGTGGCAGACATCTCCTACCTGAATGCGGCAATCGACGAGGTGAACACAACCTGGGGATCGATCGCCGCTTTCACAGCTGACGGTCTCGGCATCGACGAACAACGCCAAGCGGCGTTCCGCCATGCCGCGTGCAAGCGCTAAACCGTCTTGCCACTGCAAATGTAAACCGCGTTAACGGCAGCCTGACCTAGAACTTAGCAGCCAAGGCAGCCGCACAGGCGCAACCGTCCGTATTCGCGATGTCGCCGACGTTGTTCACACCGGGCACCAGGACGTTGCCCACGGATTCCCAGCTCATGAGGGCGGCAGCGCGCTCGAACGGGCCGACGGCATGGTCGAACACCGTCATGTCGCTTTCCTCGCAACACGAGATGACGGCAATCTTCTTGCCCTTGCAATCCTTACCGCCAACGGCAAACGAGAAGACGTTGTCGAGGATGCACTTCGTTTGCCCAGGTATCGAGTACCAGTAGATGGGAAACGCGAAAACCCAGCCGTCTGCTTCGAGCAAGTCGTCGGCAATGGTGTTGAAGTCGTCGTCGAACGAGCATGCTTTGCCCGTCTTGTAGCATGTCATGCAACCATGGCACCCGTTCAAGTTCATGTTGGCAGCATTGCATTCCACGACTTCGTGTCCAAGCTCCTTCGCCGCCTGAATGAACGCATCGGCCATCGAGTTGCTGTTGCCGCCCTTGCGAGAGCTGCCCTTGACCACCATGATCTTGCTCATTGTGTCTCCTTCGTCTTGAATTGCCCATTTATCTGGGCTTTTCCCATGATACTCCCTTGACGGGAAAATGGGCGCTTGGCAGCAAACGTCAACCGTCCTTTTCGAAACGGCGCTACTCGAACCCCTCCAAGAACGCCAGCACGGCTTCCATCAACTCGGCGTCGTCGGTGGCGGCGAAATGCTTCAGCGGCAGGCGCAGCTTGCGCTTGTCGGGCGTCCATGTGGCTTTGGATCGCCGCAGGGCGCGCATCGTGTCGGACGGGATGTCTATCGGGTCGACGACCAACTTGCCCGCAACAATCGACACCAAGTCGATGTGGTGCTCGAACGCGTACGCTTTGATGCGCGCCTTCGTGAACAGGTTGCGCGCCTCCTGCGGCATGTCGGGGCGCTTGGCCAGCAGCTCGTCGTGCACCTGCTCAACCAGCTTGCGGTCCGACGCGCTCGCGATGCGGCGGTACCACATGACGCGCTCGTCGGCGCCCGGCACGTAGTCCTCGGGAAGGTACGTCGAGCCCGGCAGGTTGACCGTGATGTCCGAAAGCGCCGGGGGAAGCATGTCGGCCGCCTTCAGGTTGCCTTCGCGCGTGGCGTTGACCGCCGTTGCCAGCATCTGCGCGAACAGGTCGAAGCCCACGGCGCTCATGTTGCCGTGCTGCTCGGCGCCCAGCATGCTGCCGGCGCCGCGGATTTCCAGGTCGCGCAACGCGATGCGCATGCCGCTGCCCAGGTCCTGGTGCTCGTTGAGCGCGGTCAGGCGTGCGATGGCCTCGTCGGTCAACGGAATGTTGTCGGGGAACATGAAGTACGCGTACGCCTGCGTGGCGCTGCGGCCGACGCGGCCTTTCAGCTGGTACATCTGCGCTAAACCCAAGCGTTGCGAGTCCTCGATGATCAGCGTGTTGGTATGTGGGTTGTCGATGCCGCTTTCGATGATGGTCGTGGCTACGAGCACATCGAGTTCGCCAGCCGAGAAGTCTTCCATCACGTGCTCGAGCTCGTCTTTACCCATCTGGCCGTGCGCCACGCCCACGCGCGCCTCGCCAGCAGCCTCCTGCACGCGCGCCACGGCTTCGTCGATTGAGCGAACGCGGTTGCTGACGTAATACACCTGCCCGCCGCGCGTCAGCTCGTGCCGGATGGCGGCGCTGACCAAATCGGGATCCCACTCCCCCACGTGCACCTCGACTGCGCGCCTATCGTCGGGCGGCGTCATGATCAGCGACATGTCGCGCACGCCCGAAAGCGACATCTGCATCGTTCGCGGAATGGGCGTTGCCGAAAGCGTCAACACGTCGATGTACTCGCGCAGGTTCTTCATCTGCTCTTTGTGGCCCACGCCGAAACGTTGCTCCTCGTCGATGATGACGAGGCCTAAATCGTGCGGGTTCACGTCGCGCGACAGCAGGCGATGCGTGCCGACCAGAATCTGCACCGACCCGTCGGCGAAACCTTCGAGCGCCGCCTTTTGCTGGGCAGGCGTGCGGAAACGGCTGAGCACTTCGACGCGCACGCCAAACGGCTCGCAGCGGTCGCGGAAGTTCGTGAAATGCTGCTGCGCCAGAATCGTCGTAGGACACAGCACCATGACCTGCTTGTCGTCCTGCGTGGCTTTAAACGCCGCGCGAAGGGCGACCTCGGTCTTTCCGAAACCAACATCACCGCAGATGAGGCGATCCATCGGACGCCCCGATTGCATGTCGGCCTTGACGTCGGCGATGGCTGCCAGCTGGTCGATTGTCTCCTGGTATGGGAAGGCTTCTTCCATTTCGTGCTGCCAAGGCGTGTCGGGGCTGAAGCGGAAACCCTGAACGGCAGCACGGCGGGCGTACACGTCCACCAGGTCGAACGCCAGCTTTTTCGTGGCTTTGCGGGCACGCGTCATCGCACGCGACCAATCGGCCGTGTTCAGGCGCGTCAGGCGCGGTTCGCCGCCTTCGGGTCCGACGTAGCGCGTGACGCGGTCCAACTGCTCGACGGGCACGTACAGCTTGTCGCCCTCGGCGTATTCGATGAGCAGGTAGTCGCGGCGCGTGCCGTCGACCTCTTGCTGCACCAGACCTGTGAAATGCCCGATGCCGTGCGCGGCGTGCACGACGTAATCGCCCGGCGCATACGGGAAGGTGATTTCGGTGATGTCGATGTGACGCGTGGGCTTGCGGCTGGATGCGCCCTGAGTGTCGGACACACTGACCATGGCCAGTTTCGCCTTGGGAATGATCATGCCGAGCGGAATCTCGACGTCGACGACGTTGACGATGCCGCGTTGAAGCTTGTCGGCATTGTCGTGTTCCGCCACGTCAAGCCGTTCGGTGAAAGAGAGGTCGTAATCGATGAAAGCCGCTTCCATGTCCTTGCGGGCGCGATAGTTGGGCGCCGAGAACACCACCGTGAAACGCTGATCGACCAGCTGGCGCAAGCGACCGAACAGCTTGTCGGGGTGCCCAGCCACTTCAACGCGCTTGACGGGCAGCTCGTCGTCGACGGTACCGCCGATGCGCATCAGCGAAAGGTACGTGGCACGCTGGCCCCGTCCGAAATCGAGATCGGCAGGCTCGGCGAACAAGCCGCTTAACGCGATGTTGGACCCATGGGCCGCTACGGCGATATCGTCGGAGGCGTGCGCAGCATCGTCGAACAGGGAACGAGGCTCTATCAGGCACGTCATGACGCCACGCCCAGCGTAGTCGCCCAACGTGACCGTCGTGTCGTACAGGTACGGCAGCAGCGCGTCGGCGCCATCGAAATGCAAGCCGCCCTCGAGCTGCTCCAGCAGCTCACGCAGGGCCGGATTGGTCCGGGCGGGACGTTTGAGTGCGTCGGCCGCGCGGGCGACCATGCCAGACGTGCTTAAGAACTCGCGTACTGCGAAGACCTCGACCTGGTCGAGTGTCGAAATGGTCTGGCCGGTGGAAGGGACGATGCGGCGAATCTCGTCGAGCTCGTCGCCGAAGAAGTCGAGCCGCACCGGATACGGCAAGTTGCCGGGGAACACGTCGATGACGCCGCCGTGCACGGCAAATGTGCCGGGGCCGTCGAGTTCGCCCGTGTTCTCGTACCCGCGCTCTTCCAGCACGCGGGTCACGTCGGTGAACTCGGCCATGTTGAGGTCGTCGGCACCCGGCATGTCAGCGAGCTCGCATCCCGCGCACAGCACGACCGGCTCATGGACTGCGGCCGATGCGGGCGGCAACATGCGCAACAATGCGCGAGCCGATGTGACGACCACCTGGTCTCGACCGCTGGCAAGCGCATGTGCCACTTCGAGCCTGCGCGCGATTTGACGCGGATTCGGTTTTCCGGCCTTGTAAGGGACATCGGAGCGCTCGGGGAAATGCGCTACACGTTCATCGCCAAGGTAAGCCGAGACGTTGCGCGCAAACGTTGCGGCGGCTTCCTCGCCCGCCACCACGACGAGCGTCGGCTGGGGTTTGTGCGCGAATCTCGCCGCAACCATGAACGGGCGGGCAGACGATGCCACGCCCAACGTCGCATCATCGCCGTCGTCGAGTTTGCCCCAGAACACCTGCAGCGCCTCGGACTGCTCGAGCGCATATGTCAGAGAATCGATAAGCATGCGTCAATTGTATATGACGGAACGTTTCGTCAGCGCTTTTGTGATGCAAAGCCGCGTTTTCGCCCCGTCTAGAACAGGGAAAGCTGGTCAGCGGCGTCGCCGCTATCCACGGCTTCGGGCTGAACGGCAAGCTGCACCCGCGAGCGATCGGCCAGGGCAGGCCAATCGGACGAGAGCCACGTGACAACTTCCTCGAAGCGCAACACGAGCGGCATGCGGTCATGAACGGGAGACACCCACTGGTTGGGCTCGCAGGTGACGATGGAACAGCGACCGTCCTGTTGCACCCCGGCCAACAGCAACGGCTCGTCATCGGGCGATGCGAACCGATACTGGCGCTTCATCAGCCGACCCGTCTTGGGACTGCGAACCGTCTCGGTGGCATGCGGTTCGTAGAATGCGGCGGCGGGGATTATGCAGCGGCCGTCTTGGATGGGACCCTTCCACATGGCAGACCCCGCGAGCGCCGACTCGATGCGCGTGTTGAACACGGTGCGTTTGGCGTAATCGGGCTCGAACCCCCAAATGGCTTGGTCGATCTCGAGTTCGTCGAGCTCGGCGTTGCGCCCGAACAGCAGCACCGAACCTCCGGGACGCACATGGGCACGCGGTTCGCTTCCGACGCTGATAAGGGGCACGGCGGCGCGGCCCTCGACGGCGGCCGCGATGGCCACCACCTCGTCGTACTTGAACACTTCGAACCGCCCGCACATAATCGCGCCTTCCCGAACGCATCACCAAATCGGTCTGGTGACGCGTTATGAGTTCACGCCGCCACCACTCGCATTGCCGTCCGTGGGCGTGATGTAGGCCTTATCGTCACGCAGTTCGAACGTGGTGTTCATGCCCTCGGAAATCTCGGCCAAGCGCGAAAGCGTCGTCTGCGCTTGCTCGCCCGTCGCCACGCTGGGAATGCCGTACTCGTCATCGAGGTACAGCGGGATGGCCACCAGGTTTTGGATGCCGTCTTGCGTGATGTCGAAGTTCAGCACATACGACTCGTGCGTGTTGCCGAACTCGAATGCCTGGCGGAACACGCAGTTTCCATGCGCATACGCGATGAGCGATCCGTTGTAGAACTCGATGCCCTCCAAAACGTGCGGATGGTTGCCCAATATGACATCGGCGCCCGCATCGGCCAGCTGATGCGCCGGGTCGCGCTGCGTGTAATCATCGATGTAATCCTGGTATTCGATGCCCCAGTGCATGGCCACGATGACGACGTCGTGCGTTTCCTTCGCCTCGCGGACGCGCTTCAACGCATCGTTCATGTTCAGGCGGGCAGATGCAACACCTGGCTGGTCGTCGTACGCCACGTAGTTGTCGGGCACGATATCGGTCCACGAGAAGAAGGCTATCGACACGCCGTTGACCGTCGTCTCGACAATCTTGTCGGCTTCGGCTTCGTTCATGCCCGCGCCCGCATGCAGGATTCCGTTTTCGTCGAGCGCATTCAACGTGTCCTGCAGCGCAGGACCCGTGTAGTCCATGATGTGGTTATTCGCCAAAGACACGATATCGATGCCGCTGTTGGTGATGCTCTCGATTGCAGCAGGCCGCCCGATGATGTAGACGTCCTTGTCGTACACGGGCTCGCTGTCGTTATCGGAAAGCGGGCTTTCGAGGTTCGATATGGTCAAATCGGACTGCGACAACATGTCGGCGATGTTGGCCATGGCACTTGCTCCGCCATTCGCGTCGATGTAATCGGCAACTTCACGCCAGAAGATGAGGTCACCCGTCGTGGTGAGCGACACCGAGTACGGCCCGGGGTTCTTGTAGGATTGCGCAGCCGCCGACTCGCTGCCGGCTTGGGCGGCGTTGTTAGCGGAAGACTGCTCGGACGAGTTGCCGCTGCACGAGAATGCAAGGGCGACGATTATGGCGATGGCGGCGATGATGCCGATTAGCTTGGGATTAACGGGAAGCGACGATGGTGCGGATGCGGTGCGCGGTGTCGTTTGCGCAGGACGGGAAGAGGCCGTGCGCGATGCAGTGCGCGAGGTACGGGTAGTCGTGCGCGTTGTCGGACGCGCCGTGGAGCGCTGACTCGAGCGCGCGTTCATGCGCTCGGCAGACCGCGCTGCAGCCGAAGACGTGCGCCGTTGCGTTTCTTGCCCGCTCGCGCGCCTGCGCGGCGTGGGCTTGCTCTCTGAATTGCGATCCGCCATGGTTGACCTTCCCACGGAACACCATGCGGTTCCATTGTACCGCGATGCATTCGGTACAATGGTCACACGCAAACCAACCCCGGGGAAACGAGGTTCACATGGCAGAGTTCATCTACGTGCTTGACAGGGCGCGCAAAGCGCATGGCGACAAGGTCATCTTGGACGATGTGACGCTGGCCTTCTACCCAGGCGCCAAAATTGGCGTCGTGGGGCCTAACGGCATGGGCAAATCGACCTTGCTCAAGATCATGGCAGGCCTCGAGGAAGTCAGCAACAGCGAGGCGCGCCTGACGCCCGGTTACACCGTGGGCATGCTACAGCAAGAGCCGCCGCTGATGGAAGACAAGACCGTCCGCGAAAACGTGGAAGCCGCATTTGCCGACACCATCGCCAAGGTGAACCGCTTCAACGAGATATCAGCCGAAATGGCCGACCCCGATGCGGATTTCGACAAGCTGATGGACGAGATGGGCAAGCTGCAGGACGCTATCGACGCCGCCAACGGCTGGGATCTCGATTCGCAGCTGTCGCAGGCGATGGACGCGCTGCAGTGCCCCGACCCCGATGCCCCGGTCAGCGTGCTTTCGGGTGGCGAACGCCGCCGCGTGGCGCTGTGCCGCCTGTTGCTCGAAGCACCCGACCTGCTGCTGTTGGACGAGCCGACCAATCACCTAGATGCCGAGTCGGTACTGTGGCTCGAGCAGTTCCTTTCGACCTATCCCGGCGCCGTGCTGGCCGTCACGCACGACCGCTATTTCCTGGACAACGTGGCCGAATGGATTTGCGAAGTCGACCGCGGCACGCTGTACCCCTACAAGGGCAACTATTCCACCTACCTCGAAACAAAGGCCGCGCGCCTCGAGCTTGAAGGAGCGCAGGACAAGAAACGCGCCAAGAAGATGAAGGCCGAGCTGGAATGGGTGCGCAGCGGGGCGAAAGCGCGCCAGGCCAAGGGAAAAGCCCGTCTGGCCGCTTACGAGCAGATGGCCGCCGAAGCCGCCGCGCGCAAGAACGTCGACTTCACCGAGATTCACATTCCCGCTGGCCCGCGTTTGGGCAGCAAGGTGCTCGTGGCCGACCACCTGCACAAGGCATTCGGCGACCGCATGCTGATCGACGACTTGTCGTTCACGCTGCCACGCAACGGCATCGTGGGCGTCATCGGCCCCAACGGCGTGGGCAAGACCACCTTGTTCCGCATGATCGTGGGCGAGGACGCACCCACGAGCGGCACGCTCGAGCTGGGCGAGACGGCAGTGCTGTCGTACGTCGACCAAAACCGCGCGGGCATCGACCCCGACAAGAGCGTGTGGGAAGTCGTGTCGGGCGGGCTCGATTTCATGAACGTGGCCGGCACCGAGGTTCCCAGCCGCGCATACGTGGCTGCCTACGGGTTCAAGGGAGGCGACCAGCAGAAGCCCGCCGGCGTGCTATCGGGCGGCGAGCGCAACCGCCTGAACCTGGCGTTGACGCTGAAGCAGGGCGGCAACCTGTTGCTGCTGGACGAGCCCACGAACGACCTCGATACCGAAACGCTGGCTTCGCTCGAGGAGGCGCTCAACGAGTTCTCGGGTTGCGCGGTCATCACGAGCCACGACCGCTTCTTCCTCGACCGCGTTGCCACGCACATCTTGGCATGGGAGGGCACCGACGAAAATCCCGGCAACTGGTACTGGTTCGAGGGCAACTTCGAGGCCTACCAGGAAAACCGCGTTGCGCGCCTGGGCGCCGAAGCTGCCAAACCGCATCGCCTGCACCGCAAGCTGACCCGCGACTAGAATAACCAATCGGGGACAGTCCCCGATTGGTTATCAGCCGTATAACAAACGGGCGCATGAAGCGCTCGCGCTGCTATACTCGACTCGACGAAAGGAGCGCGCATGAACCCGTATTGGTGGTTGGCAGTCGCCGTTATCATGGCAATTGTCGAACTTGCATTGCAAGGCTACGTGACCATTTGGTTTGTCGTCGGCGGCCTCGCCGCGTTCATAGCCGGGTTCTTCGGCGCAAGCCTGACGGTGCAGATTATCGTCTTCCTCATCGTGTCGCTGGCGTGCCTGGCCTTGCTGAGGCCCTTTTTCTTAAAGCACCGCAGAATGGGCGAGATGCACGAACCCACGCTGGTTGGCACGCAGGCCATCGTCGTCGAGCGCATCGACCCGCTTGCCCAGACGGGTCGCGTCGAAACGCCCGACCACATGACGTGGACTGCCCTTTCGGCTGACGGCCTGCCCATCGAGGCGGGAATGCATGTGCGCGTGGTAGAGCAACGCAGTATCAAGCTGGTCGTTGAAATAGAGGTTTAAGGGTGCGAAAGGCACTTGCCGCCTGTCGCATATAGTGGAAAGGAACGAGCATGTCCATCGTCCTCATCGTTATCGTCGTCATCATCGTAGCGGTATGCATCTCGTGCATCAGGATCGTGCCGCAAGCCGAGACCATGGTCATCGAGCGACTGGGCTCGTACCTGACCACCTGGGGCAACGGCCTTCATATTAAGCTTCCGCTGATCGACCGCGTCCGTGCACGGGTATCGCTGAAAGAGCAAGTCGCCGACTTCCCGCCGCAGCCGGTCATCACGAAGGACAACGTGACCATGTCCATCGATTCGGTCATCTTCTACAAGGTCATGGACCCGCGCCTGTACTGCTACGGCGTCGAGAACCCCATCATGGCCATCGAGAACCTGACCGCCACCACGCTGCGTAACATCATCGGCGATTTGGACCTTGACACCACGCTGGTCAGCCGCGACACCATCAACGCCCAAATGCGCGCCATCTTGGACGAGGCCACCGACGCTTGGGGCATCAAGGTGAACCGCGTCGAGGTTAAGAACATCACCCCGCCGGCCGCCATCCGCGAAGCCATGGAAAAGCAGATGAAGGCCGAGCGCGAGAAGCGCGAAGCCGTGCTGTTGGCCGAAGGCACCAAGCAGAGCGCCATCACCGTGGCCGAAGGCGAGAAGCAGGCGCGCATCCTGGCTGCCGAGGCGCAGAAGCAAACGGTCATCCTAGCTGCCGAAGCCGAAAAGGAACGCCAGATCCGCGAGGCCGAGGGTGAAGCCGAAGCCATCCGCAGCGTTCAGCAGGCAACTGCCGATGGCATCCGCATGGTGCGCGAAGCCGGTGCCGACAACGCCGTTCTGACGCTGCAGTCCTTCGACACGCTAAAGGAAGTCGCCAACGGCCAAGCCACGAAGCTGATCATCCCCTCCGACATGCAGGGGCTCGCCGGCATCGCCTCTTCGCTCAAGGAAATCGTCGCTGACGACAGCAAGTAACGACGAAGTTCGTCCGAGTAGACGGAACAGGGCCTCCCGAACTATCTGAGGCTGTGACGAGCGTAGGCAAAGCGGTTAGCGAGGACTGTTTGAGCCCGCGAAGCGGGCGAGTTCCGCAGCTGCTTTGCCGAAGCGAGGAACGGTTAGCCGAAGTTAGTTCGGGAGGCCCTGTTCCGTCTACTCCACCGACTTCAGGGACTCGACCATGTTCACCTTTGCCAGCTTGCGCCGCATGGTGAAGGCCACGATTGCCGCAAACACCATCGTGATGACGAATGACAGCACGTAGCTGAGCGGCGCGATTTCGCGGCCGAACATCATCTGCGGGGTCTCGGCAGCTTGCGAGATGTACGACGTGAACGGCACGCCGATAACGCATCCCAGAAGCGCGCCGATAATGGCCATGACGATGATCTCGCGGAAGATGTAGGCGTGCACTTCGGGCTTCGTGAAGCCGAGCACCTTCAGCGTGGCGATTTCGCGGATGCGCTCCTCGATGTTGATGTTGGTCAGGTTGTACAGCACCACGAACGCAAGTGCGGCCGACAGCACGATAATCACGAAAATGATGGTGACCATGAGGTCCAGCATATCCTGGTAGGTCTTGATCTTGTCGCTGACGAAGCTGACGGTGTTCACGCCGTCGATGGAAAGCAACGCATCGCTGAACGCATTTCGGTCGGCATCGTCTTTAAGCTTGACATACGTCAAGTCGCTGGTCGGCTCCTCGCCGAAGGCGGCGCGGTAAGCTGCGGGCAGCATGTAGGCGTAGTGGCCTAAATAGTTTTCGGCGATGCCTCCCACGATGAAAGTGCGTCCCTCGCCCGTGGCGTCGCCCACATCGTCCTCGTCGAATAGCGTCACCGTGTCGCCAACGTGCAAGCCCAGCACGGTGGCTGCTTTCTCGGTGAGGATGATGCTCTCACCTTCCGGTGTCAGCGGGGTTTTGCCCACGCGTTCGCGCAATGCCACGAAATCGGGAAGCGTGGTGGCGTTTTCGGGAACAACCACCTCGATTCGCATGTCGCCATCGGGTCCTGCAGCCACCATGTTGAAATCGCGCACGTTCAGGTGCTCCTCGACCGCGTCGGAGGCGAACGCTTCCTCGACCTGCTTGCGCGCTTCGTCGGTTGTCTCGTCGTCCACGCGCACGATGGCGTCGTAGTTCACCAGCTCGTCGAATTGGTTCCATACCACCCCGCCGATGGCGTCACGCATGCCGAAACCTATCATCAGCAGCGCCGTGCATCCCGCGATGCCCACAACTGCCATGAAGAAGCGGCGCTTGTAGCGCAGAAGGTTGCGCGCCGTCACCTTGTGCGAGAACGACATGCGCGACCACAGCGGCGTGATGTGCTCGAGGAAAATGCGCTTGCCGGCCTTGGGCACACGCGGCAACATGAGCGCAGCCGGTTTCTCGCGCAGGCTCGCCGCCGCTGCTCCCCATGTGGCAATTGCCGTCACGCCAACGGAAAGCCCGATGGCCTTCGCGGCGATGTCGAGGTGAATGGGCGTGGGCACCTGCGGTACGGCATACGTCACCTGATACGCCGTCATGATGATCCACGGCAAAAGCTGTCCGAACAGCAGCACGCCGATAACGCTGCCGATACCGCTGGCCAGCACGCCGTAGATGAGGTATTTCGCCGTGATGCGCGACTTGGAATAGCCCAACGCCTTGTGCGTGCCGATGACCATGCGCTCCTCGTCCACCATGCGCGTCATGCTGGTGAGCGACACCAAGGCCGCCACCAGGAAGAACATGAACGGCAAGAACGTGGCGATCTGCGCGATGCCGTCCGCGTCGGACGCCAGCTGCGCTGCGCCGTAGTTCTTGTCGCGGTTCGTCACGTACACATCGGGATGCTCGATGTCGTCTATTTCCTTTTGCGCATCGGCCAGCTCGGCTTCGGCATCGGCGAATTTCTCATACGCCTCATCGCGGTTCGACTGGTACTCGGCCAAGCCGCTCTGATAGTCCGACAGGCCGCTGTAGTATTGCGAAACGCCGTCGTTGTATTCGGCCAAGCCGCTCTCATACTTCTTGCGGCCTTCTTCGAGCTGTTTCCATCCGTCGTCCAACTGAGCGCGGGCTTCGTCCAGCTTTTGGTATTGTTCGACGAACGCCGCTTCGCCTTGCTCGATGGCGGCGATGCCGGCCTGCAGCTGTTCCATCTGACCCTCGAGCTCCACAAGCCTGGACTGGGCCGTTTCCAGTTGCTGCTCGAGAGCCGCTATCTGCTCTGCAGGTGCGCCGCCCTTTTTCGCCTGGTCAATAGCCTGCTCGAGTTGGACGATACCCGCCTGCGTTTGCGCAATGCCATCGGCTAGTTGGCTTTCCCGCTCCCTCATGGTGGGAAGGTTAGCCGCCTGCTTTTGGAACGCGGCGTATTCCGCATCGAGCTGTTCTTTGCCCTGGGCGTATTCGCTCTCGCTTGCGCGAAGCGTAGCTTCGGATTCTTCGAGCGTCTTGGCCGCCGCATCAAGATCGGCTTTGCCGCTTGCCATTTCCGAAAGCGCGGAATCAAGTTGCGAACGCGCATCGGCAAGTTGGGATTCCGCATCGGCGAGCTGCTCTTCCGCATCCGCGCGCTCGCTCTCGTAGTCGGCGCGTGCTTCATCGAGCTCGTCTTGCGCATCGCCGTGCACCGTGTTGTACCGTTTGTCCCCCACCCCAGGCGCCACTTCTTCGACGCGCTCTTTCACAGTCGCAACCGCGTTGTCGTAGCCTTCGGTGCCCCAGCTCTCGTCTGAGGCCGATGGCAGCGTCATATATGCAACCGTGTACGGGAAATCCTCGGCGAAAGCGCTTTCGGGCACGAAGAGGTACAGCTCGACTTCACCCGTGCCCAGCGTGGTTATGCCCAACTGGCCGAACTGCGCGAAGGCGGGCGAGTTCACCAGGCCGGTCACCTTGAATGTCGTCTGCTTGAATGTGTCTTCAAGGTCGGTCGTCGCTTTTTCGACCTGCACCGTGTCGCCGATGGCAATGCCCAGTTCCTCGGCCGCGTTAATGCCCACCACGCACTCGCCCGCTTCGGTGGGCCATGCTCCTTGCAGCAAGATGGGCCTGTTCAGGTAGTTGACGTCATCGGATTTCGCCGTTTCCCCATCGGACGTGTCGCTTGCAAGCGCAGCCTTGACTGGCAGCGATTCGATACTAGCCGCATAGCTGTTCTCGCCGATGGCCACCATTGCATCGGCGCGGTACGTCATCATGACAGCCCCGACGCCGTCAACCTCCTCGAGCGATTTGGCGCTATCGCCGTCCACGCCAAGCGTCGTCATGACGCTGATGTCATACAGGTTTGCCCCGTCGAAGAATTCGTCACCGGCGATGCGCATGTCGGGAGCCGCCATGCGCAAGCCAGCATAAAAGCCCGCGCCAAGCAGCGAGATGATGGCGATGGCAGCAAAACGCCCGGCCGAATGCGCGATCGACCTGATGACCTCTTTGCCAAATGCGTTTTGCACCAACGTCCCTTTCCTGAACCTTTTAATGGTATCAGGGTCGAAAAGTGCAGTCTTGCAACGCCATGAAAAAGCAGCGTTATCCCATGCGCGGATTAAGCTTCAATGCATGTCCCCATTGCCACGCAAAAGAAAGGCCGCGATAACCGCGGCCCAAAAAGGTGCTATTCAACGCCCGGCTTTACGATGGCCGTTTGAACGTCATGGTCGCATCCGACTTGTCGACGATGGTCAGCTCGCCTTCTTCCAGCTGCAACTTGGCCTCACTGCCGTCAAGGGTTATCTTGCCCTCGGTGTTGCTCGATGCTTCCCATTTGATTTCCTTGGCGTCGCCGAACAGGTCAAGCGTGCCGGACCCGTCGTCGTTGAGCGTCAGCATGACCGACATGCCAAGCGAATCCATCAGCTGAATCGAGTCGTCATCGAGGTTCGGGTCGCTGCCGTATGCAAGTTTCCATTCGCCCGTGTAGTTGCTTTTGTCGGCACCGCATCCGACAAGCGCAAAGCACAGAACGAACGCACAGCACAGCGCTGCGATGAGTCCAAGCTTCTTGCTCATACGACTTCCTTCCCGCCAGCTTTCCTGTTGGCCTATTGTACCCCAAGGTGCTTTAACATGCGGAAGCGCGCCGCAAATCGCAGGGCGATGAAACGGGCCTGTTACCAAACGAAACGGCGCCCGGTTTCCCAGGCGCCGTCATTAGTTGCCATTGCGTCGTGGCGAAACTTACACGATACCCTGAGCGATCATGGCGTCGGCAACCTTCTTGAAGCCGGCGATGTTGGCACCCGCCACATAGTCGCCTTCCATGCCGTATTCCTTGGCGGCGATGGCGCAAGAGTGGTAGATGCTCTTCATGATGCCCTGCAGCTTCTCGTCGACTTCCTCGAACGTCCAGGACAGGTGCTCGGCGTTCTGGGACATCTCGAGACCCGAAGTGGCGACGCCGCCGGCGTTGGCAGCCTTGCCCGGGAAGAACGCGACGCCGTTTTCCTGCAGGTAGGCGGTTGCCTCGAGCGTGGTGGGCATGTTGGCGCCCTCGCCCACGATCTTGCAGCCGTTCTCGACGAGCTTCACGGCATCTTCGAGCAGAAGCGTGTTCTCGCGTGCGCACGGCAATGCGATGTCGCACGGAACGCCCCACACACCGCGGCCGTCCTCGGCATGGTACTCGGCGTTGGGACGATACTCGATGTACTTGGCAAGGCTGATGCCCTTGTCATGACCAGAACGCTTGGCAGCGTAGATAGCCTCGAGCGCGTCGACGCTGATGCCCTCGGCATCGTAGACCCAGCCCCTGGTGTCGGAGCAAGCCACGACCTTGCCGCCCAGCTGCTCGGCCTTCTGGATAGCGTAGATGGCGACGTTGCCGGAGCCGTGCACGACCACGGTCTTGCCCTCGAAGGAATCGGCGCGCCATTGCAGGTACTCGTTGACGAAGTACACCAGGCCGTAGCCAGTGGCCTCGGTGCGGGCCAGCGAACCGCCGAAGCTGAGGCCCTTGCCCGTCAGCGTGCCGGTCCACTCATTGGCCAGGCGCTTGTACTGGCCATACATGTAGGCAACCTCGCGGCCGCCCACGCCCAGGTCGCCGGCGGGGACGTCGGTGTCGGGGCCGATGTGGCGGAAGAGCTCGGTCATGAAGGACTGGCAGAAGCGCATGACCTCCATGTTCGACTTGCCCTTGGGATCGAAGTCGCTACCACCCTTGGCGCCGCCCATCGGCAGCGTGGTGAGGCTGTTCTTGAAGATCTGCTCGAAGCCCAGGAACTTCAGCATGCCCAGGTACACGGTGGGGTTGAAGCGGATGCCGCCCTTGTAGGGGCCGATGGCGCTGTTGAACTGCACGCGATAACCACGGTTGACCTGGACCTTGCCATTGTCGTCAACCCACGGGACGCGGAACATGATGACACGTTCCGGCTCGACGAGACGCTCGAGGATGGCGTGCTCCTGGTAAATCGGGTCGCTTTCGACCACGACGCGAAGCGACTCCAAGACCTCGGTGACTGCCTGAATGAATTCGGGCTCGTTTGCGTTCTTCGCCTTCACGTCGGCAAGAACGTCGTCTACGTACGACATACGCACTCCTTCTCGTTCGTTTCTATTAATGCCTGACCAAATTAACCGTGCGCCGTAACACACGGTGCCGATTGTTTGCCATGGTAATACCATGGCATACTGACCTTGGTTTCGTAACTGTTAATTCGGCTGATGGGCACGGGGAACGGAAACCCGTTGCCCTGACGCCCCTGGGCTCTGGCGCTATAATCGGCGTGTTTGCACGAGTCGGCGAAGGAACCGCATGCCTGCGATCATCGCACATCATTTGTTTGGCGAGGATGCGTACGAAGCGCTTTCGCCGCACATCGGCGAAAGCGACGTGCAACGCGATTCGTTCCTGCTTGGAAACCAGGGCCCCGATCCGCTGTTGTGCCTGAAACTGCTCCCTTCGAGCGTCGGTTATCGGCATGTCGGGACAATCATGCACGAGCAAGCCACGGCATCACTGCTGACATCGGTTCATAGGCATTTCGTAAACGGAACGCGGCAGCTCGAAAGCTCGGCGTGCAAGGCGTATGCGCTGGGCTTCGTGTGCCATTACCTGCTTGACTCGACCGTGCACCCGCTGGTCTATGCGCAGCAGTACGCGCTCGTCGGCGCGGGCGTCGACGGCTTGTCGAACGCGCGGGAAGGTCGCGAGATTCACGTGCTCATCGAAACCGAACTCGACGAGCACCTTCTGGCAAAGAAACTCAACGCGACCGTCGCGGATTTTTCGCCCCATGACGAGATACTCGCCTGCCAGGCCACGGCGCTTGCGGCCATCTCGGCGCGGTTCGCGCCCGTCGCCGAAAACACGTATGGCCTGACCATGCCCAACCTTGCCTTCATGACCAGCGTGAACATGTACAGGATTGCCCAAACGGCCTTGGATTCGAAACGCGATGGCGTCAGGCAATACGCCGATTACGCGAAGCTTGCCGGAAAAGCCTACCTGCATATTCAGGCATTGACGCATTCCGCCACGCCGCAGCCCGTCGTGTCGTTCGCCAACGACGACCATGTTCCCTGGCCGCATCCGTTTGAACAGGGCGGCGTCGTCAACGCCGGTTTCGACGAGCTGTACGAATCAGCCCGGCGCCGCGCGTGCACGGTCTTGCCGCTGTTCGCGCAACAGGAGTTTTCCGCCGCTGATTGCGCCGAACTGGTCGGCGACGTGAATTTCCGCGGCCAGCGCATTGGGCCTTCGCAGTAGTCGGCGGGTTGCCCTCTGCGGTTGGATCTATTGCAACGCTTCGAGCTTCGCGTTGTACGAAAGGCTGCGCGGGGTTTCGATGCCGTCGAATTGGATGAGGTAGGCGTTGCGGTCGATGTCGATGTCTACCACGACGCCGGCGCCAAACACCATGTGCTTCACGCGGTCGCCGATGTTGAACGACGGCCCGGCTTGCGCTTGGTCGAGTTGACGGTCTTTGGCGCGCATGTAGGCCCGTGCGTCCTTGACAAGCGAGTCTTCGAGCGGCGTCTCGAAATCGACGAGGTCGGGGTCGATGTCTAGCACGAAGCGGCTGGGGAACCGCGGCATGCCGTCGTGGCTGGTACCGTCGGCGCATGTGAGGTACAGGGCCTTTTCGGCCCGCGTCATGGCCACGAACGCCAGGCGGCGTTCTTCTTCCATCTGGTCGGTCGTCTGCGTCTTGCGCGAGGGGATGACGCCTTCGTTCATGGCGCAGATGAACACGTGCGGAAATTCGAGGCCCTTGGCCGCATGCACGGTCATAAGCTTGACCTTGTTCGACGACAGGCCTTTATCGAGGTTGGTCATCATCGACACGTGCGTGAGGAAATTGTCGGGTGTGGCCTCTTCGCCGCAAGTGGTTTCGAACTCGTAGACCGCTTGGCGCAGCTCGGCCAAGTTGTCGAGGCGCTCTTGGCTGCCCTCGGTGCGCAGCGCCTGCTCGTAGCCGCTCTTGTCGAGCAAGTCGGACAAAAGCTCGGATGCAGGGCGCGATTCGGCGGCAACCGTGTAGCGCTCGACCAACTCGACGAAGTCGCGTGCCTTGGTGCCCTTCATGATGGCGTTGTCCACGTTGTCGACAAGCGCGCGGTACAGCGACACGCCGTTGCCCTCGGCATACTGGCGCAGAAATTTCATGCGGCGCATGCCCAGATTGCGCTTAGGCACGTTGACAATGCGCTCGAACGACAAATCGTCGTGGAAGATGACCATGCGCAAGTAGGCCAGCGCGTCCTTGACCTCTTTGCGGTCGAAAAACTGCACGCCACTGTAAATGGCATAGGGGATTTGCGCCTTGACGAACGCCTCTTCGATCGACCGCGATGCGTAATGCGCGCGGTACAGCACGCAGATGTCGCGCAAGGCGACGCCTTGGGCTTGCAGGGTTTGCACTTGATCGGCAATCCACGTTGCCTCGTCGGCCGAGCTTTTTCCGTGATAGCAGCGCACCTTGGGGCCGGGCCCTTGCATGGACACGAGGTTTTTGGGCATTCGGTTGCGGTTGGCGCTGATGAGCGAATTGGCCGCCATGGTTATCTGAGGCGTGGACCGGTAGTTGTCGTTCATCATGACCGTGCACGTGCCGGGAAACTTCTTGTCGAAATCGAGCAGGTACTTTACGTTGGCGCCGCGCCACGTGTAGATGGTCTGGTCGGGATCACCCACGACGAACAGATTGCCATGGTAGCCCGCTAGTTCTTCCATCAGCTGATGTTGCAGTTCATCGATGTCCTGGAATTCGTCGACCATGATGTACTCGAGGCGCTTTTGCCATTTGAGGCGCAGGTCTTCGCGACGACGGAATATTTCGAGCGTGAAGATGATGAGGTCGTTGTAATCGAGTCCGAAGCATTTCTTCTGCTGGTACAGATAGCCGTAGAACAAAATGTCGGCGGGCGTTTGCGCCAGGTCATATTTCAGTTTAAGGGCTTCGGGCGACAGGTCGATAAGGTCGAAGTAGTAGTTTTTCTCGGTGAATATCTTGCGTATCTCGAACATGTCGCGGGCCTTCGCGTACGTGTAGTCGCGCAACGTGAGACCGCGTTCCTCGTAGATGATCTGCAACATGGCGTCGATATCGGAATTGTCGAGCACCAGAAAGCTTTTGGGAAACGAAACCGCCGCCGCGTCTTCCTGCAGCACCGAAACGCAGAAGCCGTGGAAGGTATTGACGTAGCCCGTGTCGGAATCGCCGGTGAGCATGCGAATGCGCTGGCGCATCTCATTGGCAGCCTTGTTGGTGAACGTGACGCACAGGATGTTGCCCGGCATGATGCCCAGGTCGTTGACCAGATATGCAAACCGACGGGACAAGGCGCGCGTCTTGCCCGACCCGGCACCCGCAATGACGCGCACGGGCCCCTCGGTCGTGGTGACCGCCTGGCGTTGGGAATCGTTGAGCCCCTCTAATGTCGTACATTCGTTCATAATACATATGTTCGTATATCGAGAAAGCCTTGTCAAGATGGGCAATGGGGGCAGATGCCGTGTTTCGTCGTTTAAAAGAGTATGATTGCCCTACTGGAAACGAAGGGGGCTGAATGGCGCAGGGAAAACCGGCGGTTGCGAAACGCATCCTCATCGCCGCCGTCATCGTCCTTGCAGCGCTCGCATGCGCGGCTGCATGGTGGGTGAAC
>JAFWJU010000129.1 GCA_017511465.1 Eggerthellaceae bacterium | reverse complement strand
GGGGTTCAAAGGCATTCCCCCGAGAAAGAAATCACCGCCCATAAATAGGCGGTGACCAGGAGTTTCATGGCGGGATGTACGAGACTTGAACTCGCGACCTCCGACGTGACAGGCCGGCGCTCTAACCAACTGAGCTAACACCCCGTGTTTTCAGCGAAGGTTATGTTACTTGACATGCGCCTTTCGCGCAATACCCCTGTCATGATTTTTCCATTCTATCGTCTGCCGCGCCCTTCGCTGCAATCATGCTTGCCGGCAACCGTTACAATAGACAAACCGCTCATATGCTGGAAACGACTCGGGAGGCACCATGCTGTTCGTCGAATACCCCAAGTGTTCAACTTGCAAGAAAGCCAGGGCGTGGCTTGACGACAACAACATTGAATTCGACAGCCGCCACATCGTGGAAGACAACCCCACCATCGATGAACTGCGCCTATGGCACAAGATGAGCGATTTGCCGCTTCGCAGGCTGTTCAACACCAGCGGTATGCTGTACCGCGACCTGCAACTGAAAGACAAGTTGCCCGACATGTCTGAAGACGAGATGTACGAACTTCTGGCAAGCAACGGCATGTTGGTCAAACGGCCCCTGCTCGTGCTGGACGACACGGTGCTCGTCGGCTTCCGCGAAAAGGAATGGAGCGCATTGCTGGATTAAGGATAATCGCCGTCAACGTGCATATTTACCGTCAAAAGTGAAGAACGTGAGGAACGGCAAGCGCCCTGCATACTACGCCTGATGGCGCAGGTATAATTCGTCTCCGATTACGCGTGGGGAAGCGCGTTCGGCGAGAGGGCAATCACGGAGCCGGTCAGGCCAAGCGAGATGTTTTCATATAGACTCGATAAGGCGGACGCACGCCCGTTTTCAGATTGCGCTTGCGCGAAGGCAGCGCTCTGCGCGTTGTACGTCGTTACCACCGCCGTCCTTGTAATCCTCTGGTCTGTTGTCCCCACCTCCCCCGCATTCGCCTACGTCGACCCGTCGGTCATGACGTACACCATCCAGGCGATAGCGGGTGTCGCTGTCGCGCTCTCGGCGGTCGCAGGCGTCGCGTTCAGGCGCACGCGCCGTAAGATATACGAAGTATTCAACATCGACGAAGACGCCCACAAGATTTCGGAAAGCGCCGTTTCGCCGATCGACCCGACTTCGGCAGATGCCGCCACCCGCCAAGCTGTGGCGCGCGACGCAGCTGCATCGCTGGCCGCCGCCTGTGACGAGCAGGTGAGCACTGGTCCGCGCAAGATGCGCTGGAGCCGACGCTTCGCCTTTGCATTGGTCATGTGCGTGTTCATGGCGTTCATCATGTTCATAGCCCCTGCAATAGAGATCTTCGGCTCGAATGGCGATAGCCTGGTGTTCGGGCTGGCAGCCGTATGGTGGATTCCCGTCGTGTTCTGCCTGTTGTTCGCGGTCATCGCCGCCGCGCTGCTGTCGTTGTTGCAAGGGCGCCCGTTCTACATCGCGCTCGCCGTCGTGTTCGCGCTGACCGTTGCCGCCTACGCGCAATCGCTGTTCCTGAACCACGGCATGATGCCCGCAGACGGCGGGTTCATCGGCTGGACCGACTGGTATTTCATCGAGAAGATGATCGTGTCGGGCATCATATGGATCCTAATCGTTGCAGCCGTCGTCTTCGCAAGCACGCTCGATGCGCATCGGGTGTTGAAAGCATCGACGGCACTGGCATGCGCCATCATGGTCGTGCAGCTGGTGGGCGTCACCAGCGTTGCCGTCGATTCGTCGCAAAACACCGTCGCCGAGCAGGGCAAGCCTTACGTTACGCGAGGGTCCCTCCTTGCGGTGTCTCCCAAGAGCAACGTCATCGTGTTCGTGCTCGACACATACGACACCGCCATCCTCGATGAGGTGCTTGAAGAGAACCCGGCGTTCCTCGACGATTTCGAGGACTTCACGTATTTCCACAACAGCGCGGGCACGATGATTCCCACGACCAACGCCATACCCAACATGCTGACAGCGCTGAAACCCGCTCCCGGAGAAGATATCGCCGAATACCGCGCCACGAAATACGAGAAGGGCACATACCTGCCCGACATTCACGACCTGGGCTATTCCATAGGCATATACACCGACTCGATGATGGCCGACTTCAACAACCCGGCTGACCACGCCGTTGCAGATTTGACGCTGAACGTTCATCCCGTAAGCCGTGCGCCCATCGACGTGTGGCGCACGTTCGTCGCCATGGAGCAATGTGCGCTGTACCGCGAAGCACCGTGGGCGTTGAAGCCGGTGTTCTGGTATTACACGAGCGACATCAACAACCGCATGATCGCGGACAGCGGTGACTCCAACATGGACGACTCGCTGTACGAACTGGACGATGCGGCCATTCTGAAGATGATCCGCGAACGGGGCTTGGAGGCCAGCGACAGGGGCGAAAACGGTGCGTTCAGGTTCATCCACCTGTTCGGCCCCCACTTCCCCTTCTCGGTGAACGAAGAGGGCGAATTCGTCGGCACGAACCAGACCGGCCAGATTGCGCAGGCGCAGGGATCGATGAAGGTCGTAACCGCGTACATGGACGAGCTTAAGAGGCTCGGCCTGTATGACGAGGCGACCATCATCGTTACGGCAGACCATGGCGTGTGGTTCCTCACCGACGATCCCGTGCGCGCACCCATCAGCCCCATCATGCTGGTGAAGCCGTCTAAGGACTCAGGCGATCGAATGCCGGTCCAGTTCTCGCAGATGCCCATCAGCCACGACGACATTCAGCCGACGGTCATCGACGCCATGGGCGGCGACGGCGCAAAGTACGGCACGACGCTGTTCGAGGTGAACGATCCCGACCGCGTGCGCTACTTCGACGCGCTGACAAGCGCCGGCGACATGGGACAGCACTTCGTCGAGTACGCCATTACAGGCGACGTCATGGATTTGAAGAACTGGGAGAAAACCGGCAACGTCTGGTACGGGGCGTAATCGCCCATTACGCGTAACCCATTTCGTCGACCTGGTCTTCGTCCATGCCGAAGTAGTGGGCTATCTCGTGCACGACGGTCCTGCGCACTTCTTCGATAATCTCGTCACGACCGCCCTGCAACCGTTCGTGCGGACCCTTGAAGATCATGATGGTATCGGGATAGTCGCCGAATCCGTAACCGCTATCGCGCTCAGCAAGCGATGTCCCATCGTACAAACCCAGCAGGTCTCCCCCTTCACTGTACAGCCCGGCGCATTCGAAGTCTTCCTCTTCGGGTTCGTCGGCGACGACGATGGCCACGTTCTCGAGCTCGTCGAGAAACTCGTCGGGAATGGAATCGATGGCGTCTTGCACAGCCGATTCGAACTCGTCATCGGTCATCTTGTACATGGGGCCTCCTATAGTTCGGCACGTTGTGCGATGCGGGTGACAGAAATGACGTTGGCAGCGATGTCGCAATGCTGCAGCAGCACATCGGGGCGCAACGACCCGGTGGGCTTGGCCTCGAGCGTGAACGTGGCGCGATCGCCTTCCAACGCGAACGGCTCGGCCAGGAACTCGGCGACATCGAGCGTCTTCTCCTTGCGTTTGCGCACGACCGTTATCTGGTCTGGCACGACAACGGAGCAGACTGGTTCATCGAAACGCACTTCGTAGGTCGAGAACGGAAACGCCACGCTGGCGGCCGGCGCCGAATTCTCGATGTAGCGGCAATCCTGCACCATGAGGTCGGGCACGCTCGCCTGCTGCAGCGCGGCAAGGGCCTTGCCAGCCGGGACGTATTCCCTCAACTGCAAGTCGAAGATCTCGCACGTGGAGCCCACGCCAACGGGCAGCGCGGCACCGAACGCTATCTTCATGTGCGGCGAGAAACCCTGGCTGACCGCAAAGGGCAACCCTGCGCGGCGCACGGTGCGCTCGAGCGCATGAGCCACCTCGAGGTGCGACAACATGGCCAAGCGATCGCGCTCGATGAACGTCGAGCGCAAACGGAACACGCGCGGGGCGTTGGGATCAGTCATTGCGATCACCAGCCAACTGGTTGTCGGCTCCCAGCTTCATGCACACGCCGCAGGCGGAACAGCGTCCGAAAGTGCAATCGGGCGTCGTTTGCTCCAACACGGCCTTGTCGTGTTCGCGCGCGAGCCAACGGCGGTCGGCACCGCAACTGATATGCTCCCACGGCATGACGTAGTCGGTCGGGTAGCTGGTCTGCGCGACGGCCTGGACATCGATGCCCAGCTCTTCGGCGCTTGTGCGCCATGCGTCCTCGAGAAAGCATTCAGACCAGGCGTCGAACCGGGCGCCGCGACGCCAGGCGGCTTCGACCAAGTCGGCAGCCTCGCGACCCGAACGCGACATGACGGCCTCGACGAAACTCGTCTTGGGATCATGCCAGCTGACGGAAACGGCACGGTATTTGACCGAATGGCGCAGCAAGTTGACGCGGCGCAGCGCCTCTTCGGGCGGAATTTGACCATCCCATTGGAACGGCGTATGCGCCTTGGGCACGAACAGCGCCACCGATGCGGAAATCTGGATGGAGCCCTTCTGCTCTTTGGGCACGATGGCCTTCGCGTGGTCGTACACCTGCTGCACAAGCCGCGCGATGCCCTTGACGTCTTCATCGGTTTCGGTGGGCAGGCCTATCATAAAATACAGTTTGCAGCGGCGCCATCCCGCCGCAAATGCGGCATCTACGGCGCCGAACAAGTCGTCTTCGGTCACGTTTTTGTTGATGACGTCGCGCAGTCGCTGCGTCCCGGCTTCGGGCGCGAATGTCAGGCCGCCCTTCTTCTGGCCGGCGACCAAGTCGGCCATGCGCGCACCGAACGAATCGAGGCGCTGCGAAGGAATCGAGATGCGCACGCCCGTGCCCTCGTAGCGCTTGTTCAGGCGCTCGAGGATCTCGGCGATTTGCGAATGGTCGGTTGTGGAAAGCGACGTGAGCGACACCTCGTCATAACCCGTTTCGGCAAGGCCCTGCACCACCGAATCGACCACGTTGTCGGCTGACCGCTCGCGCACAGGGCGATACATCATGCCCGCCTGGCAGAACCGGCATCCACGGGCGCAACCGCGCAGAACCTCGACGTTCAGGCGGTCGTGCACGGCCTCGGCAAACGGCACGATGCACGGCTCCCACGCCGGGCTTTCCGCAAAGCCGTCGAACAGGCGCTTGACGATGGTCGTGGGCAAGCCTTCCTCCAAAGGCTCGATCCACGAACCTGCGGCTTGCGCTTCTTCAGGCGTGTGCCAGCGGTAAAGCGCAGGCACGTACCAGCCATCGAGCCTGGCAAGCGCTCGCCATATGTCGCGACGTGCGGCTCCTTCGCGGCGCATCTGCCTGATAACCTCGAGGCCTTCGGGTAGCGACTCCTCGCCTTCCCCGATGTTGATGGCGTCGAAGAACGGCGCGTACGGCTCGGGGTTGTACGCACATGGACCGCCGCCGACCACGATGGGGTCGTCTTCCGCACGGTCGAGCGCGCGAATGGGAACGCCGCCCAAGTCGATTGCCTCGAGCACGTTGGTGGCTGCCAGCTCGTGGGGCAACGTGATGCCGATGGCGTCGAACGCCGCCAGGGGCGCGCAGCTTTCGATGGAGAACATGGGAAGTCCCGCTTGGCGCAGTGCGTCGCACATTTCGGGAGCGGGCAGGAAACCGCGCTCGGCCGACATGCCGGGGCGGGCATTGACGGCGTTGACCAGGATGCGCAACGCTTGGTTGGCCTGCCCGAGCTCATACGTGTCGGGGTAAATCATGCAGAAGCGGAAATCCGCGTCGGGCTTGTAGACGCAACCCCATTCATGGTTGATGTAGCGCGAAGGCCGTTCGGCATGCGCCACCAATGGCGCGACGTGCGACCAGATGCTCTTAAACGGAACCATGCGTTTACTTGGCAACGGCCTTGGACACGACATCGGTGGCCGCATCGACGACCTTGGGCAAAAGGTCGTTTGCCTTCTCGCGCACGACAGGGGCATATTCGACGACCTTGTCGCGCACTGTTGGCGCATAGTCTTTCACCTTGCCCGCAATGTTGATGGATTTCGGATTGGCTGCAATTGAACGCACCTTGGAGACGATCTTCTTGCCGGTCTCCTTTGCATGCGATGCCACATTGGCCACGCCGTTGGCGTTTTCGCCGCCTTCGAAATAATCGATGACCGCATGGCCCAAAGCAGCCGTTCCGCCGTACGCGACGCCCGTGCGAATGGCGAATCCAAGCACTGGCACGAATTCCACGAGCTCGCGCGCGAGCGTGCGGCATGCATAGGCCCCGCCGACGACGGCGGCAAGTTCCTTCAGGCGGTCTTTGTCCATCTCGCGACCGTAGGCCGCTGCGATTTGCAGCACCATCTTCGCCTGATTGAGCGTCATGATGGGAAGGTCGGCGCCTGGGATAATCGGCACCAGGCCAATGCCCGCGTTCTGCAACGACGTGGCTTGCACGGCATCGCGTGCGAGCGAGCGGCGCATGAACGGGAACGAAACGGCGAACGCCAGGCGCTTCTCGCGGCACACGGCCACAATCCAGCGGCCGATGCGGTCATCGAGTAACGCGGTGGTTTCGTCGTTGAGTTCATAGGGTCCTTCAGCCGCTTCGTCGACCTCGCACGGAGCCACGATATCGGCTTCGGGGATTTCGCACCCACCAGCTTGCGCACGCTCGGCGACAGCGGCAGGCGAAAGCGTGGCCACCATGACGGGCACGCCCGCCGCGCGCAGCGCCTTTGCCGCAGCGCCCACCTTGGCGGAATCGCCCGCCACGACGATGGCGATATCGTCATCGGACTGCGGGTAGAAGTTGCGATCGAGGTAGGACAGCGTCATGCGCACCGTCGGCGACGTGCTGGCGAACATGCTGCGCACGTGAGCGACAAGCTCGGCAGGAGCCGTCTCGTCGATGTACACGCTGACAGACAGTTCTGTGGTCTTAGCCGCCTTGATGTCGGTCGCTTCGTTAATCAGGGCCTTCACGTCAATGGGGAGTTGCATACGACGTCCTTCTCGTGTTTTCCATTCCATGCGCCCACACCGACCCCATGAAGCCGAGGAGCGCGAAGTTCATGATCATAAACGACGTGCCGTAGCTCATGAACGGCAACGGGATGCCGGTGATGGGCATGAGCCCACACGTCATTCCAATGTTCTCGAGGATGTGGAACAACCACATACCCAAGATGCACATGACGATGAGCACTCCGAACATATCGCTCGATGCATTGGCTATGCGGAATCCTATTATAACGAGGGCCGCGTACAGAACCAGCAGTGCCAAAACACCGAAAAACCCGAGCTCTTCGGCGAGCACGCAGAAGATGAAATCAGTTGGCGCCTCGGGCAAGATGCCGAGCGCATGCTGCGAGCCTTGCATGTAGCCTTGGCCGAACAAGCCGCCCGAACCGATGGCGATCATGGCCTGCTGCAAGTTGTAGCCCTCGTCCGTCAAGTCGGTTGACCCTTGGTTCATGAACACGAGCAGGCGGTCGCGCTGATACTGCTTCAGCAGCTTGTATTCGCCTGATGCGTTCTTGATCACCTCGTCGATGAGGAACACGGCCACGACCATGAGTACGCATATGACAAGCGTGATTATCAGATAGCGCACGTTAGCGCCGCCCACGACAAGCGCGACAGCGGCGATGAACAGGTACACGAGGCCTGTGCCCAAATCGGGCTGCGTCATGATGCAGACAAACGGCACGAGCATCATGCCCACGGCCTTCAGGTACTCGGTCAAGTCGTCGAGCCTGCCCTGGTAACGCGCCATGATGGACGCGTCGAGCAAGATGACCGTGATTTTGGCGAACTCGCCCGGTTGCAACTGCGGCAAGGGCCCGATCTTGATCCACGAGGTAGCGCCCATCGTATTGACGCCGATAAGCGGCAGGTGAGGTGACAAGATGAGGACGACGTTGATGATGAGGAACACCGCCGTGTAGTCGGAAAGCCGTCGGTAATCGAACGCCCAAATGACGGCCATGACGACCAAGCCGATGCCCACGCCCGCAAGCTGGCGTGTGAACGAATAGTCCTCGTCGGTGCTGACGGCCGAATACACCACGACGAGCCCGTACAGCACGAGCAGCGCGATGACCACGATGAACGGCAGGTTGATGGACGGCAGGCCTCCCCTTCGCGACGACCTGTTGCCGCCAGGCGAAATCGGGTTCCCCGTTGTTATGTTGGAAATCTCGGGCATGAAACGCTAGTCCGTCCTCGCTTCGGCGCCAGTCGTGCCCAACGCCACCGACTTGCCCGACGAACCGGCCACCCAACCGACATCGGTCAAATCGCCGCGATCGGCGGATATGAGGGCGCCCATGACGTGCGCACCGACGGGGCCGGCGATGATGGCACCGCCGCCGCCCTGCTCGATGCAGGTGGACACGACGTACTTTGGCTTGTCGAAAGGATAGTAGCAGACGTACCACGCGACGTCGCCCTTGCCGGCAACCTCGCCAGTACCCGTCTTGGAACCGACGGTCATAACGTCGACGCCCCACTCTTCGAATGCGTTCACCACGGCATCCGAGTCGACGCCGACGTAGTTCAGGGCGGTTCGAACCTGCTTGTAATGCTCGGGCTTGACATCGGGCACCGAGACGACCTCGGGCTCGAACGTGACAACCGGCTGGTCCTCGGTATTGCGCACTTCCTTCAGCAGATGCGGGCGCATGAGGTTGCCCGTCGCAACGGCGGCATAGCCCACCGCGTTCTGCAGCGGCGTGATGAGGCAGTCGCCCTGGCCGATTACGAGGTTGGTAAGGTCGCCGCCGCGCCAGTAGCCTTCGGTGGGAACGTCAACCCAGTGCTGCACCTTCCATTCGGGCGTGGGGATGCGGCCCGCTTCCTCGCCGGACAAGTCGATGCCCGTCTGCTGGCCAAAGCCGAACTTCGCGATTTCCTCTTGCAATGCGGTGTCGCTGATGCTGCCGCCTTGCGTGACGCCGGCATAGAAGAAGTCCTTGGCTATCTCGTAGAACACGACGTCGCACGATACGCGGATGCCCCTGAACAGGTCGATTTCGCCATGTCCGCCCAAATCCCAGCAATTCTGCCAGTCACCCGAGTTGAAGCCGTCCCACGATCCTTCGCAGTTCCATTTCTTCTTGTCGTCGGCGAACCCGTACTTCAGGCCCGCAAGGCTCGTATACGCCTTGTAGGTCGAAGCCGCCGGATATGTGCCGGAAATCGCGCGGTTCAACAGCGGGTAGTAGCTTTCCTCCGTGGAGTACAAATCCCACACGTCCTGCGCGATACCGCCCGTGAACGTGGTGGGATCGAACGTGGGATAGCTTGCCATGGCGATGATGCTGCCATCGGTGACGTCCATGGCGACGACTGCGCCGCCGACGCCCCTGCCCTTGCCGATGACGCCTTCGGGCGCGATGAGGTTGGCCAACTCGAGGTCGGCGATGTACTGGACAGCCGCATTGATGGTCAGGTGCACGTCGTTGCCGCGCGTGGCCTGCGTCTCGCTTTCGACCTCGACGACCCTTCCCTGCGAGTCCACGATGACGCGACGCTGTCCGTGCTCGCCTGCCAGCATGTTGTCGTAATACGCCTCGATGCCGCTCTTGCCCACCGTGTCACCCAGTTCGATGACGCGGTTTTCGGGCACCGTGAGCAGCTCTTCTTCGGAAACCGTACCCGTATAGCCGAGCACGTGGGCGGCAAGGGCGCCATATGGGTACTCGCGGACGGTGCGCTCTTGCACGGTTACGCCTTCGAACGCATCGGAATGCTCGGCGATGAAGGCCACGTCACGCTGCCGCGCATCCGCTGCGACGACGCGCTGGCTTTGAGCGCCCGAGCTTTGGTTTTGAATGCGCAAGCTTACGATGTTGTAGGGAATGCCCAACACGGCCGAAAGGCGCTGTATCACATCGTGGTTTTCGGCGACCGAGGCGTCGGCGAGCACGGTGAGCACCGTGCGGTTCTTAACGAGCAGAACTCCGTTCGCATCGTATACGAGCCCACGCGGTGCCGGTGTCGCCACGGTCGTGTACTTGTTCTGCAACGCCTCGTTCTTGTATGAGCCCGACGAGAGCACCTGCATGCTCCACAGTTTCGCGGTGAGTGCGCCGAACACGACAGTCGCCAAGACGCCGACCGCCACGAACCGGGAATGAACGGTTTCGCTGGGCCGTCCTGTCGTCGACGAAGGCGCCGTGCGCACGGAAGAGGTGCTTATGCTCGGCGTCGGCGAAACGGAGGGCCTGCCGTGCGAGGGCAGAGCGCTGATGTGGTCGATGGATTTGACGACGTCGCGTCCACCGCGCGGCTTCCCCACCGCTCCCTCGTTGCGCGAGCGGATGATGAAGAACGCGGCGACGGCCGCTGCGATCACGACGAGCGTCACGATGGCGACGACGATTGCGAAAACCATCGGCGCCCCCTACCTCAACTGAGTGATGTCGTGATGAATCGTGCCCGTCTGGCGAAAGAGCCGCGTCGTGAACAGATACAAGATGATTCCAAGCACCAAGTCGTACACGAAGCAAGGCGCGATGCGGTACAAGAACGCTTCGAAAATGCCGGCGTTGTAGCCGAACAGCAACAAGGTCAACCCGTATACGAGCTCGGTGAGCAAGATGCCCAGCGCCATCAAGACGAGCGGCATGAACAGCGTGTCGTTGTCGAGCGACGAGAGCAGGCGCGCGGTGAGATACGAGAAAGCCGTCAGCGAGAACGCCATCGCGCCAACCGGGCCGCCTGTCAGAAGGTCGTACAGCAAGCCCAGGACGAACGGCAGCACGGCGCCGTACGAATGCGGGCGCGACGTTGCCACGATGAACGCGTAGATGACGATGAAGTTCGGCATCGCGGACAGGATGGAGATGTGGGGCGCCAAAACCAACTGCAAGAACACGGCTAGAACGGCGCCTACCACGATGGCTATGCGGTCAGGGGTTATCAATACTCTTCCCCTTCCCAATCGTCATCGTATTCGTCTTCTTCGTAGCTGCTTTGCTGCGCTTCCTCCGCTGCGCGGGCTGCCGCCGCTTCCGCCGCCGCCACATCGGGCGCCTTGAACACGACTATGACTTCCTCGAGCATGGCGGCGCTGTCGTTCGGGCTGACGATGACAGTGCCCGCCGTGGTGCTCGTAGCCATGTTGACGTTGACGACTGCGCCCACGATGAGCCCGCGTTCGTAGCTGCCGCCCAAGCCTGATGTGATGATGACATCGCCCACTTCGGGAACGACGCCCTCGTCGAGGTCCTCGAGGTACAGCAAGCCGTTGATCGATCCGCGGACGATGCCGTTCGCGCGGCTGGACTGAATCATAACCGCCGCGCCGGAATTCGGGTCGGTGAGCAAGCGCACCGTTGACGTCTTTTCAGCCGTTTGAGAAACCTGCCCGATGACACCCGATGCGCCCATGATGGTCATGCCGGCTTCGACGCCGTCATTCGAACCGAGGTCGATGGTGATGGATTGGTCCCACGCGTTGGCCGAACGGCCGATGATATGCGCCACTGGGCCCGTGACGCCGCTGACCTGCTTCATGTCGAGCAAGCCCTGCAAGCGTTCGACTTCCTGGCGGTACTCTTCGGCATCGGAAAGCATCTGGCGCAGTTTCTGGTTTTGCTCGCGCAACGCGACGAGCGAGGACTCGTTCGCCGTCAGGTCGGTTACCGAGTTGCCCGCCGATTCGGTTGCGGAACCCACGCGCGCACCTGCGCTTCCCACGACGGCGGATCCGCCCGTGAACAAGTTCTGAAAGGAATGGATGGGGCCTGTCGCACCCTCGCGCGCATACACCGTGACAAGCACGAGCGACACGATGAGCAGCGCGACAAGCACGATGTTTCGCGCTCCAGGAGCTCCGTTTTGTTGCATGTTAAACGGCATAAAAGCGCGCACCTTACCGCGCCTAGCGCGACCTCATGAGCGTCTGACGCAGCGCCGTTGGCGTCTCGAGCACCTTCAGGCAGCCGGTGACGACGTTCGTGAGCGCCGTCTCGCTGACCCATACGGGGATTTCGAGCTTGTCGGTGAGATAGCGGTCCAGGCCCGAAAGCAGGCCGCCGCCGCCCGTCAGCAAGATGCCGTTTTGGATGATGTCGCTGGCCAGGTCGGGGTTCGTCTTCTTGAACGTTTCCTTAATCGAGAGAACCATGTCCTCGCACGGCTCGACGAGCGCGGCGCGGACGTCCTCGGATTGGATGGTGACTTCCTTGGGCTGTTCGGTGACCATGTCTTGGCCCGAGATGATCATGTCGCGCTCGCGGCCGTCTTCGAACGGCAGGATGGAGCCGATCTTGATCTTGATGACCTCGGCCGTGCGCTCGCCGATCTTGATGCCGAGCAGGTCGCGCAGGTGCATGGAGATGGCCTCGTCCATCTTGTTGCCGGCCAGACGCAGGCTGGACGACGTGACGATGCCGCCAAGCGAGATGACTGCGACTTCGGTGGTGCCGCCGCCGATGTCGACGACCATGCTGCCCGTGGGCTCGGTGACCGGAAGGTCGGCGCCCATCGCGGCCGCCATGGGCTCTTCGATGAGGTAGGCCTGGCGCGCACCTGCCTGGATGGCGGCTTCGAACACGGCGCGCTTCTCAACAGACGTGGCGCCGCACGGAATGCAGATGACGATGCGGGGTTTCGCCTGCAAAAGCCCTCTGCGCGGCGATGCCTTATCGATGAATCCCAGACCGGCGAATCTCAGTCAGGTCCGTCGTTCCCCCGTTGGAAGCCGGCGGCGATACCGGCTGGACCCTGACTGCACCAGGTGTGCGTCGGCAGTCTTCTCGGGTAGGGACCCTCGG
>JAFWJU010000128.1 GCA_017511465.1 Eggerthellaceae bacterium | reverse complement strand
GCAATCCTGATCATCGGTCATGCGCTTTCGTTTCTTTCCGTACTAGAACGATGATAATACACGTGGGTGTCGTATAGCTGCCGAGGCGCCTTTTGTACCGAAACGTAAACAGGCCGGGACAATTCCCGACCTGCCGAGTTTACGTGGTGGAGATGATGGGATTCGAACCCACGACCCCCACGTTGCGAACGTGATGCTCTCCCAGCTGAGCTACATCCCCACGTGATATGAGCGCTTTCGCGCAAGACGGTATATTGCCGTGTGGCTTGCCGTTTGTCAAGGAAAGCGGCTGCTCATCACCAATCGAACACGTCGCCGACTTTGGCCTGGATGCACAGGTCGGCGAAGCGGTCGCGCGGCGTGGGCGACAGGTTGACGATGACCAGATGCTCGCCCGAGAAGTGGTCGATGAGGCCCGCTGCCGGGTACACCGCAAGCGACGTGCCCGCGATGACCATCAGGTCGGCGCGGCGGATGGCATTGACGGATTCCTTCAGTACGTTGCTGTCGAGGCCTTCCTCGTACAGGACGACGTCGGGCTTGACGATGCCGCCGCATTTTGGGCAGCGCGGCACGCCGTCTTCGGCCTGCTCGTGCAGTTGCGTGATAGCGTCGAGGTCGTAGGGCGCAGCGCAGCGCATGCAGTAGTTGCGCAGCACGCTGCCGTGCAGTTCCCACACCGTCTCGCTGCCGGCCAGCTGGTGCAAGCCGTCGATGTTCTGCGTGATGACGGCCGAGAGCGTGCCCTTTTGCTCGAGCTGCGCCAGCTTGCGGTGCGCGCGGTTGGGCTGCGCCTCGCGGGCGATCATGCGGTCGAAGTAGAACTCGAAGAACTGCTGCGGATGCCGGTCGAAGTACGTGCGCGAAATCATCTCCTCGGGTGGGACGTCGCCGTACTTCTGCGCATACAGGCCGTCAGGACTGCGGAAGTCGGGAATACCGCTTTCGGTGGACACGCCCGCGCCGCCAAAGAACACCATGCGTCCCGGCGCACATTCGTCAACCCACGCGCGAAACGTCTGGATACTGGAGTCGTTCATGGTCGGTCCTTTCATACGGTTGGGTAATGAAAGCAGGCGCCGAGACTCACCTCGTCGATCACGCCAGCTTATCGGCGCGAACGGCAGTCAGATGACCGTCGGCGTCCTCGAACAGGCACAGCCTTCCATCTTTAGACTCATAGAGAAGCGTGAACTGGGCAAGCGGAAGTTCTTGACGCTGCGGCTCCGCTTTCTTTGGCGTTTCCTCAGCCATAACTCACCTCCCAGAACACGAGGCCTTGGGCGGGCGCGCACTCCCCCGCGGCCGTGCGGTCGCAAGCTGCAAGCGCTTCGGCGACCCACGACTCGGGCCTTCGCCCGCGGCCCACATCGACCAGCGTTCCCACGATTGTGCGCACCATGGAATGCAAAAACGAACTGCCTACCACGCGCACGACCAACATGCCCTCGCCTGCAACATCCTGGTGCTCGAACGACACCTCCATCAGGTTTCGGCATGTTGGCTTGTCGATTGCCGACGAAGCCCGGCAAAAGCTCTTGAAGTCCTGTTCGCCGATAAGGCAGCGCGATGCGCGATGCATCGCGTCAACGTCGACAGGGCCCACGTGCCACGAGAAATCGCGCATGAACACGGGCGGCACCTCGTCAATCGCCAGGTAATAGCGGTATTCGCGCGCAGTCGCGTCGAAGCGCGCCGAAAACCCATCGGCAGCCTGCCATGCCTCGCGCACCGTGATGTCCTCGTGCGTGATGGCGTTGAGCGAACGGCGCAGGCTGGCAAACCGCACACGGCCGCTTCCGGCGTCGCGCTCGTCAAGCTCGCGCAGCTCTTCATCGGTTATGTCGAAGCTGACCACTTGCCCACGCGCGTGCACGCCGGCATCGGTACGACCGGCGCATGTCGTTTCAACGGGACGGCGCAACACCGTTTGCAAGGCGTGTTCCAATTCGCCCTGAACCGTCAGCTGGTCGGGTTGCCGCGCGAACCCGGCGAACACCGCCCCACGATAGGCGACTTTCATCGCAAGCGTTACCACACCGGGGCTCCAAACAAGTCTTGGATTTCGGCACGCATGATGGGGTTGCGCGAATCAACCGTAAGCGGAAGCTCGGCGCGGAACTTGCGACCGTCGGCTTGCAGAACGAACAGCACAACGTAATCGCGCCCGGGATACGATTCCAAGATGCGGTTCAGCCGCTGCACGCGCTCTTGCGTGAAGTCGCCCGACGGAACGCGCAGTTCCATTTGCAGGGGCCGCAAAGCATCTTCCGAAAGCTCGATGGTCTCAACCTCGTACACGATAATCTGGTTGCCGCGGTCGCCATGCTCGAATTTACCCTTGACCTTGATGATGGCGTCCTCGACGACAGCCTCTGCGCATTCGTCGTACTTGAACGTGATGCACTCTATCGAGCCGGTCGTGTCTTCGAGGTTGAACGTCGCCATGCGGGTGCCGCGCTTGGTCAGCTTGGTGACGACGTTCGAGACCATGCCGACGAACGTTGCCGACTTGATTTCTTGCGTTCGTTCGGCTAGTGCGCCGATCTGATATTTGGTCATTTCGGAGATCATGCCCTCGTACGGCTCGAGCGGATGCTCCGAAACGTAAATGCCCATGATGGCTTTCTCGAACGCCAATTTCTCGCGCTTGGGCCACTCGACGCCGTCGGGCGCGGGAACCTCTTCTTCGAAACCGGAGCCCTCGTCGTCGCCAAACAGGTCGAACATGCTGACCTGGCCGGCGTCGCGGTCGCGCTGGCGCTTGGAAGCGCTTTCGAGCAGCGGCGTGTCTTCCACGAAGTGCATCATCTGCCGACGCGTGTATCCCGTCGAGTCGAACGCGCCGCCCTTGATCAGCGCTTCGAGCGCCTTGCGGTTGTAGCACTTGGCATCAACGCGGCTCACAAAATCGTGCAGCGACGTGAACGCGCCGCCGCGCTCGCGCTCGGCGATAATCTCGTCGGCCACGCCCTGACCCACACCGCGTACGCCCACCAGACCGAAGCGCACGCCTTCGCGCACGGGCGTGAACTCGGCGTTGGACGAGTTGACGTCTGGCGGCAGGATGGGAATGCCCGAATGCTTGCAACCCGAAATGTAGCGGATGAGGCGGTCGGTCTTGCCCATGTAGCTGGAAAGCACAGCCGCCATGAATTCGTACGGGTAATGCGCTTTCAGATATGCCGTGCGCATGACCAGGATGGCGTATGCCGCCGAGTGCGATTTGTTGAACGCGTACTTCGCGAATTTTTCGGCGTCTTCCCATATGCGCTTGGCAATCTCAAGCGAATAACCGCTATCGACTGCGCCTTGGTTCCAGTCTTCCTGCAGCTGGCGCATGACGTCGATCTTCTTCTTGCCCATGGCCTTGCGCAGCTTGTCGGCCTTGCCCGCCGAGAAGCCGCTCATGCGCATGGACACCTGCATGATCTGCTCTTGGTAGACCATGGTGCCGTAGGTTTCCTCGAGGATGGGACGCAGGCGATCGTCGTAGTAGTGCACCGGCTTCTTGCCCGAAGCGACGTCGACGTAGTCGTCGACCATGCCCGACTCCAGCGGGCCGGGTCGGTTCAGCGCGATGGATGCCACGACATGCGCGAACGACGTCGGCGGCATGCGGTTGAACAAGCTGACGTACAGCGCGCCCTCGACCTGGAAGAGGCCGTCCATGTTGAGCACCGCATCGGCGTTCGTGCCGAAGCTCGTGTCCAAGTCGGTGTCGCGCATGCGCAAGTTGCCTTGCAGCAGCTTGAACGCCAGCGGGTCGTCGATGGGAATGTCCTCGGGCTTGATGTCGATGCCGTGGGTTTCCTTGACGTTGCGGCACGCCATCGAAAGCACGTCGAGCGTGCGCAAGCCCAAGAAGTCCATCTTCAGAAGGCCGAGGTCGGGCGTGTAGTGGCCGTCGTATTGCGTGATGACGCCGCCGCCCTTGGTGTCGCGCTTCATGGGCACATGATCGCTCATGGGATCGCGGCAGATGATGGTGGCGCATGCGTGCACACCTTCGCCGCGCAGGTGGCCTTCGATTCCCAACGCTGAATCGATCACCTGGTGCACGTCTTCTTCTTGGTCGTAAGCCGTCTTGAGGTCGGGGTTCTTTTCGAGCGCATCGGTGATGGTGATGCCAAGCTCGTCGCCGATGAGCTTGCAGATGCGGTCGCCCACGCCATACGGGTAGTCCAACACGCGGGCAGCGTCGCGCACGGCGTTCTTCGCCTGCAGCGTGCCGAACGTGATGACCTGCGACACATGGTCTTCACCGTACACGTCTTTGATGTGGTTGATGACTTCTTCGCGGCGGCCCTGTTCGAAATCGACGTCGATATCGGGCATCTCGACGCGTTCGGGGTTCAAGAACCTCTCGAACAGCAAGCCGTTCTCGAGCGGGTCGAGATCGGTGATGCCCATGGCATACGCCACGATGGCGCCTGCCGCGCTGCCGCGGCCGGGACCGACGCCGATGCCGTGATCGCGCGCCCATTGGATATATTCCTGCACGATGAGGAAGTACGCGGGGAACCCTGCGTTCAGGATGACTTCGGCTTCGGTTTCGTAGCGTTCG
>JAFWJU010000127.1 GCA_017511465.1 Eggerthellaceae bacterium | reverse complement strand
GGCGGGCAGGCACGTCGCCCATATGGTGGAGAACACGATCTCGGTCGAGTAGACGATGGTGGCCTGTGCCGGCGTTGCACGGCGCTGCGCGAGGGTGTTGAGCGATATCGTAAACGCTATAACGAAGTAGCCGTAGATGAAGTACGCCGCCACCAGCTCGCCGTTATAGATAGCGAAGATTGATGGCGGAGCCTTTCCGGAATGCAGGCTCACGAGGCGAAGCGCATCCTCTTTTCGCATCGTTTAATGTATTACTATTGGCCGTTACCTCCTGCTCGAACATGCAACAATAGCGCTCATCAGCAAATAGTGCCTGTTTCTGTAAGCAGGCTTTTGAGCGTATAATCGATATTTGTTTATGTTTGCTTGCTGAAGACGGTGGCGATGTTTCGAAGAAAGACGAAGCTCGACCCAAGGGCGATGTACGAGGCCGGAAGCATCATCCTCAGATCGGAGGGTTTTTTCAGGCTGGTCGAAGTGTTCATGCTGCCCTGCGCAGACGACAGCAAGCTGTTGCGCCGAATTGAGGCGTGCATGCCCGGCGACGTTGCTGTCAAGATTCTGACGGGAGCACCTGGAGAGACGTATCTGGTTTCGAAGAGCTGGCAATCCAGGCTGGCCCGATTGCAATCGACCGCAACAAGCTGCACGTATGAATTTCATTTCTCGGATCCCGTGTCGGACACCGACTACCAGTCATTGCTCCAAATGAACGCTGTAGAGACAGCTGTTGAAAAGGCTGTTCTTCTCACGAGCCCCGAGACAATCGTCAAGGTGCGCTATGCCGCCTCCGACGTGCGGAAATTCGAAATTGGCGCATCGCGGAACTCGCCGCTCGACGTTTTCACGGTAGCTGGCAAGGCCGATACCTCGCTCAACACCATCGCGTTTGAAGCCGTGAAGGCAGGCGCAGACGCCGCAGACGGGCTGACGGACAACATGATGGTGTCCGAGCTGAACAGCATGTTGGAAAACAGCGGGCTGGGAACCATGCGGTTATTGGACCGCTTTGCCGACACGCCGGCACTGCCTGCAAGCTTGGCAACATACGTCTCGTCAAGCACGCAGCAAGCGGTGGAAAGCGATTTCGCGCAATGCCCGAGGTGCGGCACGGCGCGAGCTGACAACTGGAATTACTGTATCAATTGCGGGTTGGACTACGATGGAGGTGCTTCGGTTCTATGAGGTGCGTGAAGTGCGGTAACGAGCTGAATGAGGGCTCTCAGTTCTGCGACTATTGCGGGGCATCGCAGCGCGAAACTTCCCCGCGAGCCGCTGGAAGGGTGCCGGAAAACATATCGTCGGTTCTGACAGAACAAGAGAAGACCGTCCGAAAGCGAGCCGCAAAGCGCGTGGCGATACTGGTGGTTGCGATAATCGTGGCAGCTGTTGTGGCGTTGGTCATGATAATGGGCAGCTTGAATTCGAAAGGCGGTTCGCTTGGTGACGAAGCCAGTAAACAGGCAGTCGAGGCGGAAACCCCTCCGGAATCGTCGGCGACATCAGACAGTACTGCGACCTCTACAAGCGTTTCGGCTCGAGATTTCGTCGGCACATGGAAATGCGACCACTTCGACGCAGGGGGAGAAAGCATCGTCGTCGAGTACTCCTTCGACGGAAACGGGTGCATGCGGCATACGGAAGACACTGCGAACAGCCACTTCGAAGTATCGTCCCCCTACACGCTGTCTAACGGGAGATGCAACCTCAACAACGGAAACTGGATTACGTACGAAAACGATGGGGCCGAAAGAATAGTGCTGCATATCGCCGAGCCGAACAGGAATCGGTCATTCAAAGAGTCCTACGACTTCGAGCGCGTGAGCACGGGGACCATTCAGTCAAACAAGCTGGATAGCGCGATAAACTCAGGGAAACCGTGGTACTCGACTGATGGAACAGCGTCGATCACATTCAGCTGGAAAGGAACGTTCTCCTTCCACAATACAAAAGGAGAAGCCTACGGCAGTTGGTGGATTGACTCGTACGGAATACGCTGCCAGGTGGATGGTGAAGACTCGGGCACAGAACCGTACTTGTTCGAATTTGTAGATAACTCGCTTAAAACGCTCAATAACGCGGGAACGCAATACGTACAGGAGCAGCCAAAGACGAAGGCAACCACTTCGTAACCCGCCGTCTCATGTTTGGCCATCGTTATTATTAACTTTGGCGCTCTCAACGTTACAAACGCTTAGAATACTCCTCGGCAGAAATCTGACTAAGGAGGGGCAAGTTGAAGGTAACGAGGACAATCGTCGCATGTGCGCTGGCAGCCGTCGTCGCGAAGGAGCTGATTGCCGAGTTCAACCAGAGCTCCGTGCTTATAAACACCGAACTCGTGCAGACCGAGTTCTACGACGGCGAGTAATCTGCGGCACAACGAGCAACACCCGTACCAAGCGAATCGGCCGATCCGAAAGGCAAAGCCTACAGGACGGGTGGTGCCGGGCAAACCCAGCAAGAAGAATTGAGGGAAACCCCATGGCTCCAACAGAAGAGAAGATAAGCAGACGCGAATACGCGAAACAAGACGAGCCCGAGAAATACCCACTACTCGTGCGCATTTACGGAGTCCTCGGCATCATCGCGGGCATCGATCAGATCATTGCATTCGTGTTGGCCATACTCGCCGTGTTCTTCGGCGATGTCGACCTCTCCGCACTCGATGACCACACCACGACGACGCTCGTCATCGGCATCGTGTCAATCGTGGTCTCGGTCGTGTTGGCAGTGATGTTCGTCATCCTGGGCGTGCGCCTGCTGCGCGGCAAGCGCCACAAGGCAGTGCTTCTGTGCGACATCATGATCGCGCTTGAAGCAGTCGTCCTGATATGCCATTTCATGCTCACCGGCATGTCGAGAGAGCTCATTCCCCCGGGCATCAACATGATCATCCTCATCGTGTTGCAGTCGTATTCCGACCCGGCGCTTCGCGACGAGCGCAAGCTTCAGCGCCGCCTGCACGAGCTTGAGTGGAAGTCAGAAGCGGAAGACGGCACGCTTGGTCTGGACACCACGGGCAAGGGCTACCTGACGCTGAACTTCTTCAACATATTCTGGATTTTCATCGTCGCGTGCGTCGCTGGACTCATCGTTGAGGTCATCTGGCACATGGTCGTAGTGGACCCCGGCGTCTACCAGGACCGTGCAGGCTTGCTATACGGCCCGTTCAGCCCCATTTACGGTGTGGGCGCCGTGCTCATGACCATCGCGCTCAACCGTTTCCACGACAAGAACCCCATACTCATCTTCTTGGTCAGCGCTTTCATCGGCGGCGCGTTCGAATACTTCGTCAGCTGGTTTTTGCAAGTCGCGTTCGGTATCGTCGCCTGGGATTACTCGGGGACGTTCCTCAACATCAACGGGCGCACCAACTTCATGTTCATGTGCATGTGGGGCGTGCTTGGCCTCTTGTGGGTGAAGTTCGCCACGCCGTTGCTCTTGAAGCTCATTAACAAGATTCCGTGGAACTGGCGTTACGTTGTCACCGGCGTGTGCACGGTGCTCATGGTCATTGACTGCGTGCTAACCCTCGCGGCGTTTGACTGCTGGTACAAGCGCGCAGCAGGAACGATGGACTACGAAAACCAAACCGCCATCGAGGCGTTCTGTAACGAGAACTATGACGACGAGTTCATGGAGAACCGCTTCCAAAGCATGACCATGAACGCCGACAACGCGTCACGTGCGGATAAGGCATAGGCAAAGCAGAAAGCAACGCCCCTGCACTAGAACGGTGCGACCGTGTCCTATTCGGGCGACAAGGTAAGCTCTATCATGTCTATTTGGTCGACGTCGTTGCCGGCGCCGTCATCTTCGTCATCGTATTCGTATTTGCCCCAGGCGGGGTTATCGCCCATCCAGTGCACGCGGTACATGGCTTTGAAATAGCCCGTTTCCTCGGGATTGGGAGTGTCGTAATACACGGTAAGGCCGATAACCTTGCCGTCTTGGACATTCGTTTTGTACCAGCCATTGGGGCCCAATGTGGCTTCGTCGAATTCGACATCCACGATGCCGTAGCCCGGAATGCCCGCAAACGTGTCGTCCGATCCGCTGCTGTCGTACATGCCCGTCATCCATTCCAGCCATTCGACCTGGTCATTGCGGATAATTGCAGCACGGAAGCGGGGAATGGGAAGGCTCTCCGGAATCTTTCCCTCTTTCTGCATCTCGAGTACGGTGCTCTTCAGGTCTTCAGCGAACGTCATTTCGAGGACTTCCTTTCTCCCGATGTCAGAACAGCAGGTTCCACGACAATCAAATTGTATGACAATTCTGCTTCGCGATTGCCTCGCTTGGACAATCGAACCAGGAAAGAATCCTGCTTGCGTTGCGCACCCCCCCTGTGCTCCACCGCGAAAAAAAGACCGCCTGGCGGCGGTCTGAAATTTGGTGGAGCATAGGGGGATCGAACCCCTGACCTCAGGCTTGCAAACGAGAACGGCACCGTTTTCACTTGCATCCCTGTGTTCAGGCTGTGAAGACAACAGGCCCCTGACCTGTGTTTTTTTCTATCTCCCGATTCTGCATCTTCTGCTGTCCTCCTCGAATTCTGCCCCATTTTGAACACGGAAGTCGGTAAAAAGTCGGTTTCCAAGTCGGTCAAAATGTCGGTTGGAATCGCTTCCGTAAACGCTGTGGAAAACGGACGAAGGAGATCGGCATGAAGTATTCCAGCAAGGGCTTGAGACGGCGCGGCGATACTGACAAGTGGGAGGTGACCCTCGTGCACAAGGACCCGCTTTCCGGCGAGGCGGTGAGGTCCTACCACACCGTCACGGCACGCACTGAAAAGCAGGCGGAGCGGAAGAAGAACGATCTGATAAGGCTGCTCGACTCGCAGGGGCTCGCCGCGGGAACGCGGATGACGATAGCCGAGCTGGCGGACTCGTTTATCGAGTACAAGGCCAACAGCGGAACCGTCGAACGCTCCACGATCGAGGACTACAAGAAGCACGTGAAGACAATCAAACGAGAGCTCGGAAACATCCGGGTGGGCGACCTCAGGATACCCGACGTGAACGCATGGATGGCGTCCATGACCGAGAGGGGCTACGCTCCGCGGTCGGTTCACAGGCCGTTCGTCTTCCTCAAACAGATCATGAAATACGCGATGGCTATCGACCTCGTAACGAAGAACCCCTGTGACTTCTGCAAACCGCCCAAAATCCAGCGAAAGCAAGTAAATGCCCTGTCCCGCGAGGAGCGCACTCGTATGATGAGGCTCGCGCGCGAATCTGAACCCGCCCCGCTCGGCCTCGCAATCGAACTCGCGCTCACGACCGGCATGCGCCGCGGCGAGATATGCGGGCTGCGCTGGTCGGACCTTGGCGACCACGAGATAACGGTCAACCGAGCGTTGGCGTTCTCCGGCGGCACGCTCTACGTCAAGGAGCCCAAGACCGCCGAGAGCCGCAGGACCATACCCCTCACTCCGAGGCTGTTCGCCGTGCTCTCGGCCATGCGGAAAGACGCCGCATACGCCACGGCCGAGCTCGGGCTCAAGACCAACGACTCCTACATCCTCGGCACCCAGGAGGGCAAGGATAGCAGGCCGTACCACCCCACCCGGCTCTCTAAGGACTTCAAGTCGTTCTGCGACATGAACGCATTCGAATGCACGTTCCACGACCTGCGCCACACCTTCGCAACCATGATGATAGCCGGAGGCACCGACGTGCGCACGGTGGCGAGCTACCTAGGCCACGCCAACGTAGCAGTTACTCTCAACACCTACGCCGAAGTCGATCCTGAAGCAAAACGTGCCGCCGTTTCAAAAGTATCGGAAGCCTTCGACATCGACGACACCTTCTTTGACGAGCGCTACCCGTATGGCGCACCTAGACAGCAGGGAATCAACCTAAACTTCACAGTCGATCAGCTCGAGGCGATGCTCGCCCAGGCGAAGCGCTCGCAAGGCATCGCCGTATGAGCTCTCTGTGCGTTCTCATGGCTTATAATCGCATCGTCACGCCAACTGAAGACTTGCAACCAATACCCCCAATGAGGGGCACCTGTCCATTTGGTATTGGTTGCAATCCCAAACGGCGTGACACCCGGGGCGGGTGTCTCTCATTTCGAGAGGCCCGCTTCCGCCCGTGGATGCTCCCACCAGGAAAGGACGGCCCATGGCCAGCAAGAGCGAAATCCCCCGCGAGGTGGTCACCGCCATCGTACAGAGCTCGGAACGGCTTGAAGGAGCAGCATCGATCCTCGCCATGCTCGAGGAGAAGGCCGACACCTCCGGCGAGGGCGTCAAGTCATCGGAGCTCGCCGCTGTGCGCAGCATCGTCGAGATGAGCGTCAATCAGCTCGACGAGGCCTGGGAAGAAGTCTAAAACCAACATTTTTCCCATGAGCGGGATTTGAGCAGGCGCCCTTCGGGTTATGAGCGGCTTTGTTAGGTATCAGCCATTATCAACAATCACACGTTTTCGCAGGTCAACGGCATCTTTCTGTCCAACGAGCATCATCGATGATCATCGCTTTATGGGCAAATTTGCCCATGATTTGCCCATAAGAGCACGTTATTGTACTCTTAATTCCAAGAGAAAAGAGGTCGGTTTCTCCAGCGCTTCCCTAGACCGCAAAGGGCCTTGGGACGCCCTGGAAACAAGGCCCTGAGAACGCTTGGGAAGAGGCAGCGGTGGGAAAGGGCAACAGCATCAACGTCAGGGGAATGGGCTCGATCGAGAAGCTCGTCAGATACAGGTGGCGTGTACGCGTGTCTCTCGGCAAAGACCCTGTCACGGGAAAGTACCTGAGATCGCCATCGATCACGGTTCACGGGACCAAGACCGATGCCATCAACGCCCTCCAGGAGTACCAGTGGCAGCTTAGCAGCGGCGAGGCTCCCGCGCGCAAGGGCATCATCCCGACCGTCGGAGAACACGCCCAGCAGTTCCACGACCAGCGGGAGGGAACGCTGGGCTCCCCTCTCACCTACAAGCGCGAAGGCCAGACCATATGCCGCATCAAGCAGTACTTCGGAGACTACGACCTCGTTGACCTCACGCCCGCCATGCTGCGCGCCACCTATGCGCAGCTGCGCAAAAGAGGCGCAACCCCGAGCGGACTGCACAAGCTCCATCAGAAGCTCTCCCAGGTAATGAAGCAGGCGGTCTTCGCGCTCGCGGAGCTCGTCGACGCAGCCGCTGCGGAGGCCGAGGCGGAAGATGCGGTAACATCGCTTGCCTGTGTGGCGAGAGAGCGCTTCGGATGAGGCGCTGGCGGCGCTTGCGCTGGATGCGGTGCCGGTGGAGCAGGCGCCGAGCTATGCGGCCAGCATGGCTGCGATCCTAACGGCGCAGATCTTCGAAGTTTTCATGGGAATTCCTTCCCGTCGGTTCATCGTTGCTATTGGACACAATGACCAGTTAAGCTGAATAACGTCTGAAAGAATCCAGACAAATGGGTAACAAGCATGCATCATTGATGCAGTTTTGAATTGCAGCAGGCCATCAAGGATGTTTCTCCATTTATAATCTGCATCCGGTTATTAATGATCAAGCGTGAATAAACGTAGCAGCAAAACACGGCAGGCACATAAGCGGAGCACGTTGCGTTATCTGGCAAACATAGGGCGCATTCTCGTGCGCGACCTAAAACGGTTCGGCAAGGCACCGGCTGCGATTATCGTCGCCGTGTTCCTTCTGGTCCTTCCGTCGCTGTACACATGGTTCAACGTGCGCGGCTTTTGGGATCCGTATGACAACACCGGCAATCTGCGTGTCTGCGTGGTCGACGAGGATGAGGGCGCTGTGGACGATTTGGCCGGCGAGCTCGATGTGGGCGCGCTCGTGCTGGAGCAGCTGCGCGAAAACGGTCGATTGGGCTGGGTGATCACGGATCGCGCCGATGCGATGGAGCAGGTGAGCTCCGGTCGGGCGTATGCGGCATTCATCATCCCTGCGACATTCAGCCGCGATCTTGCCGCATTGGTGCACGGCGGGCAGGTTCAACCGCTCATCGAGTACTACGTGAACGAGAAGGCCAGCCCCGTTGCCCCGAAAATCACCGACGTCGGGGCGATGACGCTGGATACGACTATCAACGATGCGTTCGTTTCGACGGTGAGCGGCGTGGTCACCGAGCGGTTCGAAGCGTCGGCGCTCAGCGTGCAGGGCGATCTGGAACGCGTGCAGGGAAACGCGCTTGCGGAGCTGACACGCGCATCTGCGGGTATCGAAGACGCGCGGGCGTCGCTCGATGGCCTTTCGACGGCGGCTTCCACGGCAATGGGGCGCATCGGGGAGGCAAAACCGCTCCTCTCCTCGGCGAAAACGCAGATAGACAACGTTTCCGAAGGGCTGGGCGAGACTGCGGCGCTCGTCGAATACTTGAACACGGAGCTCGTGCGGTTCTCGCTAACGGCTGGCACGGCTCTGGACGATGCGTCAGCAGAGTTGGGGCAGGCCATCGTGAAAGCCGATTTCGCCATTCAGGAGACAGCGAGCGGTCTTTCGGCAGCTCACGGCGCTGTCGAAGCGGCGCTCTCGCAGGGTGAAGCAACGGCGCAGGCGGCATATGATGCCGCTGCCGAACTGCGCGCCGCTGCAGAAGGCGCTGCCGACGAAGAGCAGCGAGCGGCGCTTTATGCTCTCGCGGACGAGCTCGAACGCGAAGCTGCCGCCGCCGAACAGGCAGTGGAGGACCTCCGCACGCTTTCGGAGAGCGTGAACGCTCTCGGCGAGCAGATGCTCGCCGCCTCGGAGGAAACGAGCGCGCAGGCGAAGCAGGCAATCGGGCGCGCAGACTCCTACCGCGAGCAGCTGAGCACCCAGACGATTCCCGCGGTGAGCGAGGGATTGGCGAAGATATCCGCGGCTGCAAGCGCGCTTTCCGCGTCCGTGGCGGCACAATCCGTGCTGATCGACCAAGTGGGCGCCGTGCTCGACCAACTGTCCCAGACGCTTGCGCTGTCGAAGAACGCGCTCGCGCAAACGGACGGCATGCTCGCGGATTTGGCGGGGGAGCTTCGCACGGTCACCGCCGACGTGGCGGCATTGCGCTCCGCCGATGCCATCGCCCACGATTTGGGCTTGGACAATCTGGACGTGTCGAAGATCGCCGACTTCATGATGTCGCCCACGGTGGTGAAAACCGAGAAGTTCTACGCGCTGGACAATTATGGTTCGGCGATGGCGCCCCTGTTCATGAATCTGACGCTGTGGATCGGCGTATTCATGCTGATGGTGATCATGCGTCTGGAAGTGGACGACGAGGGCGTGCGCGACACCACGGTGACGCAGCGCTATATCGCGCGCGGATTGCTGCTGTCGGTGATGGCGGCGCTTCAAGCGGTGATCTGCTGCACAGGCTGTCTGATTCTGGGTGTCCAATGCGCAAGCGTGCCCGTGTTCTTCCTAACGGCCATAATCGCCTCGTTGGCGTACCTGGCTATCCAATACGCGCTTTCGACGACGTTGCAGCATGTGGGGAAGGCGTTTTGCATCATCCTCGTATTCGTGGAAATCCCGGGCGCGTCGGGGCTGTATCCCATCGAGATGACCCCCGCGTTCTTCCAGGCGGTTTACCCGCTGTTCCCCTTCACGTACGGCATCGACGCCATGCGCGAGGCCATCTGCGGTTTCTACGAGAATGCATGGGGTGCGAACATCGCCGTGCTGTTGGGGTTCCTCGTGGCGTTCGACGTGTTCGGCTCGGTTGCGCGCCCTTATCTGGCTAATCTGAATCGCCTGTTCGCGAAGCAGATCGAGCAGAGCGACATCATCAACATCGAATCCACGGAGCTGCCGGAGCACCATTACCGCATCTCGCAGATGATCAAGGTGCTTGCCGACCGCGAAGAATACCGGCAGGAAATGCAGCAAAGCACGGCGCGTTTCATGCAGCTGTACCCGCGCTTGAAGATGTGGGCGATCGTGGCGGGAATCGCTGTTCCCGCTATCGCGACCATAGTCCTTGCGGTTTCGCAGGCAACCAAGGCGGCCATGCTTGCCTTGTGGTTGGCGTGGCTGGTCGCTATTGTGCTGTTCCTTATAGGTATTGAGTACATGAAGGACAGCCTGGAGAGGCGCCTTTCGCTCGATGCACTCAGCGACACCCAGGTGCAGGCGCTTTATACCGGCCGCAAGCATAGGCAAGGCGACGGCGGGGAGGCGCAGCAATGAGAAACGCATGGCGCTTGTTCGTGGGCGACTTGAAGCGTTTGCGGTCCAACGTGATCACAGGCATCGTAGTGCTCGGCCTTATCGCGTTGCCCTCGTTGTTCTCGTGGTTCAATATGCTTGCCTGCTGGGATGTGTTCGACAACACGGGCAACCTGACGGTTGCCGTGGCCAATTCCGACGAGGGCTACGAGAGCGATCTAGTGCCCATACGCGTGAACATCGGTGAGAACGTGATGTCGGCTCTTCGCGAAAACGAGCAGATGAACTGGTATTTCACGACAGAGGAAGACGCGGTGGAGGGCGTGCGCGCGGGCCGCTACTATGCGGCGGTGGTGATTCCCGCCACGTTCAGCCGCGATATGATGTCGTTTTATTCCGATGACGTGGAGCATGCGGCGATCATCTATTATTCCAACGAGAAGAAAAGTGCGATTGCGCCGCGCGTGACCGACCAGGGGGCCGACCAGATCGTCGCGCAGGTGAATCGCACGTTTGCGGAGACGCTCGGGTCGACTGCTTTAAGCATCGTTTCGGCTCTTTCGGATTACGCGGACAACGCGGATGCAAGTGGAAGGATTGCCGCGCTCGGCGCGCATGTTCAAGCAGCGGGCGAGCAGATGTCCCACGCAGCTTCGACGTTGCGCGCGTATGCCGACGTGCTCTCCCTCTCGCGGCAGCTGGTGGCGAGTACGGGATCGCTCGTGTCGACAGCGCAGCAATCGGGAGACGAAATCGCAGGTCGGATAGCTGAAGCGCGGAGCGCGGCGGAATCGGTCGCCTCTGCGTTGGATACCGCGGTCGCGTCGCTTTCCGAGGCTATAGCCCAAAGCGCGGAGGGCTACGACGCGATGTCCGAAGCCATCGACCAGGCATTCGATATGGCCGACAGCGCTTCAGGGGATGCCGCTGCAGCGTTGCGCGACCGTGCGGCGGTGGTGGATGGCCGCGCTGCCGCTTGGCGCCAGATAGTGGATCGGCTGGATGAATTGGCCGATCAGCTGGACGAAGAGGACGCGGCTGCGGTGCAACCCGCGCTCGAGCGCATGCGCAGCGCGGCAGCCGTGCAGGAGCAGTTGCGCGATGCCTTGTACGCAGCCGCCGACGAGGTGGAGCGCCGTGGCGCTTCGACACAGGAGCAACGTGCGGAAGCAAAGGCGTTTGCCGAGCAGGCGGCGCAGCATGTGCGTGATGCGAAGGCGGATTACGATGAGAATCTGAAGCCTTCGCTCGACCGCCTGTCGGTCGTCGTCGCCCAGCAGGCCGATGCGCTGCGTGCGGCGAGCAATCTGCTTTCCGAAGTGGAGGGCGATATCATCTCGGATGCGGGCTCCGTGTCCAATGCGCTCGGCGATGCCTACATCAAGCTGGATAACGCCGCCACAACGTTGGAATCGTCATCGCAGAAGCTGCAGGACCTGGGCAAACGTATGGTCGATGCGCTTGCGGAAGGCGATACGTCGGTATTGCGCGAGATTCTGGGTTCCGACCCGCATGCGTACGCGTCGCTGCTCGCAGCGCCGGTGGCAATCGATAGGCATGCGGTGTATCCGGTGGAGAATTTCGGTTCGGCGATGTCGCCTTTGTACACGCCGCTTGCGCTTTGGATTGGCGCGTTGCTCATCATGGTAGCGCTCAAGCTGAACCCTTCGGAACGCACGCTTTCGGAGCTGGACGACCCATCGTCGGCGGAGGTATTCTGCGGGCGCTTCGGTGTGGTGGCGCTGCTCTCGCTTGCCCAGAGCACGACACTTTGCATGGGCAATCTGCTGTTCCTGCATGTTCAAGCCGTGCATCCGTTGCTCTATCTGCTGTGTTTCTGGGTGTCGGGGCTCTCGTTCGCATTCATCATCTACACGCTGGTTTCCGTGTTCGGCAATCTGGGCAAAGCGCTTTCGGTCATCTTGCTGATCTTGCAGGTTTCAGGCGGCGGCGGAAGCTATCCGCTGCAGCTGCTGCCGCAGTTCTTCCAGAATGTGAACCCGTATCTGCCCGTCACGCATGCGGTGCGCGCGATGCGTGCGGCCATGTTCGGCATCTATGCGAACGATTTTTGGGTCGAGCTTGGGCTGGTGGCGGCGTTCACAGTGCCGCTGCTGCTCGCCGGTCTGGTGCTGCGCGGCCCGCTCGTGAAGGTCGTAGGCCGCTTCGTCGAGCGCGTCGAGGCGTCCAAGCTCATGTGAGCAAGATGACAAAGGGCCTGACCCTTTGTCATCTAACGAGCTCGTAAGCACGCGTGCCGATACCGAGCTCTTCGGCATGTTGCAGTTGCAGGCGCCATTCCGCATGGGGATGAAGCGCGTTCCAGTGGTCCGTTTCGCCGCCGAACTCCTCGAGCGCTTCGGAAAGGCGGGTGCCGGCGTTTATCGGCTGTGCGCAAATCGCATCCGCTGCGGCCTGGTCGATGGCCACCGGGTCCCACGAGGCGAACATGCCCACGTTGGGCACGACGGGTGCGTCGTTGTCGGGGAAGCAATCGCAGCCG
>JAFWJU010000126.1 GCA_017511465.1 Eggerthellaceae bacterium | reverse complement strand
TGCCATCTCGAAAGCGCCATGCTCAAGCGCGCCATCGACGTGCTCGACCTCGAGCGCCTCGACCTGATCATCATCGAGAACGTGGGCAACCTCGTATGCCCGACCGATTTCGATTTGGGCGAAAACGCCAAGATCATGATCCTGTCGGTACCCGAAGGCGATGACAAGCCGCTGAAGTACCCGGGTATCTTCCAGGTATCCGAGGCCGTCATCCTGAACAAGGTCGACACGATGCCCGTGTTCGATTTCGACGAAGAGGCCTTCTACACGGCAGTGCGCGACCTTAACCCGAAGGCCCCCATTTTCCCGATTGCCGCCACCAAGGGCACGGGCGTCGAGGAATGGGCCAGCTGGCTGGCCGACCGCATCCGCGAGGCGTAAAGAACGCAGATAGTCAATCAAAGGGCTTATTGCCCAAAACGCGTTTATGAATCGGTTCCCGATTGAGTCGCCATGGAGCCCTTCCTTTTTGGTCCAATTTGCATTGCCCATCTCCGACCCCGTACCTCTTGGCCCGATTCGCACTGCGATTCCATTCCTGTTTGGTGGCCTTTTCAACTCCTCCGTACCTCTTAGCCTGATTCCTGCCTCGATTCCATTCCTGTAAGGCTGATTCTGTCTTGTTCCGAAGCCTCATGGCAGGTTTACGCCCAATAGATATGAAACTGCGGCAGATATTCGGCGAACAGGAATGTGCCATTTCGTATCACCGCAGTTCAGAGTCGAACAGGTTAAACAGGAGCCGTACCTCTAAGCCTGATTCCTGCCATGAAAAGAAAGCATGGGCATTATTTGCCCAACAGGTATGAAATCGTGGCATGAATCGGGATTAGAGGTATGAGGTCGGTCCAGCAGGCATGGAATTGCGGCAAGAATCGGAGTAAGAGGCATAGAAGCGGAAGGAATGGGAGGTCAACCGCGGCTCGACGTACCAGTAAAACAGAAGCGACCCGTCAGGGCCGCTTCTGTTTTCAAACATGAACTGTCGTTACGACTCCAGCCTCGGACGGCACGCCTCCATCTCGGCGATTTCCTCTTCCGAGAGTTTGGGATACTCGGGCTCGCACGCCTCTAGGGTTTCGAGGATGGCCTCGCTGACCAGGTAGCGTGCAAAGAACTTCTGATCGGCGGGAATCACGTACCAGGGGTTGACCTTGGTGCTCGTGGCGTTGATGGCCTTCTCGAACGCGTCCATGTATTCCGGCCACAGTTCGCTTTCGTCAAGGTCGCCGGCCGAGAATTTCCAGTTCTTGTCAGGTTCTTCGATACGCGCGAGGAAGCGCTTCTTCTGTTCCTTACGGCTGATGTTGAGGAAGATCTTGACCAGGCGGTAGCCGTTTTCGAAGAGATGGTCTTCGAAATTGGTGATGCGCTCGTAGCGCTGTGCGAAGAAGGTGTCCTCGTCGAGTTCGAGGCAGCGCTTCGGCATGTTGTAGCCATGCCACAGACCGCGCACGCGCACGATGAGCACGTCTTCGTAATGGGTGCGGTTGAACACGCCGATGTTGCCGCGCTTGGGCAGGTGGCACACTGCGCGCCACAGGTAGTCGTGCGCGAGCTCTTCCTTGCTCGGCGTCTTGAAGTTGTAAACCTCGATGGTTTGCGGGTTCAGGCCGCTCATGGCGTGCTTGATGGCTCCGTCCTTACCGGCGGCGTCCATGGCTTGAATCATGACGATGACGCCTTCGGACCCTTGGGCGGCCAGCTTGTCCTGAAGCTCTTTCATGCGCTCGATGTTCTTGGCCATCAGCTCTTCGATTTCGGGGCGTTTGGCTTTGTCGATTTTCGCGGATGTGGGGTAATCGGCGAGTTTGAACGTTCCCTTGCCGTCGTAGCGGCAGTCACTCAGCTTCATCATGGCGATACCTTTCGAATGCGGGGACATTGCTGCCATTGTATGACACAATGCTTTGATTTAGCGTCATGTTCTCGTTATCGTTCCCTTCAGATTATGCGGTATTCTTAGATGCTATGGACAACACTTCAAAGCAGCTATTAGTCGGCATCGATGTCGGGTCGACCACGGTGAAGGCCGCGGCGATCGATGGGGAAACGCACAAAATCGTGTGCGCTACCTACCTGCGCCATCATGCACATCAGCTACAAACAGCCATTCGCGTCATCGACGAGATTGCAAAGACCGTAGGCGATGCGCCCGTGTCGTTGGCCGTGACCGGCTCTGGTGGCAAAGAGCTCGCCGCCGCGCTGGACGTGCCGTATGTGCAGGAGGTCATTGCCAACTCCGTTGCAGTCGCAACGCATTATCCGTCTGCGCGCGTGGCTATCGAGTTGGGCGGCCAGGACGCCAAGATGATCTTCTTCGAGCCCGGCTACGACGAAGGCACGTTGAAGGTTTCCGACATGCGCATGAACGGTTCGTGCGCGGGCGGCACGGGCGCGTTTCTCGACGAGATCGCCACGTTGCTGAAGATTCCCGTTGAAGAGCTCGACGACGCCGCTGCCAAGGGGTCTACGCTCTACAGCATTTCGGGCCGTTGCGGCGTGTTCGCGAAGACCGACATCCAGCCGCTCATCAACCAAGGGGCGGCTAAAGAGGACATTGCGCTTTCGACGTTCCATGCCGTCGCCAAGCAAACGCTCGGCGGATTGGCGCAGGGCCTCGACGTCATTCCGCCCGTCATTTTCGAAGGCGGCCCCCTGACGTTCAATCCCACGCTCGTCCGCGTTTTCACCGAACGTCTGCGCATCAGCGGCGCCGACGTCATCGTTCCCAACCAGCCAGAAATCATCGTCGCACGTGGTGCGGCCCTTTCGCTTCAGAAGATTTTCGACGAAGAGGCCAAGGTCACGACCTTGCAAGAAGCCCGTGCGGCCGTGAAGAAGGTGGCTGACAACATTCACTTGCGCCCGAGCCAAGGCAGGCCCTTCTTCGCAAGCGACGAGGAGCGCATTGCGTTCCAGCAGAGCCACGCTCCGGGAGCAGATCCATTGGGCCCCGAAGCTTATCAGAGGGGCGATGTCATTCGCTGCTATCTGGGCATCGACTCGGGGTCGACTACGACGAAGTTCGCCTTGCTCGATGAGGACGGCGAGCTTATAGACTCGTTCTACGCCAACAACGAGGGCGAGCCCCTCGACGTGGCCAAGAAAGCGCTTGGCGACATGGAAGACCGCTGGCGCGAGGCGGGCGTGGGGCTCGACATCCTCGGTTGCGCCACGACTGGCTACGGCGAGCTGCTGTTCGCGAAGGCGTTCCGCGCCGATTGCCACGTCGTCGAGACCGTGGCCCATGCGCTTGCGGCGGCGCGCTATGTCGATGACGCCACGTTCATTCTCGACATCGGCGGCCAGGACATGAAAGCCATCTGGATCGACGATGGCATCGTCACCGATATCCTCGTCAACGAGGCGTGCAGTAGCGGTTGCGGGTCGTTCCTCGAGAACTTCGCACGCGGCTTGGGCTTCAAGACAACCGACATCGCCAATGCGGCATTCCGTTCCGAGAGCCCTGCCGAGCTGGGTAGCCGCTGCACCGTGTTCATGACCTCATCGGTTGTGACCGAGCAGAAGAACGGCAAATCGCCTGACGACATCATGGCGGGCTTGTGCCGCTCCATTATCGAGAACGTGTTCACCAAGGTCATCCGCGTGTCGAACCTCGATAACCTGGGCGAGCGCATCGTCGTGCAAGGCGGCACGTTCGCCAACGACGCCGTATTAGCCGCGTTCGAGGACTATGTGGGACGCCCTGTCACACGCGCCCCATATCCGGGGCTCATGGGCGCCATCGGCGCCGCGCTGTTCGCACGTCGCAACGCCGAGCTTTCGACCACGGAAGGCGAGGGACGCCTGCGCTCGTCGTTCATCGGCCTGTCGGGAGTGCGGGAGCTGTCGTACACGACGACGGCGAACGCCATTTGCCCGTTCTGCACGAACAACTGCGCAAGGTCCATCGTCACGTTTTCGGATGGAACCACGTACGTCACCGGCAACCGTTGCGAGCGCGGCGAGGTCGTGGGCGACCCGCGCGATGCATCCGTTCGCGAGAAGGTGAAGGCGGTGCGCGCCAAGAAGCAGGCCGTGCCCAACCTGTACGAAGTGCGTGAACAGCTGCTGTTCAACGATTATCCGGCTCCCGAGCTCTCGAAGCCCCGCGGCATCACCATCGGCTTGCCGCGCGTGCTCGCATTCTGGGACACCATGCCGTTTTGGACGACGTTCTGGCGTTCGCTCGGCTTCGATGTGCGCCTATCACATCCGTCATCGCGCGCCATGTACGAAAACGGCCTACCCGCCGTAGCCTCCGACACCATCTGCTTCCCCGCGAAGCTCGTGCACGGCCACGTGCGCGATCTCGAGCGCATGCGCGTCGACCGCATATTCATGCCGTCCATCACGACCGTTCCTTCCGAAAACACCGAGAAGACGAGCGAGTCGATGTGCGCGGTGGTCAAGGGTTACGCCATCGTCATGCGCAATTCCGACAATCCCGAACTGCGCGCCAACGTCGTGTTCGATGCGCCGTTATGGCACTGGTACACCGAGATCGACCGATCGCGTCAGCTGGGAAAATGGATGCTCGAGACGTTCGATATCCCGCAAGAGCTGACTGACCGCGCCATTGCGGCCGCCGATTTGGCGCAGGGCAAGTTCCACAGCGAGCTGCTTTCCGCCGGCCGCGAGGTTATCGAACATGTGCGACGCGAGGGGACGTACGCCGTGGTGTTGGCGTCTCGTCCGTATCACAACGACTTGCTGGTGAATCACGACCTACCCAGCATGTTCACGGCATTGGGCATTCCCGTGCTCGTGCCCGACGCCGTGCCCGGCATCAGCTCCATCGACTTGTCGCAAAGTCGCCTCGACATCGTCAACAACTACCATGCGCGCATGCTTGCCACGGCCATCATCTCGGCCGAGGACCCGAACCTCGAATATGCGCAAGTCGTCAGCTTCGGTTGCGGTCACGACGCGTACCTTTCCGACGAAATCGTGCGACTGACCCACTCGATCACCAACAAGTCACCGCTTATCCTGAAGGTCGACGAATCCGATGTTCCCGGGCCGCTGCGCATCCGCATTCGCTCTTTTGTCGAGACCATCAACATCAAGCGCCAAGAGCACGCGACTGCTCCGTTGCGGAAACTGAGCGATCCGTATCCCGTGAAGTACACGAAAGCCGATCGCAAGCAGAAGGTCATCTTGGTGCCCAACACGTCGCATGCGTTCTCACGCATGATGGCCGCCGTGTTCAGCAAGCAGGGCGTGCGCGCCGTGCCCATGCCCATCGGCCGCGACGAGGCCATCCGCTTGGGCAAGCAGTACGTGCACAACGACATATGCTTCCCCGCTCAAATCACGATTGGCGAATGCCTGGCTGAACTGCAAAGCGGAAAGTACGACGATGTCGATGTGGCTGTCGCCACCGGCAAGTACATCGGCGACTGCCGCTTGACGCATTACGGCGCGCTGCTGCGTAAGGCGCTCGACGACGCGGGTTATGCGCATGTACCCATCATCACGAACGACGACGTCGACTATCACGACTTGCATCCCGGTTTCAAATTGTCGTTAATCTCCGCCATTCGCATCGGCATGACCCTGCCGATGATTGACGCGCTCGAAGAGCTGTTGCGCAAGATGCGCCCCTACGAGCTTGTCCCGGGTTCGGCCGACGCCGCTTTCGAGCGCGCGTTAGACGAAGTGATCGAAGGGCTCGAGAAACACGGCACGTCTGGTGCCCAGCGAGGCTTCAAGCGCGCCATCGACATCATGCGCACCGTCGAATACGACCGCAGCGAACTGCGTCCGCGTGTGCTCATCGTGGGCGAGTACCTGCTGAATTTCCATCCTGGTGCCAACCACGATGTCGAGCAATACCTCGAGGACAACGGCTTCGAGATAATCGAAGCCAAGATGACCGACGTCATCCGCAAGACGTACTTCTACAAGGGTTCGCAGATTGCCGAATACGACGTGAAGAAGCCCATGTCGGAGGCTGCGAATCTCGCCATCACCAATATGGTGTTCGAGCATGGACATGACGTGTGCGACCGCATCGCCGCCGCGCATCCGCTTTACGAGCCGGCATGTCGCATGCCCGATTTGGTGGTCGATTCCGATCCGATCATCCATCACACGTTCGATGCGGGCGAAGGCGTGCTCATTCCCGGCGAGATCATTCACCATGCCAACCATGGTTGCGAGGCGTTCCTCATCTTGCAGCCGTTTGGATGCCTGCCGAACCATATTGTGGGGCGCGGCATCGTCAAGCGCTTGCGCGAGCTGTATCCAGCGGCCCAAATCCTTTCCCTCGACTATGACCCCGATGTCAGTTTCGCTAACATCGAGAACCGCCTGCAGATGCTCGTCATGAACGTGCGCGAGTCGCTGCGTGTCGGAACCGATGAGGTCGACCTCGAAGCGGTCGAGGAATCGGTAAACGCCGTAGCCGAAGAGGCGACCGCCATCGCAGAGAAAACGTTGCAAGTCGCACACGAGTATGAAATCAAGGATGATTACTCTACTGAGAATATCGATGCCGTCGCAGCGATAATGCGCGAAGTGCTGGAAAAAGAAGACGCCCTGGCAGCCCGCGCCAAGGAAGCGCTCATGGCCGCCCGCAAAGCTGCCCAGCAAGGCGCCAATGACGCCGCAGCCGCCGTGACCGAGCGTGCGCTTGCCGCCGCTGAGCTCACGCGCGAGATGCGCACCCGCACGCGCGATGCGCTCGCCCAGGCAACCGAGACCGCCGCAGCTTTGAGCGAATCCGGCAACGAGGCCATCGTTCACATCCAAGACGAGCTGCTCGCCCGTCGCGACGATGCCCGTGCCTTCGCGGCGCGCATCGTCGAACAGGCCAAGAGCTTATCCGGCAAGAAATAGCGGGCAGCCCTCTGCCTATGTGCTAAAGCGCAATGTCTTAACCCCATCCGCTTGTTGGAAACTTGTCGACTAATGCCGACGCTGCCAACATGTGGGTATGGTACTGTTTGCTCGTGAGGTAAACCAAGACGAGAGGAGTTTCCCCATGGATCTTAAAGGCAGCAAGACCGAGGCCAACCTGCAAGCCGCATTTGCCGGTGAGTCGCAGGCTCATGCTAAGTATCAGTACTACGCAAGCAAAGCCAAGAAGGAAGGCTACGTTCAGATTTCCAACATCTTCCTGGAGACGGCGAAGAACGAGAAAGAGCACGCCAAGCTGTGGTTCAAGTACCTGCATGACGGCGATGTGCCCGACACGTTGACCAACCTGAATGATGCCGCTGACGGCGAGAACTACGAGTGGACCGACATGTACTATGAGTTCGCGAAGGTCGCCGAGGAAGAGGGCTTCAAGGAAATTGCCATGAAGTTCCGCATGGTCGGCGCCATCGAGAAGCATCATGAGGAGCGCTATCGCAAGCTCATCGGCAACGTCGAGGACGGCCTCGTCTTCTCGCGCGACGGCGACCGCACGTGGATCTGCAGCAATTGCGGCCACATCGTCATCGGCAAGAAGGCGCCGGAGATTTGCCCCGTGTGCGCTCATCCGAAGGCCTACTTCGAGCTGCGCGCCGAGAACTACTAGGACATAGGCAAATCCATTTGCACCGAGAGGGGAGGCCGACGGCAACGTCGGCCTCCTTGTTTTTTGGAAGCGCCTTCTCATCGGTTTTCTTTGATAAGAAATGCCATTTTCAGCGGCACGGCCATTGGCACGCCACGCATGTGGTTCCTATACTTAACGCATGACCGAATTGCAACAGCAAGCAGTGAAACGAGAAACCATCTGGAGCGCGCCGTATGTCGCGCTCATGGCGACGAACTTCTTCCAAAGCATGGCGGCGTTCATGTTGAACACGACGCTGCCGGTTTACCTTGACGCGCTTGGAGCCGCCACCTCGATGGTCGGCATCGTCGTAGGGGCATTCGGCATTACCGCATTGCTTGTGCGCCCGTTCGCGGGCCCCGCATTCGACAGCTTCTCGCGTAAGCGCATGCTGCTCATTGCGCAGACGCTCATCTGCATCTCGCTTCTGGGTTATGGGCTTGTCAGTTCCATCCCGGCGCTGTTCTGCGTGCGTCTGCTGCACGGTATCGGAATCGGATGTGCGGGTCCATTGGGCATGTCGCTCGTCTCTGAGTTCCTGCCTATCGGCAAAATGGCGTCGGGCATCAGCATCTACGCGCTCGCCCAGTCTTTTGCCCAGGTGATCGGACCGGCTGTCGGGTTGTGGCTCGTCGATTCCGTCGGGTTTTCCAATGCGTACTTCATTGCGGCGGCGAGCGTGCTCGTGGCCATGATCGGCGTGTTCTTCGTGAAGGAGCCGCAGCGCGAGCGCTTGCCGTATCGCTTTGCGCCTGATCGCATGTTCGCGCGCGAAGCCGTTCCGAAAGCGGTTGCGTTATGCCTGCTTGCCATCGCATTCGCGGGTGTCACGTCATATCTCGTGTTGTACGGCAATTTGTTGGGGATCGAGGGCATGGGGACGTACTTCGTCGTGTACGCGCTTTGCCTCGTTGCAACGCGTCCGCTGTTCGGCAAGATGGCCGACCGGTTCGGAGCCCCTCGCGTGCTGCTAGTCGGGTGCCTGTTCTTCGCGGCGTCGTACGTGATGTTGTGGCAAGTGCGCGACTTCGCCGGCTTCATGGCCGTGGCGGTTGTCGGTTCTGCGGGCTTTGGAGCATGCGCGCCGCTCATCCAGTCGATGGCGCTCGGGTCGGTACCGGTCGAACGCCGTGGCGCAGCGAGCAACACCGCGTTCACGGGCCTCGACGTGGGCGTGCTCATCGGCCCTGCGACAGCTGGCTTCGTCATCGAGGCGCTCGTGCCCATTACCGGCGGCATCGTGCAAGCGTATTCCTGTATGTGGCTCGTCATGCTCGTGCCCCTGGCCGCCGCCTTCGCCCTTATCCTGTATTGGAACATCCGCCGGTAACGGTTGCGCTTCGTGGTGAGATTCGTGCCAACAGGGATGAGTTGGAAAAAGGACGCGCGTCGTTGAACTGCGGTGATACGAATCGGTATATCCTTGTTCGGCCGATTCTTGCCGGGTTCTCACACCCGATGGACCGTATCGTACCCGGTTCCCGTACCTGTTAGTCGGTTTCCTGCCGCATTCCCATATCTGTAAGGGCATTTTTGACACGCGGCTCAACTTCATGGCGGAAAAGGGGCTAACAGGGACGGGCTGGGAAGGGGCCCCACTTCGTTGAGCTGCGGCGATGATAAACGGCATATACCTCTTAGGCCGATTTGCGCCACATTCCCGTACCTGTTGGGCCATATCCTGCCACGAATCCAGGAGGCTGGCTGAAAAGGGCCTTAGAGGTACGAGATTCTGGCGGGAAGCCCGCTAACAGGTACGGGAACGCGTCCGCAGGTGCGGGAAGGTGACGGGAATCCCGCTAACGGATACGGGAAGCGGTGTCCCGCAGTGTCGTTGGGTCGGGAAGGGCGCGGGGAGCGCGTCACCACATCCGATTTGCTGACACGTGCAAATGCGGGCGGGTCAAGAGGGCAGGCGCCCCAGTGGAAGGACGCAGCCTTGCGCTGTGTGTGGCGCCCTGCGACTCGCAGGCTTCCCGTGACTATTCCCGAATGTGGCGGGAAGGTGACGAATCGGCAAAGTCCCGCCATAGTCTTGCTGGGATGTTATAGTACGTACCTGTTAGCACTCGGAACTCGCGAGTGCTAACTTTTGAAATAGGTATCGTTTGTCGATTGAGAAAGAAGGCAATGGCAATGGCATTGAAACCGTTGGGCGATCGCGTAATCGTCAAAGCCGATGAGGCTGAGGCCCAGACTGCATCGGGTCTGTACCTGGCTACCGAGGCCAAGGAGAAGCCGACGACCGGCATCGTCGTCGCCGTGGGCGAGGGCAAGCTCGATAAGGACGGCAACAAGGTGCCCGTGCCCGTAAAGGTGGGCGACAAGGTCATCTTCGGCAAGTACGGCGGAACCGAGGTCTCTTACGATGGCGAGGACGTGCTGATCCTCCGCGCGGACGACATTTACGCCATCTGCGAATAACGTGCCAAACTTGCAATGAAAGGAAGCAATCAACATGGCTAAAGACATTCGTTTCGAAGCCGATGCGCGCGGCGCGTTGGCCAACGGCGTCACCAAGCTGGCCGACGCTGTCAAGGTCACCCTCGGCCCCAAGGGTCGCTACGTGGCTATCGAGAAATCCTACGGTGCGCCCGTCATCACGAATGACGGCGTGACGGTCGCTCGCGAGATCGAGCTCGAGAACCCGGTCGAGAACATGGGTGCCCAGCTCGTGCGTGAGGCTGCCGTCAAGACCAACGACGTTGCAGGCGACGGCACCACCACCGCCACGCTGCTGGCCGACGTCATCGTGCGCGAGGGCCTGCGCAACGTCACGGCCGGCGCCGACGCCCTCGGCATCCGCCGCGGCATCCAGAAAGCGACCACTGCCATCGTCGCGCAGATCAAGAAGGACTCCAAGAAGGTTTCCACCAAGGAGCAGATTGCCAACGTCGGCACCATCTCCGCTGGCGATGCTGAAATCGGCGAGAAGATCGCCGAAGCCATGGATGCAGTGGGCAAGGACGGCGCCATCTCCGTCGAGGAGAGCCAGACGTTCGGCATCGAAATGGAAATCGTCGAGGGCATGCAGTATGACCGCGGTTACATCTCCCCGTACATGGCCACCGACGTCGAGCGCATGGAGGCCGTGCTCAACGACCCGTACATCCTTCTGACCGACCAGAAGATCAGCAACATCCAGGATATGGTGCCGCTGCTCGAGGACGTTATGAAGTCCGGTCGTGCACTGCTCGTCGTCGCCGAAGACGTCGAGGGCGAGGCTCTGGCAACCCTGCTGCTCAACAAGCTTCGCGGCACGCTGAACGTCGTCGCAATCAAGGCTCCTGGCTTCGGCGACCGCCGCAAGCGCATCCTCGAGGACATGGCCGTTGTCACCGGCGGTCAGGTTGTCGCCAAGGACTTCGGCATGACGCTGGCTGACGCAACTGTCGAACTCTGCGGTCATGCGCGTCCTGTCAAGGTGACGAAGGACACCGTCCTCATCGTCGACGGCGCTGGCAAGAAGGCCGACATCAAGGGCCGCATCGGCCAGATCAAGGCCGAGCTCGACCGCACCGAGAGCGAATTCGACCGCGAGAAGCTGCAGGAGCGCCTGGCCAAGCTGTCCGGCGGCGTTGCAGTCCTCAAGGTCGGCGCTGCCACCGAGCCCGAGCTGAAGGAGAAGAAGTCCCGCATCGAGGACGCCCTGCAGGCTACGCGCGCTGCCGTGGAAGAGGGCATCGTCGCTGGCGGTGGCGTTGCGCTCGTCAATGCGCTGCCCGCGCTGAAGAAGGTTGAATGCGACGACAAGGACGAGGAAGTCGGCGTCGACATCATCCGCAAGGCCGTCGAGGCTCCGCTACGCGCCATCGCGCAGAACGCCGGTTACGAAGGCTCCGTCGTGGTCGAGAAGGTCAAGAGCCTGAAGAAGGGCGAGGGCCTCAACTGCGCCACCGGCGAGTACGGCAACCTCATGTCCATGGGCGTTTCCGACCCGGTCAAGGTTACCCGCACGGCTCTCGAGTCTGCGGCTTCCGTGGCTGCCCTCATCCTCATCACCGAAGCGACCATCAACGAGATTCCGAAGGAAGCCGACGCTGCGGCCGCTGCCGCCGCCGCTGCTGCCGCCGGAATGGGTGGGGGAATGATGTAAAAACCGCGCGACGCGCGAAGCTTCAAAGGTTGCGGATAGAAAACTCGGCTATCATACGCAACGGAAAAAAGACGGGACGGCCTTGCAGGTCGTCCCGTTTCGCGTCTCATGGGGAAATGAACGGTTGCTCATATGAATGAGTTTTTGGACATAGCTTTCGACGTGTTGCGGGACGCGTTCCTCGACACGCTGTACCTCATTCCCTTCTTGTTCGTAACGTACCTGTTCATGGAGTGGCTCGAGCACAAGACGGGCGAAAAGACGCAAGCGGCTATCGAACGTGCTGGGGCAGCCGGTCCCTTCGTCGGCGCCGTGCTCGGTGTCGTGCCGCAATGCGGGTTCTCGGCTGCCGCCTCGACGCTATATGCCGGGCGCGTCATCGGGTTGGGCACGCTGTTCGCCGTGTACCTGTCCACGTCCGACGAGATGCTGCCCATCTTCATAGCCGAGCAGGTGGCTCCTTCCACCATCGCGGGCATACTCGCGCTGAAGGTCGTCATCGGCATGGTCTTCGGCTTCATCGTCGATGCGGTGTTGCGCTTGACGCATCATCCCCATGAGAGCCTTCGCATCCACGAGCTGTGTGAGCGCGATCAATGTGATTGCTCGCACGATTGCGAAACATGCGAGCAGAATCCCGAGCTCGCCTACGAGCATCATGACGATTGCGCCGACGGGTGCGATCACGAGCACCATCATCACGACCACGCGCATGATGCGGGGTGGGGCGGCATCGCCAAGAGCGCGGTCAAGCACACGGTGCAGGTCACGTTGTTCGTGTTCCTTGTGTCGTTTGCGCTCAACGCTGTTCTCGCCATCGTGGGAGAGGAAGCGCTTGGGTCGTTCCTCGGCAGCAACGAGGCGCTTGCAGTGTTCGGCTCGGCCATCGTCGGCCTCATCCCCAACTGCGCGGCAAGTGTGGCCATAGCCCAGCTTTACGTCGAAGGCGTGCTCGGGTTCGGCGCCTGCATGGCCGGGTTGCTCTCGGCTGCGGGCGTGGGCTTGCTGGTGCTCCTGCGCACGAATCGCCGCCCGGCGGAAAACGCCGCCATTGTCCTCGTCCTCGTTGTGTTCAGCGCCCTGTGCGGTCTCGTCATTCAGGCTTTGGGCATTGTGTTTTAGCCATATGGCACGAGGCTGGTAATGGCGTCATGGTCGACGTTCTTCCAGTTTGGATGATTTCCCTCTTGCAGTAATCCATCCGCGGGTAAACCCCTTACAATTGGCATGGGCGACAGTCATGTCACCTTCATGGTTTGAAGACAGTCAAAGGGGAGAAAGGGAGTCAAGGTGAAACGTGTGAAATTTAGCAAACTGCTGGGAGTGGCATTTGCAGGTGCCATGGTAATCGCCGTTTTGGCGCTCGCTGGCTGTGCCTGCTCGGCGCAGTCGTCAAGTTCGGCTTCGGGCAGCATGTCGGCTTCTGATATATCGGCATCCGCCAGTTCGGCAACGAGCGGCTCTAGCAGTTCGTCAAGTGCTTCATCGAGCAGCTCGTCATCTGCCCAGCCGACGCTGGAAGCGCCCAATTTGGTGGGCATGTCGATGACAGATGCGCAGGCAGTGACCGATAGCCTCGGTCTAGCGCTGGAAGCCACCGGCGATCTTGACGGCACCATCACGAGCCAAGATCCCGCTGCGGGCACGCAGGTGGCCCAAGGTTCGACCATGAGCGTGACGGTAAAAGACGTCAGCATCTGGACTGACGCGCCGTCTGCGGGCGAAGCGGCTCAGGCTGCAGGCGTCGACTATTTCAACGTCAGTGATTCTGTGACTATGGGCAGCAACTCGTATTCCAATCCCAAGTTCTCCTATACCGCCGGCGCGGTGCAGGCGCTCTACGACGGACCCGCCTCTGGAGTGTCCGTGCGCAAGACCGACGCGGCCCATGCGTCGCTTGCCACCGATAGAGACCTAAGCGACTTCTCCCTGAACTGGACGCAAGATGTCGATGGCACCGAGGTCACCTGCTTTGGTGATGCGCAAGACGCTGCGACCGTCATCGAATGGAAGGTCGGCGCTGACACATACGCCGCCACATACCAGGGCTACGGAGGCGAAGAGATGACCATGTCGTCCGATGACATCGCGGACCTGATTGCGGGAATCGAATAGACAAGAACTCTCGTTAAGATGAGGAGCCAGAAGCATGCGCTTCTGGCTCCTTAATTATTTGCGAACAAGAAAGAGCGGTCCTCGATGCGGGGACCGTGCCTGACCTGGCTGGGGCGTAGGGATTCCGCATTTCCCGCTTCGTGGAAAATGGGACGACTTGCTTGTTGGGAGTGAGGTGGAAATGGCTGGGGCGTAGGGATTCGAACCCCAATAGTCGGCACCAAAAACCGAAGTCCTGCCATTGGACGACGCCCCAGCGTAACGGCGCATTGGAATGGTGGGCCCTGGGGGACTCGAACCCCCGACCTTGGGATTAAAAGTCCCCTGCTCTACCAACTGAGCTAAGGGCCCGGTTCCCAATGACGCAAAGCGATATTCTAGCGGCGCCAGCTATTTTGGTCAATGAGCCCCAACCTCAAAAACGTCGCAGCTGCACAAGACGCAACCTAGGGGGTTGCGTCACGCCCCAAGCACGATGGTCAGGCAAATAGTCGCCGCCAACAGCACGGCAAGCAGCCCTGCCGCAAGGGCATCGCGCGTGGCGAAGACCAACGGGTGCAAGCGCGTCCGTCCATCGGCACCGTGGTAGCAACGCGCGTCCATCGCTGCCGACAGCGTGTCTGCATGTCGAAACGCGCTCGTGAAAAGAGGCACCAGCAAACTCGTCAAGCTTGAAAGCCCGCTTCTCGTGGGGCTGGAAGCCAACTTGGCCCCGCGGGCGACTTGCGCGGCGCGGATGGTCCTGAACTCGTCGATGAATTGGGGGAGGAACCGCAGGGCTATGCCCAGCACGAGCGCGAACTCATGTGCCGGCATGCCGATGCGACGCAACGGCATGAGCAATCGCTCGAATGCCTCGGTGATGTCGAGGCTCGTCGTGGTCAGCGTCAGCAGGCTGCCTGCAAGCAACAACAGCGTCAGGCGTATCGCGATGAAGATGGCCATGCGGATGCCCTCGGAGGTGATGGCCGCCCATCCCCAATCGGCGTATACCTCGCCGCCTTGCACGAACAGCAGGTTGAACAGCGCGGTCAATACGATGATGAACGCCAATGGCGCAATAGAGCGCAGGGCTTGCGTAAACGGGACATGTGCAAGCGCGAACAGGCTGACAACGGCGATGGCAACAAGCCCGAGCGCCCAGAAGTTGCCAGCGCAAAACGTGATGACCACGAGCGCGATGGTCCCGACGATCTTCGTGCGCGGGTCTAACCGGTGGATGGGGCTGTCTGCAGCCCAATATCGTCCGAACAGCGCGTCGTTTTCCATCGTCACATTGCGCTTTCTGCGTTACCGGCCAACATGGCGATAAGGTCTGCGAGTTCGTCAGCAGTGGGGACGACGTCGCCGAAACTTTCGACGTCTATGCCGATTCGACCGGCTAGATGCAGTGTGTCCGGTACGCCCAACCCAACGCTTTTCATGCGCCTCTCGTCGGCGAACACCTCTGCGGGTGTGCCGAGCGCGAACAGCTCACCGCGGTTCAGCACGAGCATGTAATCGCATAGGCGCGCCAAGTCGTTCATGTCGTGGGACACGATGACGACAGTCATACCCTGCTGTTCGTGCAGTTCGGCGATGAGGTTCATGAACTTCTGCTTGCCTTGCGGGTCGAGTCCTGCCGCCGGCTCGTCGAGAATCAGCGTCGAAGGCCGCATCGCCAGAACGCCCGCGAACGCAACGCGCCTTTGCTGGCCGCCCGACAACGCGAACGGGCTTTTCTCGCGAAGCTCGTCGAGGTTCAAATGCACGAGCTCCATTGCCTCGCTAACGCG
>JAFWJU010000125.1 GCA_017511465.1 Eggerthellaceae bacterium | reverse complement strand
GCGTGATGATGTCGCGGTCTTTCAGGCTCGAAGGCACATCACCGTTGATGATGCGCTGCGCCAAACCTTCGACGATGGCCGTTTTGCCGGTACCGGGCTCGCCGATGAGCACAGGGTTGTTCTTCGTGCGGCGGCTGAGCACCTGGATGGTGCGGCGGATTTCCTCGGAACGGCCGATAACCGGGTCGAGCTTGCCCTGGCGGGCGGCTTCGGTCAGGTTCGTGCCGTACTGGTTGAGGGCGTCGAGTTCCATCTTGCTGGTCTGGTCGGTGACGCGTTCGTCGCCGCGCAGCTTGTCGTATGTCTCCTCGACGGCTTTTGCCGTGACGCCTGCACCGTTCAGGATGCGGCCAGCATCGCCTTTGTCGCCTGCCAGCGCGATGAGCAGATGCTCGGTCGTGGTGTAGCTGTCGCCCATCTTATCGGCAACCTTTTCGGCCTGGTCCATAATCCTGATCAGGTCGTTGCCCGGAGCCGTGATGGGCAAACCGCCGCTCATCTTGGGCTTGCCGGCAATTGTGCTGTCAACGGTGCGCTTGAGCACGGCGGGGTCGGCGCCGATGCGCTTGAGGATGGACTTCAAGTTGTTGTCAGATGAATCCAGAATGGCCTTCAGCAGGTGGATGGGCTCGATGACGCTGGCTTGAGCGTCGCCCGCCACCCCCATAGCCGCCTGGAACGCCTCTGTGGCAGAGGCGGAAAGCTTGTCGAGTCTCATAGTGGTTCCTTCCTAGGATGAGTGCTGGGGACAAACGGGAGGGTTGTGCCTATCCCCAATACTCATTCCGTAATCGTCTAACGCTTGCGAATGGCCAGCGTGGTCGTGGAGGCCATGAGGCTGGTGACGCTGGCGTGCGTTTCCAGCTCATGCACGCGATCGGCAAGGCGGCGAACGCGGCGATGCAAGTCGTCAAGCTCTTGGTCGCGCTCGGCCAAGCGGCCTTGCAAGTCGAGGATGCGGATGACGCCCGCCAGGTTTATGCCCTCATCGGTCAGCTCGTTGATAAGCTCGAGTCGCTCGATGTCGGCTTGCGAGTACATACGCGTGTTGCCCCTCGTGCGCTGCGGCGTAACGAGGCCCTTTTGCTCGTACGAACGCAGGGTTTGCGGATGCATTCCAGCCAGCTCTGCTGCCACGCCGATCATGTACAGTGGTCGATTTCTGTCTTGGTTTGCCATGTTCCGCTTCCTTTTTTCCTATTCGCTTGCAGCTCGGAAGTCTTCCAGAGCCTTGCGCTGGGCATCGTTCAGGTTCGTGGGAACCGGAATGTCCAGCACGATCATCAGGTTGCCGTTGCCGGTTCCCTTGACGCGCGGGGCGCCCTTGCCGTTGACGGAAAGGATTGCCCCCGATTGCGTGCCTGCAGGCACGCGGACGCGGACCTTCGTGCCATCGGGCGCGGGCACCACGATGCTCGAGCCGAGTGCGGCGTCGGCCATGCTAACCTGCGCAGTCGTAAGCACATCGGCTCCCCTGCGTGAGAACTGCATGTTGGGCGCAACGCGCATGGTGATGACGAGGTCGCCTGCTTCTCCGCCGTTTGTACCGGGAACACCTTGTCCGCGGAAACGTTGGCGATCGCCATCGTTGGCACCGGCTGGCACCTTGACGTCGAGCTTCAGCTGGCCGTCACGCCCGGGAATGCGCAGCGAAATGTGCTTGGTCGTTCCCGCGAACGCTTCTTCGAACGTCAGCTGCAAATCGATCGTCGTGTCCTTGCCCTTGGTCGGGCGCTGCGATCGGCCCTGGCCGCCCGACATGAAATCGCCGATGTTGTCGAAGTTGAACCCCGATCCCATGACGCCTTCGCCGCGCAGCACCTGATCGAGGATGTCCTGCCAGCTGCCGAAGTCGCTGAAATTGACAGTCGTGCCGCCAGAACCGCCATAGCCGCCCCAGTTGAAGGGGATCTCGCTTTGGTTGGCTGTGCCATATTGGTCGTAGAGCTGCCGCTTCTTCTCGTCAGAGAGGACTTCGTACGCCTCGTTGATGTCTTTGAACTTCTCCTCGTCGCCACCGGCGTCGGGGTGGTTCTCTCGCGCCATCTGGCGGTACGCCTTCTTTATTTCGTCGGCGGTTGCGGTCTTCGACACGCCGAGCATGCTGTAGTAATCAGGTTTGTTCGCCATGTCGCACCACCTTTCCCTTAGCTTCTACAACAAGGGCGAGCATCGAGCCCGCCCCTGTGTCTACTCTTCTTCGGACTCTTCGTCTTTCGGACGCTTGGGACCGCCCGAGGTGATCGTGACCATTGCGGCCCGGAGCACCTTCCTGCCCATCTTGTAGCCCTTTTGGAAAACGTCTTTCACCGTTTCCTCGTAGGCTTCTTCGTCGGGCACGACCTGGACCGCCTGCGCCTCGAGCGCGTTGTAGGCCTCGCCTACCGGGTCGATGACCTCGAGGCCGCCCTTCTTCAGCGCGTCGATCAGCTTGGTTTGCACGGCCTTCACGCCGTCAAGCAGACCGGCTTCGCCGTTCTCGTTCGCGTAGGCGACCGTGCGCTCGAAGTCGTCCAGCACGGGAAGCAGGTTTTCCATCAGCTTCTCGGCGGCGCGCACCTTCTCTTCGGCTCGCTGTTCCTGCATGCGGCGGCGGTAGGTATCCCACTCGGCGTGCAGGCGCATATAGCGGTCTTGCCATTCCTTGGCATCGGCCTGGGCCTTGTCCGCGGCCTCGGCTTCGGCCGCTTCTTCCACGATGGTCTCGGCCTCGTTGATAAGGTCCTCTTCGTCGAACTCGTCAGTTTCGGCTTCAGCTTCAGCTTCGGCTTCGATATCGGCTTCTTCGGCGGGCTCTTCTTCAGCTGCCGGTTCGGTTTCTTCTTGCGCCGCCTCTTCGGCTACCTGTTCCTCTGCCGCATCCTCGATGGGGATCTGGAAGCCCTTCTCGACGTCTTCGTCGTTGAATTTCGCCATGATTCTCTCCGTTCTTTTCGGAATGCCGTGACCGGTTCATGCCGGTCACGGCATCGTTGCGTGGCTTCCTTAGCTTACTTGTCCTCGTCGGGGTCGACGACCTCGTAGTCTGCTTCGATCGTGCCGTCGTCGGCCGGAGCGGCACCGCCCTGCTGGGCTGCGGCTGCAGCCGCAGCAGCGGCCATCGGGTCGAACCCTTCGGCGCCCTGGCCGTTTGCCGCACCCGTGGAGTACACGACCTCGGCCAGCTTGTAACCGGCCTCCTGCAGCTTCTCCATAGCGGACTTGATGGCCTCGATATCCGTACCGGCAAGCGCGGTCTTGGCGCCGGCGATGGCGTCCTCGGCGGCCTGCTTGGAATCGGCAGGGACCTTGTCGCCCAGTTCGCGCAGCGTCTGCTCGGTGGCGTTGACCAGGCTGTCGCAGTTGTTGCGGACTTCGATTTCTTCCTTGCGCTTGGCGTCCTCGGCTGCGTTGACCTCGGCGTCCTTCACCATGCGGTTGACCTCGTCGTCGGAAAGGGCCGTGGAACCGCTGATGGTGATTTGCTGCTGCTGGCCCGTGCCCAGATCCTTAGCGGACACGTTGACGATGCCGTTGGCGTCGATGT
>JAFWJU010000124.1 GCA_017511465.1 Eggerthellaceae bacterium | reverse complement strand
CCGTTCGAAAAAAGCTCTTTCAAAACAAATCTTGTGTTGCCCGAATCATTGATTGACAGAAGGTTCGCGGCCTCTCCGGCCGCGACCCGAAATTCGATTCTTCGTCCGTTCCAGTATCCGGTTCTCAAGGTGCTCGCCCACCCCTTTTCGGGGCGAACTTCGCCGCCGCCTTGCGTGCGGCGCGAGGAAGTATATTACGCACCCTTTCGTCCCAAGTCAAGCGCTATTTCGTGAATGTTCCGTGAAGCACAATTCGTTCATTTTCCCTGTTCCCAAGCGGTTGTGTCGCACCGTGAGACGCCACAAGATATGCGTTTTGAACGGCTGGCTTTCATGGTTTACCAACTCGTTTCCGAGCCGTGCTGCAAGAGGGTACAATGAACGCATGAACAACCAGTCTGCATATGAAAACGTTGTTGTCGCGCTACCCGATTACGCGGTTGCCGCAATCAGCGCACTCGAGGCTTGCGGTTACGAGGCGTGGTGCGTAGGCGGATGCGTGCGAGATGCCATCCTTGGGCGAGATGTCAACGACTACGACATCGCGACGAACGCGCAGTGGGCCGATACCGAAAAGGCTTTGACTGCAAAGGGATTTACCGTCCACCGCACCGGAGTGAAACACGGCACGGTGACCGCATCGCTTGACGGACACGCAATGGAAATCACGACGTATCGGACTGATGGCGAATACTCCGATGGGCGCCATCCCGATTCGGTCGAGTTCGTGTCATCGATAGAAGACGATCTTGCACGGCGGGATTTCACGATTAACGCGCTCGCCTACCATCCGTCTCGAGGTTTGCTCGACTGTTGGGGCGGCTTGGGCGACGTCGACCGGAAAACGATCAGGGCGGTCGGCGATCCCGCCAAGCGTTTCCGCGAAGATGCGTTGCGCATTTTGCGGGGATGCCGTTTCGCATCGCAACTTGGCTTCAGCCTCGAACCCGCAACAAAGCAAGCCATGTGGTCGTGCAAGATGCGCATGGCGCACGTGTCCTCCGAGCGCATCACGCACGAGCTGACAGAACTCCTTTTAGGCGAACATGTGCACGATGCCCTCATGGAGTGCATCGACATCATCGGGGCCGTGCTGCCCGAACTCGTGGCCATGAAGGGGTTCGAACAACATACCCCTTACCATATATATGATGTATGGGAGCACACGGCCTGGGTGGTGCAGCGCTCACCTCGCACGCCGCTTGCTCGCTGGGCGGCGCTGTTCCATGACGGCGGCAAGCCGGGCGCGTTCTTCATGGACGGCGACCGGGGCCATTTCTTCGGACATCCCTTGCTGAGCGTTGATATCACGCGGGGGGCGCTCGCACGGCTTGCGCTATCCCCTGCATTCGTCGCCAACGTGCTGACGCTCGTGCAACTGCACGACAGGATGATCCCGGCCACACCCAAGGGAGTTAAGCGCGCGCTGGCCACGCTCGAGGGAGATGTCGAGCTGTTCCGCGCCCTGATCGCCCTGAAGCGCGCCGATGCCCTGGCGCAATCGTCGTTAAGCGAACCGCGCTTGCAATTGGCGTCGGACCTCGAAACCGTACTCGAGGCCGTGCTGTCTACCGAGGATGTGTTCACCCTCGGGCAACTCGCCATAAACGGGAAAGACGTCATGTCGTTGGGAGTACCCGAAGGCCCCGGAGTGGGCGATGCTCTCGCGCAAGCCCTCGATGCCGTCATAGACGAGCGCGTTCCCAATGAACGGAATGCTCTCCTTTCGTTTGTGGCAGAGTCGGCAACCCTAACGTCAAATTGATAGCACCACCCTGTCAGCGCGCCTATTTTGGTTACAATATCTAAAACGTGAACCTGATGCGAAAGGAGCGCAGCATGGCACGGTACAACAAGATATTCGCCGCGCTTGATGGCGGAGACAACCAACTCGCCGTTGCCCGACGTACCCTCTCAATTGCGCACGACAACAACGCCGATGTGCTGTTCGCCCACGTTGTCGATTCTGCCGATTTGGAAATGGGCATGGTCGATATCGACGAGTACGTCGTCAAGAGCAAAGAGGCCATCGAAGCCGCACTCGAGCGCCAATTGACGCGAGCGGAACACGATGAGTGCATCCCCTCCGTCGAAGTGAAGGTGGCAGCTGGGCGCATTGACGATGTTCTTGGGAACATGGCCGGCGAATTCAATCCCGACCTCGTCATCTGTGGCGTCCGCGGGCTTTCGAACATCAAGTACGCTTTCGTCGGCAGCACTTCGACGTTCTTGATTCGCAACATGAACTGCGACGTGCTGGTCGTTCGCCCGGAATCGATTGAGGACATCGACGAAGCGGATTACGAAACTGCTATACAGTAGTTGCCTGAAGAAACCGAGAATTCGCCAGCTGCACGCAGAGCCCGACGCAAGGCTGCGCAGAATCAGCTTTGCGGATTCCGCTCGGCTCTTCGGGCAACCTTGACCCTCGCGCGATCCATGATGGCTTCCAGCCTATCATGGCTGCCGAAACTCCGGTTCTCATCCAGGTCGGGTTGCCAGAATTAAAAACCCCGCCGATGGCGGGGTGTTTTATTCTGGTAGCTCCGACCGGATTCGAACCGGCGACCTCCGCCTTGAGAGGGCGCTCGAAACGCAAAGCGCTGCATAACACTTCGGAACGTTTTCGCTGGTCAGAGTTTTTTCCTACTTACACTCCCTAACAGTCCGAAACGCTCCTTTTGGAATGATTCTTGACTGGATTCTTGACCGATTCTTGACTGCCGAAAACGAACGCGACTATTGCAATTCGAACATTTGTTTGTTATTCTAATAACGTACAAATGTATGTTTTTTTAGAAGGAGGCATTATGGGATATCAAGAGGCATTCAAGCCAATCAGCCATCTCGCAGAGGCCGCGGGCATTCGAGAAGCGATTGAAGAATACAAAGACTG
>JAFWJU010000123.1 GCA_017511465.1 Eggerthellaceae bacterium | reverse complement strand
CACAAACGGGGTGTTGTTCAGATAGCATGCCTGCGCAATCGCCGCGCCTTCCATCTCGCAGCACATACCGCCGAAGTTCGATGTGATTGCCCGCTTCTGCTCTTCAGTCGCAACAAACTGGTCTCCGGAGCATACCCTGCCTTCGTACGCATGGATATCCGGTGCAGCTTTGCCCGCCGCCTCTATCGCCACGGCACGCAGTCCTTCATCTGCCGGAAAGGCGTAAAGCCCCGTGTAGGGAATCTCCCCTTTTCGGAAACCAATAGGTTCCACATCGAAGTCGTGTTGCACGGCATCGACCGATACAACGATATCCCCGATATCAAGCTTGTTGTCCAATGATCCCGCAACGCCCGTGTTAACAATCTTCGTGCACCCGAAGTCCTTGATCAGGGTATGCGCGCAAATCCCAGCGTTGACCTTGCCCATGCCGCACTGGACGATGACGACTCTATTATCCCCGAGTTTCCCTTCGCAAAATTCCATTTGCGCAATCGTCGTCGTCTTGGTGATCTTCGCCGCTTCTTTCAGCGTGGCCACTTCTTCATCCATCGCGCCGATGATGCCAATCGTCGTTCCCTGCGCCGTGGTCTGCCCCTGTGCACATCCGACTAACAAGCTGCCCATCAAGATTATCAGAGTCGCGAATACTGCCAGTGTCTTCTTTTTCATGCTATGTCCTCCGCTGTCAGATACGGCTGGCTTGAGGCACATGTCCACCGCCTTTTGCTGCCTTAATCATAGCGGATGCCGCGTGTTCCCGGATGAACACGCGGGCATTGCATCGATGTTGGTCGCTCGCGAAAGCCGGCAGGGCGAAACCCGCCGCTTGCATGTATAATCGGCAGGCAAACGAAGATCCGTTACAGTTTGGAGGCCGCCGTATGTCTCGTTATAGCAAGAAGCAAATCGGGGTGGTTTGGGCGCTCGCCTGCGCGCTCGTTCTCGCCCTCGGCTTGGCGGGGTGCGCTCAGGGGCAAGGGGGCTCGTCGAGCACGAAATCGCAGGCCAGCACTGCTTCATCGGCAAGCGTCGAGGCGCCTTCGCCCAATGCCGAGATCGCCGACGTGACAACCGTCGCCTACCTGGGGCCCGAAGGAACTTATACCGAGGAGGCCGCCAAGCTCTTCTTCGGGGACAACGATGAGATGATGCCGCAGGCCACCGTCGCCGATGCGCTGGCGCTCGTCGCCGAGGGGAAGGCCACTTACGCCGTCGTTCCGCAGGAAAACACGCTTGGCGGCCCCGTGACAGACTACATCGACGCCTTCCTGGCCGCCGACGGCGTGAGCGTGGTCGGCGAGGTCGTGCTGCCCATCCGGCAGACGCTCATGGGCCTTGCGGGAACCGACCTTTCGAAGGTGACGCGCGTCTTGTCCCACAAGCAGGGCCTAGCCCAGAGCGCGGCATGGCTCGACGAGAACCTGCCGAACGCCGAGCGCGTGGAAGCCGCGAGCACCGCGGCGGCCGCTCGGGAAGTGGCCGAGGGAGGCGACAGCACCGTAGTCGCCATCGCGGCGCCGGGTGCCGCCAATCTGTACAAGCTCGAAGTGCTGAAGGAGAACGTCTCGCAAACCGAGGCGAACAAGACGCGCTTCTACGTCGTGTCGAGGCGGGCGAACGAGCTTCCCGGCTACGAGTGCGCCGTGTTCGCCGCGCGCATTGCGGCTGACAAGCTGCCGGGGGTCTTGGATGCGGCTTGCTCGGAAGGCACGAAGCTGGTGTGCGTGCACGACAGGCCCGAGAAGTCTGCGCTGGGCACGTACCGCTACGTCATCGAGCTCGAGCGCGAGAACGGTTTCTCGGACGAGGAAATCTCTCGCCTCAAGGACATCGGCGCGCTCGAATACCTGGGCCGCTACAGCCGGATAGAGGGATAGCT
>JAFWJU010000122.1 GCA_017511465.1 Eggerthellaceae bacterium | reverse complement strand
GATTTGTGTTCGTAAGGTTCGCAATGGAAAGCGTCGTCTCGGTCTGGCCGAAGCCTTCGAAAATCGTCAGACCTGTGTGCTCTTTCCAGAAATCGAACAGGTCGGGGTTGAGCGCCTCGCCCGCCGTAGTCGAATACTTCAGCGATGACAAATCATACTCGTCAAAATCGGTCTGCATCATGAGGCGATACATGGTTGGCGGGCAACACAGCGTCGTGATCTGGTATTTCTCAATCAATCTGAGAATCTCATCAGCGTGATAGCGGTCGAAGTCGTACGTGAACACGCACGCTTCCATAAGCCACTGGCCATAGTACTTGCCCCAGACCGCTTTGCCCCAACCCGTGTCGGCAATCGTGAAATGGATGCCGTCAGGATCGACATTGTGCCAATGCTTGGCCGTGGGAAGATGGCCGATGGCATACGACGAGTTGTGCAGAACCATCTTCGGATTGCCCGACGTACCACTCGAGAAGTACATCAACATGGGCTCTGCAGCAAGCGTTTCCACGCGCTCGAATTCCGAGGAGGCCAGACGAACCTCGGTGTTGAAGTCAAACCAGCCCTCACGCTGAATTCCAGCTGCGCAAATGCCATCAGGCCCGCTCAAAGAAGGACCGCATTTACCGTCTTCGACAAGATAGCGTCCTTCCTCATCATGTGGAGTGAGACCGCCGCCTGCGCCGTTGACGAGGAACAGCTTTTCAACCGAAGGGCAATAGCACACAGTCCGGTCGACGATGTCGGCAATATCGCCGATGCTGGTTGCGATGATCGCCTTGATGGATGCGCCGTTCAGGCGATACTCAAGGTCGTGTTCCTTGAGCATGAAGGTCGCGGGAACCATGACGCAGCCAAGCTTCGCAAGCGCCGTGGCGATGAACCAGAACTGGTAGTGCCGACGCACGATGACCATGACGAAATCGCCACGGCCAATGCCGTGCGAAGCAAGCATGTTCGCAGTCTTGTCGGACCATTTCTTCATGTCAGCGAAGGTGAAGACGTGTTCTTCGCCCTCGGGGTTGCACCAAACCATGGCACGGCGTTCGGGATCGTTTACGCCAATGTCGTCAACAACGTCGTATCCAAAGTTGAAGTTATCGGGGTAATGGACTGAAAGCGTCTGCAAGACCCCGTTTTTATCGTACGTCTCGTCAACGTAGCGTTCGTTTATGTTCCTCATGATGACTTACTTCCTTTGCAATGGATGGTTGTTCGGAGACGTGATGACACAGCAAGGTAGTTCACCCTGCTCTGTCTTTCGGCGCCTACGCTCGTGAGCGCGGCGCCTAAATAATCTCGCTGCTCTCCGGGTTCATCACGATTGCGAGGAACACACAGGGCTCTCCCCCAATGGCTATCATGCCATGACCACGGCCCGAATCGTACATGAGCGTGTCACCAGGGCCAACTTCCTCGATATTCTCCTCGTAGGCAAAACGGAGCTTGCCCGAGATGATGTAATCGAGCTCCATGCCCTTGTGATACGAGAGGTGGATGGGCTTGTCCTGCTCCTCTTCAAGATACGGAGCGGTGACTACGAACGGCTCGGCAAGTTTGTTGCCCAAGTGCGGAGCCTTGTGCAGGTACTCGAAGCCCGCACGGCGCTTGATGGACAATCCATCGCCCGCCCGTACGAGCGAATAGCCTTTCAGGTGCGGCGTCTCGCCCGTCAGAAGCTCGATGACGTCGACACCGAGCTTCTTGGCGCACTTGTAGAGGAACGTGAACGAGAGGTCCTGCTCACCACTTTCCTGCGCCGCATACTCGGCAACCGAACGGCCTGTTGCATCTGCCATTTCCTGCATAGTGAGGTCGAAGTCTTCGCGCAACGCGCGGATGCGGCCTGCAACTTCCTTTATGTTCGGCTCTTCCATTGAAAACCTCTCTTGCTATCGCTGATTATAATTGCCGTATTTTACACGTACATCCTGCGAATGTTTCGAAATTTAACCTACGATTTCCGCACGAACTTGACCGCAAAATGGGCGTCGGGCGAATCAGTCGTTATCTGCGACACGAACGCAGCCTTGCCGTTGATGGGTGCAAGTTTGAAGCTCGACCCTTCTTCGCTCTCGAGGAAGGCTTTCACTACTCCGTTATTCTCTGCATAGGTGACAGTGCATGTGGCGTAAACGATCTGACCGCCGATTTCAACATGATTTGCTGCTGATTTGAGCAAGGCCAAGCCCGTCTCCGCCAGCTCATCGATGTGCTCGGGCGTGACACGCCAGCGAATCTCCTGATGGCGCCTGAGCGTGCCGAGACCCGAGCAGGGCGCATCGATGAAAATGGTCTTGAACATGCGCTCGGGCATGACCGAATCAAGACGCGTTGCATTGCCAGTCACGACATCATCGATCTTGACACCGTATTCGTCTGCCCGCTCTTTGAGCAAATCGGACTTGAAGGAGTGGCTGTCCATGGACGTCAACTCCATCTGGTGACCGAACTTCCTCTGGCAGCCAGATTGCAGCATGATCG
>JAFWJU010000121.1 GCA_017511465.1 Eggerthellaceae bacterium | reverse complement strand
CAGTATTTGAGCGTATCCTGTTCGATAGCAATTTGCTGAACCATTCAGAGCGCGAAATGTTGCATTTGTAGTACATATTGTGCCGTGTAATGGGTTTATGCGGCAAATGCCTTGCAAATGAAGGGGTGGTTTCTTACGATGGAAGCTCACATTGAACAAGATTGGGGCGAAGTCTCATGAGCATAAAAGCTGGAATTGTCGGAGCGGCCGGGTTCGCGGGAATCGAGGCCGCCCGGTTCATTTTGGGTCATCCGGATTTCGAGTTGGTTGCAGCCACGTCGAACGAGCTGGCGGGCAAGCGCCTTGCCGACTTGTATCCGGCCTTCGAAGGCGTGACCGACCTTGCATTTTCCGCGCATGCAGATGCGCCACTCACGTCGTGCGACGTGGTGTTCTTGGCCGTTCCCCATACGGCGGCCATCGCGCAGGCGCCTGCTCTGGTAGCCGCCGGCGTCGCCGTTATCGACCTATCGGCCGATTTTCGCTTGAAGGATCCTGCAGTATACGAGCAGTGGTATCAAGTCGAGCACACGGCTACCGACTTGCTGGCTGAAGCGGCGTTTGGTTTGCCCGAGCTGTTCGGCGATGGTCTGAAAGAACTCGCCGCCAAGCGCGCGGCAGGCCAGGGCGTGCTCGTTGGTTGTGCAGGCTGCTATCCCACGGCAACGTCGCTTGCCGCCGCCCCCGCCATCCGCGCGGGACTGGCGGCCGACGGCCCCATCGTCGCCGATGCTGTTTCAGGCGTATCAGGTGCCGGCCGCAAAGCCACCGCGCGCACGCATTTTTGCTTCGCGAACGAAAACGTCGAGGCATATGGGGTTGCCAATCACCGCCACACGCCCGAAATCGAGCAGATTCTCGGCATCGAGGGCAGGCTCGTGTTCACGCCGCATTTGGCGCCGCTCGATCGCGGCTTGCTTTCGACCGTCACCATCCCGCTTGGCAGCAATCCTGTCACTCAGGCGCAGCTTGACGACCTGTATTGCAGCTTCTACGAGAACTCGCCGCTCGTCACCGTGCTCACGGGGGGCGTGCAGCCCAAGACCTCGTCGGTCGCAGGCACGTGCCGCGCGCATGTTGCGGCCATCCTCAACGAGCATGCAAATGTCATTGTGGCCACGTGCGCTATCGACAATGTGGGCAAGGGCGCCGCTGGCCAGGCGGTCCAATGCGCCAACATCGTGTTCGGCTTGCCCGAAACAGCAGGCCTGGATCTTATAGCCATTCCTGCATAGGTAAAGGATCAAAATGGGAAACGCCACGGCATACGAACCACTCGCCCTTGAAGGCGGCGCTCCCGATTTCTCGGGCCTTACGGTCATCGAGGGCGGTGGCGTTACGAGCGCTTGCGGCTTCAAGGCCGCTGGCGTGCATGCCGGCTTCCGCAAGAATCCGGGGCGTTTCGATTTGGCCTTGCTCGTCGCCGACGAGCCTGCGGCTTGCGCAGCCGCATTCACGCAGAACATATTCTGCGCTGCTCCCGTCATGGTATCGCGTCAGCATCTCGACGACGTGTCGTATGGCACGGCTCGCGCCCTCATCGTCAATTCGGGCGCGGCGAACGCCGCCACGGGATCGGTTGGCATCGAGTCGGCGATCCGCACAGCCGAGATAGTCGGCGAAGTCGTCGGCTGCCCGCCTTCCGAGGTTATGATCGCCTCGACGGGCGTCATCGGCGTCCAGCTGAACATGAACACGTTCGAAACCGGCGTGCCCCTGGTATACGAAGCCATTTCAGTCGACGGCGGCGCCGATGCAGCGCGCGCCATCATCACGACCGACACGCATCCCAAAGAATGCGCGGTTTCGTTTGCCGGAGACCCCATCGGCTATCCTGGTTGCACGTTCACCGTGGGCGGCATGGCCAAGGGCTCGGGCATGATCATGCCGAATATGGCCACCATGATTTCGGCGATAACGACCGACGCCCCCGTTAATCCCGACGTGCTGCACGAAGTGCTCCTGCGCGCTGTCAAGGGCAGCTTCAACAAGGTCACGGTCGATTCCGACACTTCCACGAACGATTGCTGTTTCCTGTTCGCCAGCGGCGCAGCTGCGCCACAGGGCCAGCCGTTCGAGCCGGGTTCTCCTGCCCTTGCCGCATTCGAGCATGCGCTCAATGCCGTGTGCGGCACGCTTGCGCGCGACATGGCGGCCGATGGCGAAGGCGCAACCAGGCTCATCACCGTGCGGGTCGCTGGTGCTGCAACCGACGCCCAAGCCGATGCGGCTGCGCGTACCATTGCGAACTCGCCGCTCGTGAAAACCGCCATATTCGGGCACGATGCCAATTGGGGCCGCATTGCCGGTGCTGTGGGCCGTTCAGGTGCGCAATTCCGCCAGGAAGACGTCTCCATCGACATCATGGGCATGCCCGTCATGCGGGCAGGCCTTCCCGTGCCGTTCAGCGAGGAAGAGGCGCTGCGACGATTCGAGCGCCCGGAAATCGACATCGACGTCGATTTGGGCGCCGGCACCTCGAGCACGGTCATGTGGACCTGCGATTTCTCGCATGAATACGTCACGATTAACGGAGATTACCGCACATGAAATTTTCGAAAGACACACGCCCCAATGGCGTAACCGACAAAGAAGGCGCCCAGCTCATCGCCGAGGCGCTCCCCTGGATCAAGAACATCACCGGCAAGACCATCGTCATCAAATATGGTGGCGCAGCCATGGTCGACCCGAAACTGCGCGCCGATGTCATGAGCGACATCGTGTTGCTGAAAACGGTCGGCGTGAACCCGGTCATCGTCCATGGCGGCGGCAAGGACATCACCAAGGCCATGGAAGACGCTGGCATACCCGTCGAGTTCAAGGATGGCCAACGCGTCACGACAGACGCAGGTATGGACATCGTCCGCACCATCCTTGCGGGCAAGGTGAACCAAGAGCTCGTCCGCGCGCTCAACGAACACGGCAACATCGCCGTGGGCGTGAACGGCGTCGACGGCGGCACCGTCATTGCCGAACCTGCCTCACCAGAACTTGGGCGCGTCGGCAAAATCAAACGCATAAACGGGTCGTTGCTCAACGACCTGATCGATGCCGATTACATTCCGGTCATCGCATCAGTGGCAATCGGCAACGATGGCGGCTACTGCAACGTGAACGCGGATGTCATGGCGGGGCAAATCGCTGCCGCCACGGGCGCAGCTAAGATCCTGTTCCTCACCGATGTCGACGGCTTGTACCTCGATTTCGAAAACAAGGACACGCTTGTATCGCAGCTTTCGCTTGAAGAAGCGCGTGATCTGGTTGAAGGCGGCACGCTTTCGGCGGGCATGATCCCGAAACTGCGTTCGTGCATCACGGCTATCGAAGGCGGAGTGCCCAGCGCTTACATCATCAACGGCACCATCCCGCACTCCATATTGCTCGAGCTGCTCACGTTAACAGGCGTGGGCACGGCGGTGTATGCCGACGATGCCAACGCATACGCGTCGCAGACCCTCGTGGGAAACTTCGCCAGCAAGCTTCTCGAAAACAAGTAAACCGGGTAAAAGGGGCGCAATGCCCCTTAACCGTCATGAAAGGACTCATCATGACCTTGAAGCAACAGCAGCAACTTGAAGAAACCTATGTCATGCACACGTTCGGCCGCAAACCAGTCGAGCTTGTGCGCGGCGAGGGCATGCACGTCTGGGACGATGAGGGCAACGACTACCTCGACTTCATCGGCGGCATCGGCGTCATCAGTTTGGGTCATTGCCACCCTGCGCTTGTCAAGACGCTGTCCGACCAGGCCGCCAAGCTCATGCACGTGAGCAATTACTATTACATCGAGGGCAGGGGCGAGCTTGCCAAGAAGCTATCCGACTTGCTGAACCTCAATGACAAAGACGATCAGCCCGAGCCTTGGCAAACATTCTTCGCCAATTCTGGCGCCGAGGCAAACGAATGCGCCATTAAGCTGGCGCGGCTCTATGCTCGCCGCCAGCGGGAGGCTGCCGGTTCCACGGCGCGCCCTCAGCTGATCATCGTGCTCGAGCGCAGCTTCCACGGGCGCACCTGCGAAACGCTGTCCGCTACAGCCCAGCCTGTCAAGCAAGAGGCGTTCAGCCCGTTGCCCACCGAGAAGCTATACGTGCCCGTTCCTGCCAATGATGTGGCGGCGCTCGAGAAAACGTTCGCCGAGCGGGGCGATGAGATTTGCGGCATGCTGATCGAGCCCGTGCAGGGCGAATGCGGCGTATATCCGTGTTCCGAGGAATACCTGCAAGCAGCCCGTCGACTCACAAGCGCGATCGGCGCCGTTCTGATATTCGACGAAGTGCAGTGCGGCATGTTCCGCTGCGGCACGCCGTTCGGCTACCAGCATTCCGATGTCCAGCCCGATATCGTCACCATGGCCAAGGGCATTGCAGGCGGCGTTCCCATGGGGGCATGCGCTGCGCGCGCCCACGTTGCCCAGGTGTTCGAGCCTGGCATTCACGGCTCTACGTTTGGTGGCAGCTGCCTGGCCATCTCGGCAGCCAACACCGTGCTCGACACCATTGCCGCAGAGGGCATTGCGCAGAACGTCGAAGAAGTCGGCGCGTATCTGCGCGAGCGCCTGGCAGAACTGCCCCATATCGTGGAAGTCCGTGGCTTGGGCCTCATGAACGCCGCCGAATTCGACGACGCCGTCGACGCATCGGCCGTTGTGGCAAAGGCGCTTGGCTCCGGTTTGCTGCTGAATGCAACCGGCGCGCACACGCTACGCTTCCTTCCGCCGCTCGTCTGCACGAAAGAAGATATCGACACGCTCATCGCGCGTTTGAACGACCTGCTGTAAAATCTGGCAAATCATATGACGAAAGGATTAGAAATGACCGAACGCGAAAAGGTAGTGCTCGCATACTCCGGCGGGCTCGACACGTCCATCTGCATCAAGTGGCTCATCGACGAGCACAATCTTGACGTCATCGCCGTCGTCGGCGAAGTCGGCCAAGAGCACGAAGGCCTCGAGGCCATTCGCCAGAAGGCTCTCCGCACGGGCGCCATCGAGGCTTACGTCGTCGACATGCGCGAAGAGTTCGTCGACGAATACCTGACCGACGCGATTCGCGCCAATGCGCTGTACGAAAACAAGTACCCGCTGCTCTCGGCCCTGTCTCGCCCGGTCATATCGAAGCACCTCGTGCGCATCGCCCATGAGCACGGTGCCAAGTACATCGCGCATGGTTGCACGGGCAAGGGTAATGACCAAGTGCGCTTCGAGACAAGCGTTTGGCTTCTCGATCCGTCTATCAAGATCATTGCCCCGGTGCGTGAATGGCCGTTCAAGACCCGCCCCGAGGAAATCGAGTGGGCTGCCGAACATGGCGTTGAAGTGCCCGTCACCAATGCCAAGCCGTATTCCATCGACGATAACCTGTGGGGCCGCGCCATCGAATGCGGAGTCCTCGAAGATCCGATGAACGAGCCGCCCGAGGATATCTACACCATGACGGATTCCCCCGAAACGGCTCCCGATGCGCCCGAATATGCCGAAATCGAATTCGACAAGGGCATCCCTTGTGCCCTCAACGGCGAAAAGCTCAGCTTCATCGACATTATTTACAAGCTGAACGAGATTGCCGGCCGCAACGGCTATGGCCGTATCGACATGATCGAAAACCGTCTCGTTGGCGTGAAGAGCCGCGAATGCTACGAGCAGCCGGCCGCATTGGCGCTCATCACGGCGCATAAGGCACTCGAAGACATGTGCCTCGAGCGCGAAGTGCTCCATTACAAGCTGGGCATCGAGCAGAAGTGGGCCGAATGCGTCTATTACGGCCAGTGGTTTGCCCCGCTCAAGCAGGCTTTGGATGCGTTCATCGCTTCGACCCAAGACGCTGTGACGGGCCTTGTCCGCGTCAAGTTCTACAAGGGCACGTGCACGGTCGTCGGTCGCAAGTCCGATTACTCGCTGTACAGCTACGAGCTGGCCACCTACGACAAGGAAGACCAGTTCGACCACGAGGCATCCGCCGGCTTTATCGAGCTGTTCGCCCTGTCCGCCAAGACATGGGCGCAAAACCGCGCAAAGCATAAGGAGTAGCATGGCTCTTTGGTCAGGCAGGTTCACCGAAAACGTCTCGGAATTCACCCAGCGCTTCGGCGCATCGCTGCCGATTGACAAGCAGCTGTATGCCCAAGACATCGCGGGATCGATAGCGCATGCCCGCATGCTCGGTGCTCAGGGAATCATCAGCGCCGAAGACGTCGATGCCATCGTCGCAGGGCTCGAGCGCATCAAAGCGCGCATCGACGCAGGCGATTTTGAATTCGACATCAATGACGAGGACATCCACATGTCCGTGGAAAAGGCGCTCATCGCCGACATCGGCGAAGCGGGTGCGCGCTTGCATACGGGCCGTTCGCGTAACGATCAGGTAATCACCGACACGCGCCTGTTCGCCAAGCAGCGCGCGACCGACCTCATGCAGGCTAACGTCGCGCTGCGCCAGGCGCTCGTCAATCAGGCAAAGGCCAATGTCGATGTGCTGCTTCCGGGCTACACGCACATGCAGCATGCACAGCCGGTGTTCTTCGCGCACCACTTGCTGGCATACGCTCATATGTTCGCGCGCGATTTCAAGCGCCTTGCGGCTGCGCGTGATGCGGCCGACGTCAATCCGCTTGGTTCGGCGGCGCTTGCAGGCACCACGTATCCGCTCGACCGCCGTATGACGGCGGCCGAGCTGGGCTTTGCCGATGTCACGGCCAATTCGCTTGATGCCGTGTCCGATCGCGATTTCCTGCTCGACCTTGACTACGCTGCAACTGTGTCTTGCGTGCATTTATCGCGGTTGTCTGAAGAAATCGTTTTGTGGTCAACGTCGGAATTCGGCTTCATCACGCTTTCTGACGCGTTCTCGACGGGTTCGTCCATCATGCCCCAGAAGAAGAACCCCGATTTCGCAGAGCTTATCCGCGGCAAGACGGGTCGCGTCATCGGCGACCTCGTCGGGCTCCTCGTAACCCTGAAGGCATTGCCTCTCGCGTACAACAAAGACCTGCAGGAAGATAAAGAAGGCGCCATCGACGCAGTTCGCACCCTCGAGGATTGCTACACGTGCATGACGGGCATGCTGGAAACCATGCAGGTGAACGCCGGTGCCATGCGCGCCCAGGTGGCCAAGGGCTATTTGGGGGCGACAGACGTCGCCGACTACCTTGCCAAGAAGGGGATGCCCTTCAGGCGCGCCCATGAAATCGTCGGCCATCTCGTTCTGCTTTGCGATCAGCGGGGTTGTGGGCTCGAGGACCTCTCGCTTGCGGACTTCAAAGCCGAAAGCGACTTGTTCGAAGCCGACATCACCGAGGCTCTCGATCTCGAGGCTATCGCCGATGCCCGCTCAACCGAGGGCGGTACATCCCGCGAAGCCATTCGCACTCAATTGGGAATTGTCGAGGCGGCTCTTGCAGCTGACGAGCAAACGATTTAGCAACGCGCTTGTCTAGCGTTTTTGGAGCGTGTTTGGCGAAATCATGCCCATGAAAACCCAATGATAGAATGAGCTGTCGCAAATAAGGGGGATTCATGAGCTCTAGATCCGTAAAAAGAAGACCCGGCGTCAAGAAAAAGCGTCCCATTGCAGGTGTGCTCACAGTGCTGGCCGTCATAGCCGTTCTCTTCGGCGGGGCAGTCATCGGGGCGTATGCCATGGTGAATTCTTGGCTCGAAGACTTACCCGATTACGAAAGTGCCGATGCGTTCAACATGTCGTTGCCGACGTATGTGTACGCCTCTGACCGCACTACGGTGTTGGCGCGTCTTCAATTGGAGTACCGCGAGCCGGTCGATCTCGAACAGGTTAGCCCGTACCTCATCCAGGGCACTCTTGCAACCGAGGATGCCCGCTTCTACGAGCACGGCGGTGTCGACATGTACGGCATCATGCGCGCGCTCGTGAACAACCTGACGGGCGGCCGTCTCGAGGGCGCGTCCACGATCACCCAGCAGTTCGTGCGCAACACCATCCTTTCCGACGAGATGGACGACATCACGGTGAAGCGCAAGGTGCGCGAGATTTACATCGCCACCGAGCTCGAGAAGATGTACTCCAAAGACGAAATCCTGAACATGTACCTGAACACCATCAACTACGGTGATGGTGCCTATGGCGTCGAAGCCGCCGCGCGCAGCTATTTCTCGAAGTCGGCCGCCGACCTCTCGCTTTCCGAAGCTGCCCTTTTGGCGGGCATTCCCCAGTCGCCGACCATGAACGACCCGACGTTGTACCCCGAGAACGCTCTCAACAGGCGCAACATCGTATTGGCCCGAATGCTCGACGAGCATTACATCACGCAGGAAGAATACGACGAAGCCGTTGCGTCTCCCATTGAGCTGAACCCCCAGCAAGAGCGCGATGACGGCATCATCGCCTATCCGTATTTCACGTCCTATGTGCGCTATCTCCTGTACAACAACTACGACTTGTCCGATGCCGACATCCTGCGCGGCGGCTTAAGGGTGTACACGACGCTCGACGTCACGGCTCAGGAGGCAGCCGAGGCGGCATGCCAGGAAAAACGCGATTCCATGTGGGATGACAGCATGGAGGTCGCCATGGCGGTCGTCGATCCCCAAACGGGCAACGTTCAGGCTATCGTGGGCGGTTCCGACTACAACGCCAGCCAGGTGAACATTGCGACGGGGCAGGGCGGCGGTGGTCGTCCTTGCGGATCGGTATTCAAGACGTTCACGTTAGTCACAGCTGTCAAGAAGGGCATCAACCCCAACACCACGTATCTGGATTGCACGTCGCCCGCGACTGTTGATGGCTATACCCTCGAAAACTACGGCAATGCCAGCTATGGCACTCGCAGTATAGCCGGCGCGTTCGCGATATCGTCCAACACCGGTTTCGTCCGCCTTATCTCGTCAATCGGCATCAGAGATGTTGCCCAGACGGCATACGATCTGGGCGTGACAACCGACCTCGGCGTCGATTACGTTGGCGCGGCGCTCACGCTCGGCGTGCAGAACGTCACCCCGCTCGAGCTTGCCAATGCGGTGGCCACCATCGCCAACGGCGGCGTGCGCCACGAGCTATGCGCCATCACGACAATCGAGGACCGCAACGGAAACGTTATCGTTGACGACAGCGATCCCGAGAAACGCGCGACCCGCGTGCTCACGCCCGAAGAAGCGTATGCGGTTCAACGGGTGATGATGGGCGTTGTCAATGGCGGCACGGGCACCGATGCCGCCATGTGGAACGGTCAGCAAGTTGCGGGCAAGACGGGTACGTCGGAAGACTACAAAGACATCAGTTTCGTCGGGTATACGCCCTACATCGCGGCAGCTATTTGGGTGGGCGATCCCACGAACGTCAACTCAGTGCCCATAGGGTCATGTGGTGACGTGTTCAGGTGGTATGCCACTAACATCATGGACGCCAAGGGCATTCCGGTCCAAGACTTCCCCTATTACGACAACCCGCCTTATTCCACGTATAACGATTCCTCGCATCAGGTCATGAGCGAAGAGGGCTACCAGGCCAAGCAGAAGGAAGAGGAAGAGAAGAACAAGAAGGAAGAAGAAGAGAAGAAGCCGAAAGAAGAAGGGGAAAAGAAGACGGATGCTGAGGCCAAGAAGGCCGCCGAGGAAGAAGCAAGGAAGGCCGCCGAGGAAGAAGCGGCAAGGAAGGCTGCCGAGGAAGAAGCGGCAAGGAAGGCCGCCGAGGAAGAGGCCAAGCAGGCCGCCGAGGAAGCAGCTAATAAGGATAAGAGCAAGTCATCAGGTTCCTAGCAACCTCTTTTCGTGAGGAGTTTTGAATGAACGTTATCGCCCGCACCAGCATTTTGAAATTCGGGGTGCTTGCATGCATCGTGGCCCTGGCATGTGGCTTGATCGTCGGATGCGCCAATCCGGCTGCCAACAATGCCAACAGCGAACAGCAGGCCAACCGCGCTTACATGTCGCAAGTCAACGAGATAATGGAACAACTTGACAAGGGCCTCGACTCGTTTGTCGATGCCGTTTCGCGCGGCGATATCGTCAACATGCGCACCCAGGCCGACAACGCCTTCCAGATTCTCGACAAGCTTGCCGAATTGGAAGCGCCTGAGAGCTTGTCCGACGTTCAGGAGAAATATGTCGAAGGCGCAGACAAACTGCGCGGGGCGCTTGATGCGTACATAACCCTTTACACCGACATGAGCAGTGCGTCGTTCGACCAATCAACCTACGATGACCGCATCGCGCAAATCCAGAAACTCTACGACGACGGCGTCAAGCTCATGGAGGAAGCGGACGAGGCGGCTGCTGGCAAACAGTAGCAAATCGACATCGTTGCAACGATGAACTTGATGGCACGCGAAAGCGTGCCATCAATTTTTTACGATACGCCGCGGAACAGGTGTCCCGTTGTGGTATTAGGCCTTTTTTGAACGCTGCGATGCTCCGATAAGGCAAGGTCGCGGGCGCGTACCGTCCGTGTTACTGCAGATTCAGCCTCCTGCTTGGTCATGAGCGTCGTGTCAACCATGACAGCTGAAATGCCTATGTCGATTAGGTCGGGCATCGTCGGAACAGCGTCGAGCTCGATGCCGTTGTACAAGTGGCTGCGGCCAATCATGTCGGTGACCACCGGGAAATCGTAGCCCTTGCGATCGCGCAGGAAATGAGCATGGCTGCGGCGCGGGCACGATTCGCATTCTTCGTTGCAAGGTCCCTGGCTCATGAGCAGGCAGTGCTCGGTGATCATCAGCTCTTGCGCACCGGCCACTACAAGGCCGAGCGATACAGGGGATTCCTGTGCAAGATCTGCGATTTGCCCCAACGTCAGCTCAGGAGAAAGCCATACGCGGCTCACGCCAAGATCGGCGAGCGCCTGCAGCGTCGCAGCGTTCGTGGCGGGAACATGCGGTCCGACTTCCACGAGCGCGCCGCATTCGATTGCACGTAGCGCGTCCCCCAAGTTGTCGGCAAACACCGGCTTGCCCTCTTTGACGTAATCCCATATGTCGAAAGGCATCGCGGTTTCGCGCGTTGACCCGACTGGCGCATAAACCGGGTCATGGTCGACAGTGGGAAGCATGGGCACGCATTGCTTTGGATATCCAGCTTGCTCGGGGTCCTCTTGGCGAACGCCTGCAACCTGGGCTTGCCCACGACGGTAATTGAGCAGCGGCACGTAGATGGCCTCCGCGCCTCCGCGCTTGGCAGCCCGTGCGCACGAGGGATTGGTGGCAAGGGCGACAACGCTCATGTTTTCAGAGCGGGCGCCATGCGGGGAGCTATCTGAGGCTGCGAGGAGTGTAGGCGAAGCGGTTAGCGAGGACTGTTTGAGCTCGCGAAGCGAGCGAGTTCCGCAGCTGCTTTGCCGCAACGACGAGCGGTCAGCCGAAGCTTGCTCCCCGCATGGCGCCCGCTCTGAAAACATAGCTGCACCATGAGCCTTCAAAAGCTCTTGCTTCAAGGCTTCCAAGGCGTCGGCGCGCAGATGGTGAAGCTGCGAGAACCCGATGCCGATGTTGTCGCCGAGGTCTACTTCTAGATGCTCCAATCTAAACGGTGTGTTGCCCAGGCGGTCAACATGGTCGCGCACGTCTTGCTCGCTCACGGCGCGTGTACGCGCGGGCTCAACCACAGGGCCTTCTGCTACGGCGTAGGCACCGCCCGAAGAGAACGCCACCTTTGCGGGCTCGCCTTGGCGCAACGTGACGAATCCCTCGACGAGCACGCGAGGCTCGAACGCATCATCGGCAAACACCATGGTGGCATTGCGGATGCGGAACACGCGGTCGCCCTTACCCGCACGTTGGTCGATGGAGATGCGTGCAAACCCGTTTTTATCTAGCATTGCAGAATCGACTGCTGCGGTGAAATGCCCGCGGTTCGTCCAGAATTCCAGCAAATCGCCGTCGTTCAGGTCGATTTCCGGTGCCACGAACGCCATGTCTTCCTCGACGCGCGCAACCCTGCCGGCAAAGATGCCGCGGTTGTTCGGACGACCGTAGCTCATGATTTCGTTTCCCCGTTTACCATGCAGGTAAGCGGTGGTGAACCCCCGCGAGAACGCTTCAGCGAGACGGGCGCGTTGCCCGTCAGTGGCAGGTAGCCCAGTGTCAAGCACCTCGCGGTACACCGACACGACGGCGTAAACGTAATCGGGCGACTTCATGCGGCCTTCGATTTTAAGCGAGGCCACGCCAGCTGCAGCCATATCGCCCAAGATGTCGATGGAGCACAGGTCCCGCGGCGAAAGCAGATGCTCGCCGTCCGAAGGGAGCGCTTCATCTCGGTCGGCTCGGTGAAGCTCGTATGGGAGCCGACATGCCTGAGCGCATAATCCCCGGTTTGCAGAACGGCCGCCGATCATCGACGACATGAGGCACTGCCCGGAATAGCACACGCAGAGTGCGCCATGTGCGAAGCATTCCACCTCCATGCCGAATTCGGCGGCCAATGCGGACAATTCGGCGATTTCGGCAAGCGAGAGCTCGCGCGCAAGCGTCACGCGTTGGGCGCCCATCTGAGCCGCAGCGGCGATGCCTGCAGCGCTGTGCGTGTTCATTTGCGTCGAAATGTGAAGCGCGGCTTGCGGGACCAGCCGTTTCAGCTCGCGAGCCAAACCGATGTCCTGCACGATAAACGCGTCGGCACCGGCAAGCCATGCCTGCCTTGCCACATCTACGGCACGCGCAAGCTCGCTTGGAAGAATCTCCACGTTCATCGTGACGTATATCGACACGCCTCGAAGGTGGGCGTATTCGCAAGCTTGTGTCAGGTTGTCCAGCGTGAAATTGTCGGCGTTGCGTCGGGCGTTGAACTCGTCAAGCCCCAGATAAACAGCATCAGCGCCGGCCGTTACGGCGGCATGCAAGCACTCGGCGTTTCCCGCGGGAGCCAAAAGCTCGGGTTTGTTCAAAGGCGATGTCATGTAAAACGCGTTCCCTTTCAATTCTCGCCTGAGCAAAGCGCGCTCATGCTTGGGCCCCTTCGCCCTACACATTCGCTTTTTACCATGGAGTATAATGGACGTACTTGCAGCACAATTGGAAGCAGTGGGGCACCGCTATGAAAATTCGACGCAAAACGCGCCAGTCGAAGAGCCATGCAGTCGCTTGGATTGTCCTCATTTTCGCAATCGCCATCGGCTTCGCCGGGTTCAGCGCATTCGCAAGCGTTACGTCAGCATATGACAAATGGTCAGAAGACTTGCCCGAAATCAACAGCGAGGCGTTCAATTTCGCCGAGGACTCATATATGTACGCGAGCGACGGAACCACGCTGCTCGCAAAGTTCCAGCTAGAAAAGCGCGACCCGGTTAATTTGGAGGACATCAGCTCGTACGCCATCCGCGGCACGATCGACGTCGAGGACATCCGCTTCTACGAGCATAACGGCGTCGACATCCCGGGTATCGTGCGTGCCGTCGTGAACAACCTGCGGGGCGGAGCGCTCGAGGGCGCTTCCACTATCACGCAGCAGCTCGTGCGCAACACCATGTTGTCAGATGAGGCAACCGATATTTCGCTGCGACGCAAGGTGCGCGAAGCGGAATTGGCGCTCGAGATGGAACGGCGCTATTCGAAAGACGAAATCCTCAACATGTACATGAACACCATCAATTACGGCGATGGTTGTTATGGCATTCAGGCGGCGGCTTGGAATTACTACCAAACTTCGGCTGCCGATCTCTCGCTGGCGCAAGCGGCGGCTATCGTGGGCATTCCCCAGTCACCTACGGCGTTCAACCCCAAGGAAAACCCCCAGGCGTGCCTCGAGCGCCGCAATCAGGTGCTCGAGCGCATGCTGACGGCGGGGGATATCACGCAAGCGCAATACGAGGAAGCTATTGGCGAGGAACTGGGCCTTAACCTGGCGCCAGACGAGCCGTCGCAGGGTATCTACGCTTACCCGTATTTCACCAGCTTCGTACGCGACTCGCTGATGGAGGAAGGCAACAAGTACAACTGCTCGCAAGCCGACCTGTTCGAGGGCGGTTTGAGAATCTACACCACGCTCGATGTCGACATGCAGGACAAGGCGGAAGCGGCTTGCTCCGACCAGTACTACAGCATGGACGAAGGCATGGATGCGGCTCTTGTGGCTATGGATCCCCGCAATGGCTACGTGAAGGCGCTCGTCGGCGGTAACGATTTCTATTCCGATCAATGGAATATCGCCGTTCAGGGCGGTCGTCCTTCGGGTTCGACTTTCAAGGTGTTCACGCTTGCAGCGGCGATCGAGGCGGGCATGAGCCCCCAATCGGCACTCGATTGCTCGAATCCGGTCACGTTGCCGACGGGGCAGACCGTCAACAATTTCGGTAACGCGACCTACGGCACGCGCACGATCGCCGACGCCACGGCCATCTCGTCGAACACGGGCTACTACCGCCTGACCGAGAAGATCGGGGTCGACAAGCTTATCGAAATGGCTCATCGCCTCGGCATCCATTCCGAGCTCCAGCCGTATCCCATCATCGTGTTGGGCACCGAAAACGTCACGCCGCTCGAAATGGCCGAGGCGTACAGCACGTTCGCCTCTGGCGGAGAGCATCGCGATTACGTCATCATCACGCGCATCGAAGACAAGAACGGCAACGTCCTGTACGAGAACAAGGATGAACCCAAGCGGGTCCTCGATGAGAAGGTTGCGGCTGCCGTCACCAACGTGTTGCGCGGCGTGTTCGAGAAGTCATATGCCACTGCGGCCGGTTCCGGCCCCGATAACGGCCAGCCTGTCGCCGGCAAAACCGGTACCGGCATGGAATTCCGCGACCACTGGCTCGTTGGCTATTGCCCGCAGCTGTGCTGTGCCGCATGGATTGGTAACCGCGATTACTCGTCTACGAGCGAGTACCTGACAGCGAACAGCCTGTGGCATGACTTCATGTCGCGGGCGCTTGAAGGAACCGAGATCATCGACTTCCCCTATGTCGAAGAGCCCACGTACACGAATTACAACGAGGTGCTGCCAGACACGTCGAGAGAAGACGCAATCGCTGACGAAATAGGCGGTTACGAGCCCGGCTCGCTCACCGAGGGCGATGTTTCGGGCATGTACGGTAACTACGAGAAGCGCATTTCGTATACGTACTCCTCGGAATATCCCGCAGGTGCGGTCATCTCGATGTCGCTCGATAGGGAATACGGCGTGGTGACTATCGTGGTTTCACAAGGTCCCGATCCGGAACAGGCAAAACAAGAAGAGCAACAGCAAGAGGAAGAGCAAAAATCCGAAGAGTCGCAATCGTCTTCATCGGCGTCAGCCGAATCGACGTAGCCTCCAAGCTGTCCCGCCTTGCTTGATTGCGCTCGTATAAGACTGTGCTAGAATCACGCCTTACGTACAGGGGAAAGGTACCCATATGCTTTCTGCAGAACAACAGCTTCATATCATTGCGAGTGGCGTCGATCGCATCGTGCCCGAAAGCGCTCTCCTCGAAAAGCTGAAGCGCGGAAAACCGCTCAACATCAAGCTTGGCGTCGACCCAACTGCTCCCGATATCCATATCGGACACGCCGTTCCCTTGCGCAAGCTGCGCCAGTTCCAGGATCTCGGTCATCAGGTGACGCTCATCATCGGCGACGGCACCGCTCTCATCGGCGACCCATCAGGCCGCAATTCCACGCGCCCGCAGCTGACGGCCGAACAGGTGAAGCACAACGCCCAGACCTACGTCGACCAAGCGTTCAAGGTGCTCGACCCCGAGAAAACCTCGCTGGTTTACAACTCCGAATGGCTGCTTCAGCTCAAGCTTGAGGACCTATTGTCCTTGCTCGGCAAATTCACCGTTGCCCGCATTCTCGAACGCGACGATTTCCATAAGCGCTACACAGGCAATCAGCCCATCGCCGTGCACGAGTTCCTTTACCCGATCATGCAGGCATACGACTCGGTCGTCATCAAGGCCGATGTCGAGCTTGGCGGATCCGATCAGCTGTTCAACCTGCTAGCGGGCCGCGAGCTGATGGAGAAAATGGGCATGGAGCCCCAAGTGTGCTTGACGCTTCCGCTGCTCGAAGGCACCGACGGCGTGCAGAAGATGTCGAAGAGCTACGGCAACTACATCGGCGTCACCGACGAGCCCGCCGACATGTTCGGCAAGGTCATGAGCATTCCCGACGAGATCATGGTGAAATACTTCCGCCTCGCCTCCACGGTGCCGGTCGACGAGATCGACGCCATCGAGAAGGGCCTGGAAGCCGACGAGCTGCATCCCAACAAGGTGAAGCGCCAGCTCGCGCGCAACATCGTGGCAGCCTACCATGGCGAAGACGCCGCGCAGGCCGCCGAGGAGCAGTTCGACCTCGTGTTCAAGCAGCACGCGATCCCCGACGACATCCCCGAGTTCGCCGCCGACCTCACGCCCAACGACGAGGGCAAGGTGTACCTGGCCAAGCTGCTGGCCGACGCCGGCCTGGCGCAGAGCACGGGCGAGGCGCGCCGGCTCATCGACGGCGGCGGGGTAAAGGTGAACGGGGAGGCCGTGCCAGCAAAGGCCTACAACGTCGACCCGGCCCTGCTGCAAGGGGCAACCCTTCAGGTTGGTAAGCGTAAGTTCGCCAAACTCGTCTAAAAGAACCAAAAGGGGGTACTCCCCTTTTGGCCCAAACGGGTTTTCAAGGGGCGGGGGAGGAAGCTCCATCGCCAAATTGGTCTAATCGCGAAACTGGACGCCCCGGTTCGAGCT
>JAFWJU010000120.1 GCA_017511465.1 Eggerthellaceae bacterium | reverse complement strand
TGAGCCATGCCCTTGAGCGGCGCCCAGGTCAGTTGCCCGTCAAGCGCCTCGGCAAGAGACGGCAGCTCTTGGTAGACCAACTGGTCGAGAAGCGAGTTCGTCTTCGTGGCAACGCCGACGGTCACGTCGTTTTCACGTGCGAACAGGGCGGCGGGCACAAGGTACGCCATGGACTTTCCAACGCCCGTACCCGCTTCCACCACGAGGTTGTCCGACATCTCGAACGCGTCGCGAATTGCCAGCGCCATGATGCGCTGCTCTTCGCGTGGCTCGTAGTCGGGATAAATCCGCCCCAACGCACCTTCTTGCGTGAAAGCGTGGCTTATCTCCTCCTTCGACGGGTGGTTGAGAACAACCTCTGGGTCGCCCGCGTCTTTGCGAGATGGCCTGGATGAAAGCTCGATGATGCGCTTCTTGCGCATCTCGCGTAGCGAAAACGCTTCGCAGTTTCCCTGCTGCCAATCTGCAATGTGCTCGAACACAAAACCCGTAGACCACTCTTCACGCGGAGCCATGCTGGCAATGGCGCAAACGAGCTCGTGCGGCATGCTGGCAACGCCCGCGAGCAATATCCTGTACACCACGCACGTCGCCGCGACGTCATCGTCTGCACGATGGGTTGATGCGGGCGCATCAAACGCGCGCACCAAATCGATGAGGCGATGGGATTTAAGGCGCGGCAGCGCGATGCGGGACAAATCGAGCGAATCTATCCACGTGTTTTCAAGCAGCGGATAGCCAGCTGGGTGGTTTGTGACGAAATGCTTGTCGAACGGCGCGTTATGGGCGACGATGGCGGCATCTCCGACGAACTCGACCAAGCCCTCAAGCGCTTCCGAGGGATCGGGCGCTCCCTCCAAATCCTGCTCTTTTATGCCTGTCAGATGCGTTATTTCCTCGGGAAGGTCTTTTCCGGGGTCGACGAACGTCGTGTACCAATCGACGACTTTGCCGCAGTCGAGTTTGGCTGCGGCTATCTGAATGAGCTCGTCATGCGAAAACGACAACCCTGTCGTTTCGGTATCCAGGACGACGACGTTCCGATCAAGCACGCCGAAATCCGCTTGCTCGGCCAGCTCGGGAAGCGACTGGTATCTCTCAACGATGTCGCTCGGCGTGCCGTCGAGCATATGTTCGCTCAAATGTAGCATCGTGTCATTGTAGCAAGAAGGCCCCTGCGCTGCTCTAAGAGCTCAACGCGACATTATGTGAACAGCCTGTACAGGCCATATAAGACTGCGAGAACCACTACGACTATGAAGGCGATGCTTATTGCATAGCATCCTTTGTTGCCGGCACGTGCTTGCTCTATCACCTTGTCCGACACGGTTTGATGGTCTTTCAACACCGCCATTCCGGTTTCGCGCTGTGGCCGCGGCATCATGTCTTTTGGAAGCCAGTCTGGCTCTTCCAAAATCTTGGCGGTCGCCTGGCTTCCCAAGTTGATAACGGGCCTTATACCCTCCCTGATCTTTTCGGCAACGCGGTCGACGAACGCGTTCATCTTGTCAGCGTAGTTGGGGTTAAAGCAAAACAGGGCCATCTGACCCCAATACACACCTGGACTGGGTTCGTCGGAATAAGCAACGTACGACAACACGGCGCGTATGATTTGGTCGCGCGCGTTTGCAAGCTGCAGCTTTCGCGAAACGTCGGCATCGAAATAGCCCGTCTCTGCGCCGAACCTGTTGCGCACCCAAGCGACGACGCGGCCTTCTTCTGTTTTGAAAAACACTTCGTAATCGTCGCCTACAAGGTGGTCGGCGCTCAAAAGCGTGCTTCCCTGCGTCTTGTTTATCGTTTCAAAGCGGGCATAAAAACCCTCGTATATCTGATTCACGTACCCCGGCTCCTCACAAGAATCGAGTTTTGCCTTCAAACATTGTATCAATGACGTGATTTGGATGCTTTATGGGAAGGCGCTGCGCCCTAAACTCGCACGACACGGGCCCGCGCTTCATTCAACCTTGATTTCGCAGGTTCATTATCTATATATAGTATATTAGTAGCGCTGAAGACACTATGTATTGATAAACAAGCCTCTGAACTGCTTACTTTTCCAAAGCAAGCTCGATAAGGCGCGTGCACAGCTCGGGGAACGACATGCCAGCTGCACGTGCGGCGTCGGGAAGAAGCGACGTCGCGGTCATGCCCGGAACGGTGTTGGTCTCCAATATCCACGGCACCCCATCATCGTCGATGATAAAGTCCGAACGAGATACTCCCCTGCATCCCAAAGCAAGGTGCGCCCGAGCAGCATAATCGTTTATCTTGGCCGTAAGCTCCTCTTCGAGCGGAGCCGGGCATATGTGCTGTGACCCACCAGGGGCGTACTTCGAATCGAAATCGTAAAAATCTCCCCTTGGCACGATTTCGATGATGGGAAGGGCTTCCGGCTGGTTGTTGCCCAAGACCGCAACGGTTATCTCTTTGCCCCCAACGTATTTCTCGACGAGGACGACATCGTCAAATTCGAAGGCGCGCTCAATCGAGCCTTCGAGCTCGGCGGAGTCGTCCACTATCTCAATTCCTATGGTGCTGCCCTCTGTCACCGGCTTCACCACGCAAGGCACTCCCACCTCGTCGGCAATCGATTTGACGTCGTATTCCCCCATCCTCATCAACGTCACAGAAGGGGGAGTGGGTATGCCGGCAAGCTCGTAGAGGACTTTCGAGCGGGATTTGTCCATAGCCGTCGCGCTTGCAAGAACCCCAGAGCATGTATAGGGGAGTCCTATGATCTCGAGCATTCCCTGCATGACGCCGTCTTCGCCTTTTCTTCCATGAAGGCACATGAAGGCAACGTCGTACTGCCCTCCGATGAGTTTCATGAGATCTTCTTTATCGGCAGGGTCTATCACATCAACGGAGAAGCCCGCCTCCTCGAGAGCCCCTTTCGCTCCTTTACCCGAAGCAATTGATATCTCGCGCTCGCCGCTTGTGCCACCTGCCAGGAGGGCCACTTTGCATTCGCTCGGAATCACAGTGCTCATCGAAACCTCTTTCTCCGATGACAAGACGCGAACAGTATAACAAACAACATTTCACGGCTTTGTTTCACGTGAAACATTCCTTCCAAATAGAAACTCGGTCATTGATGGGAGGTTGCTTTTTCGCTGGTTGTGTTTCACGTGAAACAATTGGCTATACTGGCATCATGGGAACACCAATCAAAACATATTCGATAGAGCAAGTGGGTGATCTGGTTGAGCGAGCGGGTCTCCCTACATTCAGGACAGGCCAGCTGCTCGGCTGGCTGTACGAAAAGGGCGCTGCATCATATGACGAGATGACCAACCTTCCAAAGGCAATGCGCGAGCAGTTCGCCATCGAATATCCCATCCACCATGCTGTAATTTCCAATAAGCAAGAATCCATAGACGGATCGAGAAAGTACCTGTTGAGGTTCCACGATGACGTCGTCGTGGAAACCGTTGGGCTCCCCTCAGAAGACGGTCGCCTTACAGTTTGTTGTTCGAGCCAAGCCGGCTGTGCAATGGCGTGTTCGTTTTACGCTACAGGTCGGCAGGGATTAACGCGAAACCTTTGCGTTGGAGAAATCGTCGATCAGGTTTTGGCCGTTCAAAAGGATTTCGGAAAAAGGGTGACCAACGTCGTCGTGATGGGGCAGGGCGAACCGTTTGCAAATTACGACGCCGTACTTGCGGCGCTCCGCATCATAAATCATCAAAAGCTGCTGAACATCGGCGCTCGCCATATCACAGTGTCAACGTGCGGCATCATCGAGGGAATAGAACGATTCTCTCAAGAACCCGAGCAATTCACGCTTGCAGTGTCGCTGCACGCCGCAAGGCAAAACATCCGCGACGAAATCATGCCCGCCATGAAGAACCAGCGTCTTGGGGCTTTGCGCAAAGCCCTCGATTCGTACGCTACCGTAACGGGCAGAAGGTTCAGTTTCGAATATGCATTGATGCGCGGCGTTAACGACGGGGAAGAGGATTTGGAGGCGCTTGTAGACTATTGCCGCCGGCTTCTCTGCCACGTTAACCTCATTCCTTTGAACGAGATAGACGACTCCCCCATCCAGCCGGTTGACCGAAGCGTTCTTGAAGACTGGAAGGCAAGACTTGAAGATTCGGGTATTGCTGCAAGCGTCAGAAAATCACGAGGCTCCGACATTGCCGGAGCCTGTGGTCAGTTGGCAAACATAAGCCGATTGCCGGCTGTTCTTTACCTTTAATTATTGGTGATGATGCGGAAGAGCCTCTCGAGGTCCGTTTCGTCCTTAAACTCGATTTCAATCTTGTTCTTACCCGATACGGTCTTGATTTTCACGTTCGTGCCAAGGGTGTCTCGAAGCGTGCGAGCAACGGTCTTGTACGACTTAGGCTGAGGCGTGCGTTCCTCGCTCTTTTCCTTTTTCTTCGTTCCTGTAAGGAGGCGTGCGATTCTCTCGGCGTCACGAACCGTGAGGTTTTCCTCAACGAGCTTATCGGTGAGCTTGCGTCTTCCCTCCTTGGTGGGAATCGACAGAATAGCGCGGGCATGGCCAGCTGTGATCTTCTCTTCAAACAAGAGTTGCTGCGCATCTTCGGGCAATTCCAAAAGCCTGAGGGCGTTGGCGATGGTCGACCTTCCTTTGGACACGGCCTGGGCGACCTCGGACTGGGTCATCTTGCCTCGTTCCATCATGCGGCGATAGCCATACGCCTCTTCTATTGGGTTCAAGTCGCTTCGCTGAATGTTCTCTACAAGCGCCAGAACGATGCTCTCGTCATCTCCCACGTCTTTCACGCGTACAGGCACGGTCTTCATACCGAGGTTCTTGCAGGCTTGCCAGCGGCGTTCACCTGCAATGATTTGATATTCGTCTCCGACCTTGCGAACGAGGATCGGCTGCAGAAGGCCGTTCTTCTTGATAGAGTTGGCAAGTTCCTCGAGCTCTTCCTTTTTAAAGCTGGTACGTGGCTGATTGGGATTCGGCACTACTAGGTTAATGTCGACCTCTGTCTCCGTTTGAATCCCTTCTGCTGTGGGAGGCTTCTCCTCTTCTTCCTCTTGCTTTTCCCCTTCTTCCTTCGCAAGCGTCGTCGGGGGAGTCACAACCCTTTCAACAACTCCCACTATCGTGACGTTGTCCTCCTTGTTGGAATAGAGTTCTTCGACCTCTTCTTCCTGGACAGGTTTTTCAATTTCCAGTTCAGGTGCCTTTTCCTCTTTCTCAGCTGGTGCAGGAGGTGCAGGAACCGGCTCTTGTTTAACGATGCCTTCGGGGATATCCCCTAAAAGTGATCCAAGACCCCTTCCCAAGCCGCTTCTCGTTTTAGCCACGTTTCACCACTTCCTTTGCTAGCTCCACATATGCTGCCGCGCCTTTGCCTGATGGATCGTATTGGGTTATGGGCATGCCATAACTAGGTGCCTCTGAAAGCTTTACCGTGCGGGGAATTATCGTTTCGAAAACCTGGGAGCCGAAATAATTGCGCACATCTGCGGCAACTTGCCTGGACAGCGTCGTGCGACCGTCATACATGGTCAGCAGAATTCCGAAAATCTCTAATGAAGGATTAAGCCTGCTTTTGACACGTTTCATCGATTCGAGAAGTTTTGTCACACCTTCGAGTGCATAAAACTCCGTCTGAATGGGGATTATCAGCTTATCCGCTGCAACGAGGGCATTGACGGTGAGTAACCCAAGGGAAGGAGGACAATCGATAAACACGTAATCATATTTTCCGCGCAGGCTTCCAACAGCATCACGCAGCCTGCTTTCACGTGCCATCTCGGATACGAGCTCTACTTCGGCACCTGCCAAGTTGATGGTGGCCGGCACAAGATCGAGCCCCTTGTACACATCGGGGATAATGGCTTGGGTGATATCCAGGTCATTTAAGAGCACATCGTATATGCAACAATCTAACTGCTTCTTTTCTATTCCCAAACCACTTGTCGCATTGCCTTGGGGATCGAGGTCTACAAGCAATACCTGCTTTCCCATATCCCCCAAAGCGGCTGCGAGGTTGATGGCGGTCGTAGATTTACCGACACCGCCTTTCTGATTGATGATGGCGATGATCTTGGTCATGCCGATAACGTGCTCAACAGGCAGCTTGTCCTCATAGTGCTTTATCGGCTTTATTTGTTGAGCGTTTTCGTCATCGTTTTCAATTACCGGTTCTTCAATTTCAGGGGTCTCCTGATCTTCTTCCTCTTTAAGGGAACCAGCCTGCTCATCATGTGTCTCTTCAATTTCGATTTCTTCTCTCGAGACGGCAGGCTCTGTCTTCTTATCTCGCCTAAAACTATCGAAGATGCCCACTTAAACCTCCTTTTAGAACTTGCACAGCAGTATACAGTTACTAATCTGCGTGTTTCACGTGAAACACCCTTACCTGCTGTCCTTTTCAGCTACGTGGTTGGAAAGGGGATCCTTTTGTGCTTGCCCTTCAAGACGGGGAAGCTTCATTTTAGGATTTGCATACTTTCTAAACATGAGGATTCTCCGTTTGTACATGTTGCCGAGAAGGAATTCCCTGTCGCTTTCCAACTTCATGCCAACGAGCTTCTTTATGCTTTGCGCATCAGCTAGTTCTTCGCTTGTTAGTTGCGATTTGTAGCAAATCAACACTCCATCTTCTTGAAGCAGGGGACTTGCCAGTTCGAGTAATACAGGCAATTGGGATAATGCCCGCGCTGTGAGAACCGCATATTGGCCTGATTGCTTTCTTGCAAGAAGTTCTGCGCGGCCAGCATATGTTTCCACTTGGCTTGATAAACCGAGTTTGTCAACCATGACACCAATCGTCTCTATTTTCTTCTTCCTTGCGTCTATCAACGCTGTTTGACGCCCAGTTACAATAGCCAAAGGTATTCCCGGAAACCCAGCACCTGTTCCGAGATCACCGTAAAGCCCTTCAGGTGCATGATTCAGCTCTTCGACTCCCGTTAGAGAGTCCTCTACATGCAGGAGCATTCCCTCTTCGAACGTGTCAATCCGTGTGAGGTTGATATACTCGTTCGCTTCGATGACGAGCTCGAGATGTTTTTTGATAAGAGACTGCTGATCCGACGTCAGCGATTCGAAAATCCCCACAATGGTCCTTTTACAGTGTGATTACGTGGTACTGCAATCATCTTACCGCAGGAAAGACCCCATTGCGAGACAACCCCTTTTTTGAAAAAAATTTTCGCCGCCTTCGGCGGAATAATAAAAGGCCCGCATTCATGGCGGGCCTTTTATTGAAATATTGCCAAGCAAAGAAAATTACTTCACCGGAACCACGACTACATGCCTTCCCATTCCCTCACCTTCAGAGGCGGTCTCTACGCGTGGGTCGTCACGCAGTGCGACATGGATGATTCGCCTCTCGTACGGTGTCATGGGGCGTAGTTTGACGCTACGTCCTTGGGATACTGCTTTTTTGGCGGATGAGCGGGCAAGAGATTCCAGTTTTTGGCGCTGACGATTCTTGTAGCTTTCCACGTCGATGATGACAGGGAAGCGGAACCCAATCTTCCTGACCGTGATCGCGGAAATCAGGAATTGAAGTGCTTCCAGCGTTTTCCCATGGCGTCCTATGAGAACGGCAAGGTCATCGCCGGTGATGTCGAGGATCAGCTCTCCTTCGTCCCCTTCGTACTCGTCGATGGTCACTTCGCCAACATTGAAGTATTTGAGAACGTCTTTGAGGGCTGCGATGGCGGTATCGGCTATTTCGTCGAGCTGTTCGTCGGTGAGGGCCATATCTTCATCGTCGTCTTCTACTTCTTCGATGATTTCCTCTTCGACCATGTCTTCCATTTCTTCAGGCATTATTTGCTCCTTATGATTACGACTAGTTTTATCAGTCGGATATGTCTTTATAATTATTTGATTAGCGTTTCTTCGTTGGGCGCTTCTTCTTGACTTTACGCTCTACTTCGACTTGCACCGGTGCAAACTCGGCCGCTTCCTCTTCTTCGCGCTGGAGCCTGTTCTTCAGGTAGCGCGTGTATGTCTGCTGGACGATGACGGCGATAATTCCCGAAACACCCCAGAACAGAAGAACGCCAGCAGGTGAGCTCCAGCTGATGAACAACATCATGAGGCTCATGATGATCGACATCATGTACATCTGGTTTTTCTGCTGCTGGTCGGTGTTGTCACGTTGCTGGAGCAACATGGGCAAGAAAGTAGCACCGACGAAGATGATGACCAGAACGAGGTAGGGTATGAATTCCATGATGCCGACAGAGAACGCTTCGGACGGCGTCATGAGCAGGTTGGGAACGATGTTGTAGAACGTGAAATCAGTGTATTTAGGAAGCCAGTCCTGAATACTCCTGAGCATTTGGAACAACGCGATGAAGATGGGCATTTGGATGAGCATGGGAATGCAACCCATGAGGGGGTTGAATTTTGCATCGGCGTAAAGCTTCTGCGTTTCCTGTTGCATGCGCATCGGGTCGTCGGCAAATTTCTCTTGGATCGCCTTAATCTTCGGCTGCATCCTCTGCATCATGACACTTGATTTCGTCTGGCTCGTCATGAGCGGCATCATGATAAGCCTGAACACGATAGTGAACAGGATGATGGCCAAGCCCCAGTCCTGGGCGACGAGGTAAAACTTTTCAAGGACCCAAGCAACGCCCCAGAGTATCGCCTCCCAAATACCGCTTATTTGATCAATTTCTGCCATTAATTATCCTTCCTCTATGCCAAAGAGGCCCTTAAGGCACTGGATCGTAGCCGTATGGTCCCCCCGGATGACATTTTTTGAAGCGGTTCCAAGTAAGTTTGAGGCCCTTCTTGAAACCATAGCGACGGAATGCCGTCAATCCATATTGAGAACAACTTGGCGTGAAACGGCAGCAAGATGGAAACAGGGGAGAGATGGCCAATTGGTAAAACCTTATGAGCAAGATTGCGATCTTGCAGGGCAAACTCTCCTTATTTTCGACTTTTTCACTCATATTTAAAAAAGTCCCGATTTTTCCAGGTTTGCGCTTACATGCCTGACAATGTCGGAATATTCGCTTACCGTTATTTTCTTCCTGGCGACGAAAGCCGCGTCATATCCGGGAAAAGGACCGCCTACTTCTCGGCACACTTCCCGCATACGGCGCTTCGCCCTGTTGCGCCAAACGGCTCCTCCGAGCTTTTTCCCCGCAATAAAAGCAACACGACCTTGATGGTCGTGCTGTCCTTCGTTGCGTAACACTATTAAGCTCAGTTCGGGCGTGTTTATGCGCCTTCCCTCTTTGAAGAGGCGGGTTATATCCGCACTCGACTTGATCGTTTTCACGATCGGGAAACCGTCGTTAGACGGTAAGGCGCTTGCGTCCCTTGGCACGACGACGCGCGAGCACGGCACGGCCGCCCTTAGTAGCCATACGGGCACGGAAACCATGGCATTTTGCGCGCTTGCGAGTGTTAGGCTGATATGTGCGCTTCATGTTTAAACCCCTTCTACTGTCTATCACCAACCATGCAATTCTCGGTTCTATTGCATGGCGAATGCTTACTTAACTCTGCTTCGAGAGCAACCGTTAGATTATATAACGGCACGTCATCGCGTCAACAAATATCTCACTCTTCAAAACCTCCATACAACCGAAGCCGCTTCGGGTGTAAACCACAACACTCTGTATTCAGGTTTTAAAGACCTTCAATATATAAGCATTAGTAGTAATGGTAATAAACACAGTTGAATTGGGGAAAAGCGCGAAATCTGCATGTAGATGGCCGATTTCGGTAGTTTTAGGGCAGTTGATAAACACCCCTTCTTTCCAGATGCCTTTCTTACCCTCTCTTTTATCCCAACGTTATAAGTCGTTTATCCCTACATGTTCGAACGCTTTTTCCACTACGAGGAGCTGACCTACATCTCCCTTATGCGGTTCTTGATGTTCTCGAGCTCTTCCCTCAGTTCCCTGTTTTCCTTGAGCTTTTCCTCGATGTTGCTTACCGAGTACATGATCGTGGTGTGGTCGCGGCCCCCGAAGTTCTTCCCAATGTAGTTGTAGGGAAGGTCGAGCAAATGGCGGGACAGGTAAATGCCCACCTGCCTGGCGTACACGATTTTCCTTGACCTTTTCTGCCCAACGAGGTCGGAGTGGGGAATGTCGTAATAACGCTCCACTTCTTTTTGGATGTCGGAAATAGTCAGTTTCTTTCCAGGGCCGCCGGAAAAATGGTTTTCGAGCAACCGGGAGACTTCGTCTGTCGTGATGTCCATCTTGTTGAAGGCGTTCATCGCGTAGATGACCTTCGTCACTGCGCTCTTCAGCTCCCTGATGTTGGAACTTGAATTTTCCGCTATGTAGCGCTCGACGTCCTCGGGAATCCTGAAGTCTTCCTGATTGCTCGATGCGCGGTATTCATCGACGAAGCTCTTTATAATGCCCAGTTTCGTCTCGATTTCCGGTGGTTGGATATCGAATGTGCCGCCGCTGTTGAACCTGCTTTGATACCGTTCGTCCATCGTGATGTTCTTTGGAGCACGGTCGGCGGAAAGCACTACTTGGCGTCCCTCGTCCACCAGGCTGTTGAAAATCTGGAAGACGATATCGAGCGTTTGCTCCTTGCCTTGCAAGAATTGAATGTCGTCGATGAGCAGGATATCCGCTTCCTGATATTTGTTCTTGAACTTGTTATAGCTGGATTTGTCCTTGTCGTGCGAAACCCTGGCATCGATGTACTCGCTGAGGAAGTCGGCCGAATCGACATACACCGTTTTAAGGTCGGGCCTTGTCTCGTTAACGTAGTTTTGAATGGAACGCATGAGGTGTGTTTTCCCCAAACCCGATCGTCCATAAATGAAAAGAGGGTTGAGCATCGACTTGCCCGGCTCTTCCGCGACGGCAACTGCCATCGAATAAGCCATCCGGTTTGATTCGCCGATGACGAAGTTTTCGAATGTGAGGGTTGAAGTGGGGGAGAGCTGGCTTTCCTCGCGCCGTTCCTCCCTTGTCTGCTGATCGAAACGGGGCTCTTCAACGAAAGAGGGTTTTTTCTCTTCCGTGGCCGCGGCCTCCCCGCTATCCGGAACAGGCTTCTTTTCCTCTTTAACAAGGTCGCTTTGATTCGTTTGCTGTTTAGTTTGGCTCTCTTGGTTGATGTCGACTTCTATGGCGACGGTGTAATCCATCCCATATAGGTCTTTTAAAACCATCTTGATGTAGTCGGAGTAATGGCGCTCGATCCACGTCTTGATGAAGTCGTTATCGGCCGTCAGCATTATGAACCCGTCGCTCATGGCTTGGGGTTGAAGACGCGAGAAGAACGCGTTCATCTGCGAAGCGTCGATTTCCTCATATTCCAAGACCTTGGCGCTTATGCGCTCCCACGCCGCCAATAGCTCTTCACTGTTCATGGCAAACTCCGTTTTCCACAAGTCTGGGTCAGGCAAGTATATAGCATTGAAGTGCTGATTGTGGAAAAAGAAGCAAATTAAAGCGTGGCAGCTATCTGATACCCGAGTTCGCTGAGAACGCGCTTTTTGCCGGCGAGCTTATCGACCAGACCCGCTTCCTCAAGTTTGTTCAAGGTGTTGTAGGTGGTGGAAACGGGCGTGCCGGAAAGATCCTTGAGCTCGGTGACGCCAAGTTCGCCCTCCCGCTGAAGCAGCATGATGAAACTTTTCTCCCTTTCAGTGAGGGGTATGCGGGGAAGCGGGATATCGCCTTGCCGTTTGTCTTGTGTTTCGCGTGAAGGTTTGGCCTTCTTCACGAGGCTGATGGTCACGACGGCTCCTGAAGTGAGGTTGTCCTCGATGACAATGGAACCTTCCCGATCGTTAAGGTAGTCCTTCACGATCGGGAAACCCGAACCAACGCCGCGGATATAGTCTTTCATAGGCTCTATTGCAGATGAAAAGCCTGGTTCTTGGGCTTTTTCCTTTTCGCGTATTCCGGGTCCTTGATCTGCGAAGCGCACAGTGTTGCCGTCATCGAATATGGAAACGACAATCTCCTTAAACTGGGCGTGAATGAAATTCTCCGATACCTCCCTAATGAGGGTGTAGGGGATTTTCCCGCCTGCAAGCTTCGATTGCTCGTAAACGGTGGTCGTCAACTGCTCTATGAACTCGTTCGTGCCAGCCGGGTTCACCTTTATAACGCGTGGGGCAGACTTCATGTCGTCGTAGAGGGCCACACGTGCCGTGGCGTTCACATACGAGTAGTCGTAATCGGGATATGTGGATGCTTCGCTCATGATTCATTGAAGTATATACGGTTCTATTCGAAGCGGAAAGAAGCTGCATGAAATGAAAAGACATAAACAAGAGGGGTTTTCGAAGTTATCCCCAATATATTCAGAAAAAGTGGAAAACACTGAAAGAAACTGAAAGCAGTTTGACCAATTTCTAATCGAATTGTTGAAATCATGGTCAACTGGGCAAATAAAATAACTCCGCAGATGAGGGGCTTGCTTTTTTATGAGTAAAAACAACAAAACCGCAGGTCGCGTTTTTTCATAGGTTTGTTTACTTGTAAATTTGGCATTTACAACAGAAAAGTTCCCAGGTCAAAGCGGTAATCATCATATTTAGAAAGTTGTTGTTGCAGGTAGAAGGCGAATTTGGAAAATCGAGAAAATTTATCTTGACAAACGCCTTTTTCAAGAGTCTCCACAATGCGATGCAGGCAAAACGACAGTTATCCACGTTTTCCACAGTTTTCGACCGAACAAACGTGTTGTTTAATTCGTTTTTCACCGTTTTCAAATGAATCCAAGCGCCCGTTCCCTGTTACCCATCCGATGCTATGACGCAAGGTGGCGCTGGTATAATGCTCGCAAGTAAAAGACGGCGTTAAGGATTAGGTGTCCATGAAATTCAGCATCAATCAATCTGAACTGCTCAATGCCCTTTCAATCGTGCAAAAAGGCGTTTCTTCGCGGTCCACGTTGCCGGTGCTCTCGGGTATTTTCGTCGAGGCGAAAGGCGACGAGGTCAAGTTTCAAACAACCAACCTCGAGCTTTCCATCCAATACACCACGTCGGCTCTAGTGGAAGAAGAAGGCGCCACGGTGTTTCCGGGCAAGATCATCGTCGACATCGTGAAGAACCTTCCCGATGCGGCGGTGCGCGTGGACTCAGCGGACGACACAGCCGTCATAACCTGCGATTCGTCTTCCTTCTCGATCAAATGCCTGAGCGCGCTCGATTTCCCCGCGTTCCCGCAAGTAGTTCCCGAACAGCAGATTTCGGTGCCGTTCGAGGCATTTGCGGCAATGGCACGCAAGGTAAGCCGCGTCGTATCGAAAGACGAGAGCCGCGCCATACTGACGGGCGTGCTCATTTCGGTGGAAGATTCCACGTTCAAGATGGTGGCCACCGACTCGTATCGCCTGGCGGTGACGGAAACGCAAGTCGAAGGGCTTTCCTCGGGCTTCGACGCCGTGCTGGCCGGCGGATTTGTGTCCGATTTGGCAAGCCTGCCCAAGACGGGCGAGAACATGACGCTTGCCCTCGCCGAGAACCAGGTCATCGTCTCGTACGCGGGCACTGTTTTCATCAACAGGCGCATCGAAGGCAAGTATCCCAACTACAAGCAGCTTATTCCCGCATCGTATGAAACAAGATGCACCGTCGACCGCAACGCGCTGCTTGCGGCTGTTCGCCGCGCGTCCCTGCTCGAGCACAACCGCTCGCAGGTGAGATTCAGCATCAACGCCGCCAGCCAGACCATTCAGCTGACGACGAACCAAGATGCGGGGTCAACGCAGGAAATAGTCAAAGCGCAAGTAGAGGGGGCCGATGTCGAGATCGGCTTCAACAGCTTCTACGTAATCGAGGGCCTTTCGGCAATGGAATCAACGGAGCTGTTCTTCGAGATTCAAGGATCGCTGAAACCCGGCATCATGAAGGGCTCCGCCGAAGAGAATTATCTGTATTTAGTAATGCCCGTGCGCCTGTAAAGGCGCGGCAGGGGGTGTCAACCCATGAAATATAAAGGAAGAGACTACGTCGAGATATTGACCGACGAGCAACGCGCCGAGCTTGCGAGGAAATCCCCCACTGGCTGCTCGCTGAGGGCGGGAATCGACGTGGGGTCCACGACGGTCAAGCTCGCGATCCTCGACGACGACAACAACGTCGTCTGGTCTATTTATGAGCGCCATCATTCCGACGTGAGGGCCACCATCGGGCAAGTGCTACAAGCGGCGGCCGATGCCGGGTATGGAGATGTGTACATGACCATGGCCATCACCGGTTCTGGCGGATTGCTGTTGGCCAAGTGGCTCAACGTCGAATTCGTCCAAGAGGTAATTGCCAGCAAGACGGCGGTCGAGACGTTCATCCCGAAGACCGATGTGGCCATCGAACTGGGTGGCGAAGACGCGAAGATCATCTACTTCGGCCAGTCGATCGAGCAGCGCATGAACGGCACATGCGCGGGTGGCACGGGCGCGTTCATCGACCAGATGGCAGCCCTTCTCAACACCGATGCAGGCGGCTTGAACAAGCTTGCCGAGGACCACACCACCATCTATCCTATCGCCAGCCGTTGCGGCGTGTTCGCGAAGACCGACGTGCAGCCCCTGCTCAACGAAGGTGCCCGCAAGGAAGACATTGCGGCCAGCATCTTCCAATCCGTTGTCACCCAGACCATTTCCGGCTTGGCGTGCGGGCGACCCATCCGCGGGCACATCGCCTTCCTGGGCGGTCCGCTGCAGTACCTTCCCGAGTTGCGCAAACGTTTCTACGAAACGCTCAACCTCGATGATGAGCACATCATAGTTCCCGAAAACGCGCACCTGTTCGTGGCAAGCGGATGCGCGGTGGCGGGCGCCGTCAGCGAAACCGTGACGGTGGAAAAGCTGAACGACGTGATCGAGCGCCTGCACAACCTGGGCGACGTGCAGGGTTCAGAGGTCACGCGCTTGGACCCGTTGTTCGCGAGCGAGCAAGACTACGAGGAATTCAAAGCGCGCCACGACGCCGAGCGCGTCGAGATGGGCGATCTTTCCACATACGAGGGAACGGCGTATTTGGGAATAGATGCCGGCTCCACCACGTTCAAGGCCGTGCTCATCAGCGAGGACGGGAAAATCCTGTGGACCCACTATGTATCCAACAAGGGAGACGTGCTGGGTTGCGCCCGTGCCGCCCTGCACGAGCTGTACGAGTCGCTGCCGCGCGACGCCATGACGCTGCAACCGCGCGTCAGCATCGGTCATTCCACCGTCACCGGCTACGGCGAGGGTTTGCTGCTTCAAGCGCTGCAAGTCGACTCCGGCGAAATCGAGACCGTCGCCCATTTGCGCGGTGCCCGCGAGATGCTGCCCGACGTGGAGTTCATCTTGGACATCGGTGGCCAGGACATGAAGTGCCTACGCGTCAAGAACGGCGTCATCGAGCACATCATGCTGAACGAGGCGTGCAGCTCGGGCTGCGGCAGCTTCATCGAAAGCTTTGCAAGCGGCCTGGGCCTCGACGTATCCGAATTCGCGGCTACCGCCATTGCGGCCGAGCATCCGGTTGATTTGGGCAGCCGCTGCACCGTGTTCATGAACAGCCGCGTGAAGCAGGCCCAGAAGGAAGGCGCCACAGTCGGCGACATCGCTGCGGGTCTGGCGCTTTCGGTTATCAAGAACGCCCTGTTCAAGGTCATCAAGATTCGCGACCCGCACGACGTGGGCGAGCATGTCATCGTTCAGGGCGGCACGTTCCTCAACGACGCGGTGTTGCGCTCGTTCGAGCAGCTGGCCGGCGTGGACGCCGTGCGCCCGAACATCGCGGGCAACATGGGCGCATACGGCGCGGCCCTGTTGGCGCGCGACCGCTATGCGGGCGGCGAGACCACGCTGCTCAACGCCGAGCAGCTGGACGCCCTTAACCCCACGCACCGCACGGTGCGTTGCCAGAAGTGCAGCAACCACTGCCTGCTGACCATCAACGATTTCGGCAAGGACGCGCAGGGCAAGAACCGCCGCTTCATCACGGGCAACCGCTGCGAAAAGGGCGCCGGTGTCGTTGACGACAAGGTCGACGTGCCCAACCTGTTCGACTACAAGGCCCATCGCCTGTTCGACTACGAGCCTTTGGCCGAAGAAGAGGCCACGCGCGGCGTCGTGGGCATTCCCCGCGCGCTGAACATGTACGAAAACTACCCGTTCTGGTTCACGTTCTTCACCAAGCTGGGCTTCCGCGTCATTCTCAGCGACCCGTCGACGAAGAAGACGTACGAGGCCGGCATCGAGAGCATGCCTTCGGAATCGGTGTGCTATCCCGCCAAGCTCAGCCATGGCCACATCATGAACCTGCTCGAGAAGAACCCCGACTTCATCTGGATGCCCTGTGCCAAATGGGAACGCCAGGAAGACGAAGGGGCGGGCAACCATTACAACTGCCCCATCGTGGCAAGCTATTCGGAGGCGCTGCGCCTGAACATCGACGAGCTGCGCGACCCCGACGCCCCCGCGTTCCTTAACCCGTGGCTTCCTTACGACAAGAAGGACCACCTGAAGAAGCGCCTCTACTTCGAGCTGTCCGATCATTTCAAGGACGTCATCAGCCGTCATGGCGCCGTTCCGAGCCAAGCCGAAGTCGACGAGGCGGTCGAACTGGCATGGGCCGAAGACGCCAAGTTCAAGGCAGACATGCGCATGAAGGGCGAGGAAACACTCGCCTGGATGCAGAAAACCGGCACCCACGGCATCGTGCTGGCCGGGCGTCCCTACCACAACGACCCCGAGATCAACCACGCCATTCCCGAATTGCTGACCAGCTTCGGGTTGGCGGTGCTCACCGAGGACTCCATCGCGCACCTGGGCACGCTCGAACGCCCGATTCGCGTCGTCGACCAATGGATGTACCACACGCGCCTGTATGCCGCGGCCAAGGTGGCAACGCAGCGCAAGGACCTCGACTTGATCCAGCTGAACTCGTTCGGTTGCGGCCTCGATGCGCTGACGACCGACCAGGTTCAGGAAATCCTCGAGGCAGCGGGCAAGGTGTACACCGTCCTCAAGATCGACGAGGTTTCGAACCTCGGCGCCGCCCGCATCCGCGTGCGTTCGCTGCTCGCCGCCCTGCGCGACCAGGTGAACGAGGAGCTTCCGCAGGTGCGCTTCAACCCGGTTGAGGAAGCAAGCGAAGAACCGAAGGTCGAAGAAGAACCCAACGTGGTTCCCTCCGTCGAGCAGATCATCTCGACGGAATTCCCGCGCGTCGAGTTCACCAAGGAGATGAAAGAGTCCGGGTACACCATCCTGGCTCCGCAGATGGCCCCGTACCATTTCGAGCTGCTGGTGCCCATCTTCCACTCGTTCGGCTACAACCTCGAGCTGCTGCCCGCCGTTGACCACGGCGCGGTCGATGCAGGACTCAAGTATGTGAACAACGACATCTGCTACCCGTCTATCCTGGTCACCGGTCAGATTATGGAAGCCGTTACCAGCGGTCGCTATGACACCGACCGCTTGGCCGTGCTCATCACCCAGACGGGTGGCGGCTGCCGCGCCACCAACTACATCGCGCTTATCCGCAAGGCGTTGAAGGCCGCCGGGTTGGGGCATGTCCCCGTCATCTCGCTTGCGTTGCAGGGGCACCTCGACGAGCACAACTCGGGCTGGGAGGTCACGCTTCCCATGTTGAAGCAGGCCGTGTACGCGCTCAGCTATGGCGACCTGCTGATGATGGCGCTGTACCGCACGCGTCCGTATGAGGCAGAACACGGTGCTGCCCAGCAGCTGTTCGACAAGTGGATGGACGCATGTCGCAAGGAAATCCACGAGGGCACGAACAGGCGCCAGTTCGCCAAGACGGTGCAGGCCATCGTCGACGACTTCGACGCGCTGCCGCTCGTGGGCGAAGGCACGAAGCCGCGCGTCGGCGTGGTGGGCGAGATCCTCGTGAAATTCCATCCGACGGCCAACAACCAGGTGGTCGACGTCATCGAGCGCGAAGGCTGCGAAGCGGTCGTACCCGGCCTCGTCGAGTTCTTCCTGTTCGGCATCGTCGGGCGCATCTTCCAGAAAGACCCGCTCGGCCGCTCGACCAAGGGCGCAATCGGCGCACGCGGCATCTTGAAATTGCTTGCCACCATGCGCAAGCCGCTCTTCAGGGCGCTTGAAAACTCGAAGCGCTTCGAGGCGCCGACCGACATCTTCACGCTGGGCGAATATGCCGAGGAAGTTCTTTCGACTTGCAATTCGATGGGCGAGGGTTGGCTGCTGACCGCCGAGATGATCGAGCTCATCCGCACGGGCACGCCGAACATCGTGTGCGCCCAGCCGTTCGCATGCCTGCCCAACCACGTGGTCGGCAAGGCCGTGATCAAAGAGCTGCGCCGCCAGTACCCGATGAGCAACATCGTCGCCGTTGACTACGACCCCGGCGCCAGCGAGGTCAACCAGCTGAACCGCATCAAGCTGATGATCAGCGTGGCGAAGGCGAACATGGAACATGAGCGGTAAGCTCGTCATTTGCCCGACGCCCTTGGGAAACCTCGGCGACATAACGCCGAGGGCCCTTGACGCCCTGCGCGAGGCGAACACGGTTTGCGCCGAAGACACGCGCGTGACGGGCAAGCTCTTGGCCGCGCTTGGAGTGGAGGGCAAGCGCCTCGAGAGGCTCGACGAAAACGTCATCGGCGATCGCGCTGCCGAAATCGTGGCGCGTGTCGCCAGCGGCGAGGTTATCGCATATTGCACCGATGCCGGCATGCCCGGCGTATCGGATCCCGGCCTGCGTTTGGTGAGAGCCGCGCGTGACGCCGGCGAGACGGTCGAGGTCCTTCCTGGACCGACCGCCGTCGCCACCGCGTACGTTGCAAGCGGAACTCCCGCGTCGGCTTTCTATTTCGGCGGCTTCTTCCCGCGCAAGGAAAAGGCGCGGGCCGATATGCTCGAACAGCTGAAGGCTTTGGATGCCGCGCTCGTTTTCTACGAAAGCCCCAAGCGCATCGTGGCTGCATTAGAGGCCATCGCCGGCGCATTCCCGAAAAGGACCGTGACGGTATGCCGCGAGCTGACCAAGCTTCACGAAGAGGTGGTGCGCGGGCCGGCGCCCCGGGTGCTCGCCGACTTTCAAAGCCGCGACTCCGTGAAAGGCGAAATCGTCGTCGTCATCGACCCGCCAGCTGACGACGAGACCGAGGTCAGCCCAGATGAAGCGATGGCCCGCGCGGTCGAACTCGTCTCTTTAGGAGAGCGCCCGAAAGACGTTGCCAAGCAGCTGGCGGCCGAATTCGGCATCTCGCGCAACGAAGCGTACGATATTGCCCTCGAAGCCAAAAACGGCATACGGTAAACCTGCGAACCCATGGCCGAAAACCCGCAAAAACTCGTGTTCGTTGACGACCTTGAAGTTTGGGTCATCGGCAAACCGCGCATCAAGAACATCAGCCTGCGCGTGCAGCCGCCCGACGGGCGCATCGAGGTGTCGGTCCCGCGCATCGGCTTCGCCTTTTGCGATGGGGAGGTGACGCGCTTCGTCCGCAGCAAGCGGGCGTGGATCGACCGCGCCGTTCAAAAGACGAAATCGTCCCCCATGGCCCAGGCCGAAGGCGCTTCCAAAGAAGAAGTGAAGGCATGGCGCCAAGTGGTGGAGGCGTGCGTGCCCGCGCTCGTGGAGGCGTGGGAGCCCATCCTCGGCGTGAAGGCGGGGCAGCTGGCTTACCGCAACATGCGCAGCCGATGGGGAAGCTGCCAGCCGACGACCGGGCGCATCTGCATCAACGTGCGTCTGGCGTTGTTCCCGCCGGAATGTCTGGAATACGTGGTGGTGCACGAGTTGTGCCACCTTCGCGTGGCGGGACACGGTCCCGCGTTCTACGTGCTGATGGACAGCGTCATGCCCGATTGGAAAAAGCGTCGCGCCAAACTAAAGTAGCGGCAATAAAAAAGCGGAACACGTTCCGTGTTCCGCTTCCATGGCCCTTGGGGTTTAGCGGCCCTTGTTCATCTTGGCGGCGATTTCCTCGGCGGAAAGCTGCGTTTCCTCGAAGACGTCTTCGGAATCCAGCCCGAAAGCCGTGTGCAGTTGCCGAACCGCTTCGGCTGCCTGGCCTGCGTCGACGACCATCGAGAGGCGAATGGGCGACGTCGAGATGGCCAGAATGTTGATGCCCGCATCGCCGAGTGCGGTGAAGGCGCGCGCCGCGACGCCCGGGGTAGATTTCATGCCGGTGCCCACAAGCGACACCTTGGCGATGGACTCGTCGATGGCGACCTCGCGTGCGCTGATTTCGGGAACGACACGCGCGAGCGTTTCCTTGGCGCGGCCGATGTCGGCGCCGGGGCACGTGAACGAGATGTCGGTCACGCCGTCCTGGGAGACGTTCTGGATGATCATGTCGGTGTTCACCATGTTGCCGGCAAGCGCGCTGAACAGCTTGGCGGCAACGCCCGTGGCGTCGGGCACGCCGCGGATGGTCACTTTCACTTCGGACGTATCATGTGCGATGCCGGTGATGACGGCTTCTTCCATCATGTCGCAGCCCTCCTTGACGTACGTGCCCTCGGCATCGGAGAACGCCGAGCGCGAATGAATGACGACGTTGAACTTGCGCGCGAACTCGACGGCGCGCATCTGCAGCACGCCGGATCCGGCTGCGGACATTTCAAGCATGTCGTCGTAGCTGATTTCGCTGAGCTTGCGCGCATGCGGGCACACGCGCGGGTCGGCCGAGTACACGCCGTCGACGTCGGAGTAAATCTCGCACACGTCGGCGTCGATGCCCCAGGCCACGGCAACGGCGGTCGTGTCGGACCCGCCGCGGCCGAGCGTGGTGATATCGCCGTTTTCGTCGATGCCCTGAAAACCCGCGACCACGGGGATATAGCCGTCGTTGAGCGCGTCGAGGATGCGCTTGCTGTCAACGCTGACGATTTTCGCCTTGTTGTGGGTGTTGTCGGTGACGATGCCCGCCTGGCGTCCGGTGAAGCTCATGGCCGAATAACCGCGCGCCTCGATGGCCATGGCCAGAAGCGACATGCTCACTTGCTCGCCAGTGGAAAGAAGGCGGTCCATCTCGCGCGTGGGCGGGTTGGGGTTGACGGCGGCGGCGAGGCCCACCAACTCGTCGGTAGTCTTGCCCATGGCGGACACGACGGCGACGACCTGGTGTCCTTCTTGCCTGCGCTTGATAAGGCGTTTCGCAACGTTGCGAATGCGCTCGGGCGAGGCAACGGACGTGCCGCCGAACTTGCAAACGATTAAAGACATGGTTCGTTTCCTGGTTCGTGCGTATAACGTGCGGGCACAACTATAGCAGAATGTAGCGCGCGATGAAGCGCCGCAACAGGTAAGTCACCTGTATAATAGACGGGTTGACTTAAAGACCAAGATGACGAGGTATTCCGTATGAAGCTATACACCCCGCATGAACTAGAACCGCGCTGGCAGCGCGTTTGGGCCGACACCGACCAGGATGCCGTGCGCGAGGACGGCAGCAAGCCCAAGAAATACGTGCTCGAGATGTTCCCGTATCCGTCGGGCGATATCCACATGGGGCATGTCAGCAACTACACGTACGGCGACGTGATCGCCCGCTTCAGCCGCATGAAGGGCTTCGACGTGCTGCACCCGATGGGCTGGGATGCGTTCGGCCTGCCGGCGGAAAACGCGGCCATCAAGCACAAGAGTCATCCCGCCAAGTGGACGTACGCCAACATCGCCACGCAGCAAGCCAGTTTCCAGCGCATGGGATTCTCCTACGACTGGGACCGCAAGGTAGTGGCGTGCGATCCCGAGTACTACCGCTGGGGCCAGTGGATTTTCCTGAAGTTCTGGGAGCGCGGCTTGGTCGAACGCCGCAACTCGCCGGTTAACTGGTGCCCTAGCTGCGCCACCGTGCTCGCCAACGAGCAGGTCATCGAGGGCCGCTGCTGGCGCTGCGATTCCGAAGTAGAGAAACGCGACCTGACGCAGTGGTACTTCAAGATCACCGACTACGCTCAAGAGCTGCTCGACGACCTTGACCAGCTGCAGGGCTGGCCCGATCGCGTCAAGCAGCAGCAGGCCAACTGGATCGGCCGAAGCGAAGGCGCCAACGTCGACTTCGTGCTCGAGGGCACCGACGAGGTCATCACCGTGTTCACCACGCGTGCCGACACGCTGTTCGGCTGCTCGTTCTTCGTGCTGGCACCCGAATACAAGGACCTGCCCAAGATGGTGGCCGGGCTGCCGCAGGAAAAGGAAGTGCTCGAGTTCGCCGAAGCCGCCAAGAAGGTGTCGGCTGTCGAGCGCGCTCAGGGCAACCGCGAGAAGCACGGCGTGTTCACCGGCCGTTACGTCATCAACCCCATCAACAACGAGAAGGTGCCCGTATGGGTAGCCGACTACGTCGTGGCCGATTACGGCACGGGCGCGGTCATGGCGGTGCCGTGCGGCGACCAGCGCGACTTCGAGTTCGCCCGCAAATACGACCTGCCCATCATCCCCATCATCCTGACTGACGACGACCCACTGTTCGAAAAGCTCAACGACGAGAAATCGCGCGTGGTCACGACGGTCGACTGGGAATGCGCCATGGAAGCCGAAGGCACGCTCGTGCAGTCCGGCGAGTTCACGGGCCTCGTGGGCGGCAAGCACTCACCCGGCGAGGACGCTGTGGTCAAGTTCCTCGAGGATTCTGGGCGCGGCCATCGCACGGTCGAGTTCCGCCTGCGCGACTGGCTGATTTCTCGTCAGCGCTACTGGGGCAACCCCATCCCCGCCATCCATTGTCCGGAATGCGGCGTTGTGCCCGTGCCGGAGGAAGATTTACCCGTGCGCCTTCCCGAGGACATCGATCTGGCCGCCGGCGAGACGCTGGCCACGCACGAGGGCTTTGCGAAGTGCACCTGCCCCAAGTGCGGTGGCGAGGCGCGTCGCGAAACCGACACGATGGACACGTTCACGTGCAGTAGCTGGTATTACCTGCGCTACACCGACCCGCATAACGAAACGGCGCCGTTCGCGTCCGACAAGGCCAACCGCTGGATGCCCGTCGACCAGTACATCGGCGGCATCGAGCATGCCATCCTGCACCTGCTGTACAGCCGCTTCTTCACCAAGGTCCTGCGCGATATGGGGCTGCTCGATTTCGACGAGCCGTTCACCAACCTGCTGTGCCAGGGCATGGTGCTCGACTCAAAGGGCGAGGTCATGAGCAAGTCGAAGGGCAACGTCGTGTCGCCCGAGGACATGATCGCCGAATACGGCGCCGATGCCGTGCGCGCCGCCATGCTGTTCATGGGCCCGCCCGACAAGGAAAAGCTGTGGAACGAAGACGGCCTGGCCGGCATCTACAAGTTCCTCAACCGCCTGTGGCGCATCGTGTACGACCTGGTCGGCAAAGCCGAAGACAAGACGCTGTACGACCCAGAGGCAGCTGCCGATGAAGCGCACGCGAACGCCATGGCCATGAAGCGCGAGCGTCATCGCGTCGTTGGCAAGGTCACGGCCGACGTCGAGCGCAACAACTTCAACACGGCGCTGGCCGCCATCATGGAGCTGGCCAATACGACCGCCGCGTTCCTGCGCCTGAAGCCCGCCGAGCATCGCGTCAACTGCGAAACGGGCGGACCGCTCTGCCGCGACGTGGCCGAGACCATCGTCAAGCTCATGGCCCCCATCGTCCCGCATTGGTCCGAGGAGCTGTGGCACGACGCTCTTGACCACGAAGACTCGGTACACGACCAGCCATGGCCCGAATTCGACCCCGAATTGGCGAAAGCCGACGAGGTCGAGCTTGCCGTACAGGTGAACGGCAAGGTGAAGGCCAAGATCATGGTCGCCGCCGATGCCGAAGAGGACGCCATCCGCGAAGCCGCGCTGGCAGCCGTCAGCAACGCGCTCACCGGCAAGGAGCCCCGCAAGGTGATTGTCGTGAAGGGCCGCTTGGTCAACATCGTGGCATAAGGCACGAAGCGATTTTCGAGTGACCCCTCATCCGCGCGGATGGGGCATGTGGGCAAACGGTTACTTGAACGGCGTGGGAAATTGCGTAAACTCGCAGTTAAGGTAGTGGCTCGCATCAAGCATTAAGGAGCAGCAGTGAAATTCCTCGGAATGGGCGGATTCGAGTTCGTCATCATCCTGATAGTGATCCTGGTCATCTTCGGGCCGAAGAACCTGCCGAAACTGGGCAAGGCCATCGGCAGGTCGGTCAGCAGCCTGCGAGAGGGCATGCAATCAGGCAAGAAGAAGGTCGAAGAGGGCAAGCCCGAAGCAGAAGAGGCCCAGGCCGAAGCGCCCGTCGAAGTTCAGTTCGAAGACGAGCAGCCGGTCGAAAAGACTGTCGACGTTGCCGAAGAAGCCGTCGAGGAAACGGAAAACACCGTTATCGACAAGGCGCAGGAGATAGTCGCCGAAGCGCAAGAGGCGGCCGAGGCCGCCGCAGAGGCGTCGGGCGACGCTCCCCGCAAGGTGGTCAAGCGCGTCGTGAGGAAAAAGGCCGATACCGAAGAAGCTGCCGAGCCCGAAGAGCCCGCAGCCGAATAGGCAAAGCGGCATAAAGGAAAAGAAAGGACCCCGGATAAATCCGGGGTCCTCTTGTTTTTGGTGGCCGGTACAAGATTTGAACTTGTGACCTTGTGCTTGTAAGGCACCTGCGCTCCCGCTGCGCCAACCGGCCTTGTCCCGTTTTGGGCGTGGACAATCTTGCCACAACTGCGGGGAAATCGCAATTCGCAAAGTGCGACATGAGGCGTCAAATCGTTTGGTCGGCGCATCTTCGCTCCTTTCTTGAAAGGTTTTCGTGGCAAACGGCGTGTTTTCAGGGGGTTTTGCGATGCGCGGTTGCGAAAAAGCCGCGATTCGACGTGGCTTACCCGGCAGCGGTTCCTGCGGATAATGCCAAGTCACATCGGTCAACGCTCAGGAGGCGATTGCGTGATAAGGCAAAAGCGAATGACGATCATCGCGGTTGCATGCGGGATTGCATGCGCGGCATGCGTGGCGGCCTTCATGATCAGCGTGCAAGGCCAGGCTGACGCCGCGCGAGCCGAGGCGCTGGCACGGTATGGCGGCGAGCAGGTTGAAGTGTGCGTTGCAACGCGAGACATTGCGATGGGCGAGCGCGTCGACCTTTCCGCAGTTGAGACAAAGCTGTGGGTGGCCGACCTTTTGCCCGAAGGGGCGTTGCAATCGAGCGGGGACGTGGTGGGGAAAACAGCTACTTCTTCAATCCTCAAAGGCGAGGTCGTTTCGGCCAAGAGGTTCGAAAGCGCTCGGGATTCGCTCGACGTGCCCGCAGGGAAAGAGGCGGTCAGTGTTCCCGCCAAAGCTGTCCAGGCTGTGGGCGGGGCCATTCGCCCGGGAATGAGCGTCGACGTGTATTCGTCGGGCGACACGACCACGTCGGCGATAGCCCGATCCGTTTTGGTTCTCGCAACGTCTGTCGGGGACGGCGGCTCCCTCGTCCCGGCCGAATCGGGTTGGGTCACGTTAGCTGTCGCCCCCGACAAGGTTCAGGAAATCATCGCGGCTTCGAACAAGACAAGCCTTTACTTCGTGCTGCCGGGCGCCGAGGAAAAACAAGAAAAGCAAGAAGCTTCTGCCTCGTCAGCTTCGAGCGCCGCTTCGTCTTCATCAAAGACAGCCTCTTCCGCCTCGTCGGCTTCCGCCTCGGCAACGTCGTCTTCGACAAGCGCGTCATCTTCCGCCTCCTCAAAGAAGGAGGGCAAATAATGGGAGCCCGTATCGCGCTGTGCCTCGACGAGGCAACGCGTCAAAACCCCGAGACCATTGGCCTCGATGGCGAAAGGTTCGAGTCTCGGGATTGGCTTGGCGTGTTCGTTTCGGGCGAAGATGCGAGAAAAGCGCTTTCGGTTGACGAATCCTTTGGCGAGGCGTGGGTTGTGTCAAGCAACGATGTCGAGCCCATTAACCTCGCCGCAACGCTTAAGGCGGACAGGCCAAGCCTAAAGGTAAAGCTCATCGCGTTCGAAAGGTGCGGGTCGCTCTGCAGCCGGGCGCATACGGCCTTGATCGACGAGGTTGTGGATGGCCCTTCTTTCGTCCGCTGCTATTCAAACGCCAAGAAGCGCTTTGCCGCCTCAACTGACGTCGCGGGCTACATGCCAGATGATGTTCGGTCACCTGTTAATGCGAGACGCGCGTTTCTCTTGCCCGTTGTAAGCGGGAGCGGTGGTGCGGGCAAGAGCAGTGTGTCGGTTGTGGGTGCCCATATTGCACACGCCATGGGCTTCAGGACGCTGCTTCTCGACTACGACCTGCAATTCGGCGATGTCGCCGTATTGGCGGGCGCCGACAACGCGCTTGCAATTGACGAGGCCATTGCCCACCCGGACAAGCTCGAGCGCGAGCTGCTCCGCAATCCCGGGTTTGCCGTGCTCGCGGCTCCTGCGCGTCTCGAAGCGGCGGAAAGCGTGGTACACGGAATCCCCGGCCTGCTCGAAAGCGTTTCGCCTTCTTTCGACGTCATCGTAGCCAATACGGGAGCGGCGTGGGCCGAACAGCACGCGGCTTTGCTTGAGCGCTGCTCGGCGGCGCTGTTCCTCATAGACCAGCGTGCCTCGTCTATTCGCGCGTGCCGGCATGCGCTTGAACTGTGCGCCCGATGCGGTATCGCCTCGGGGCCGTTCCAGCTTGCCGTGAACCGCTGTTCGAAGAACGCGCCGCTTACGTCCATTGACGTTTCGTGCGCCCTACAGGGTGCGCCCGTGTTTGAGCTGAAAGACGGGGGACGAGACGTAGAGGATTTTCTCAGCAGCGGGTCGGTGGGCGAGCTTTTCGAATCCCGAAACGATTTTTGCATCAGCCTCGAACACGTGATGAGCCAACTTTTGCCCGGCGAAGCAAAGCAAGCCGGCGGCGTTCCCGAGGTGGCTGACAGCGCCCGCCCGTCCAAGAGGCGCGGGCGCTCCGCCAGCCGGCGCAAGGGGTGGGGCGCATGACGCTTTCCGAACGCGTGCGCTTGGCCGGCAATGCCGCGCAGGCAACTTCCACGACAGACGGCGATTTGCTCATTGCCCTCAAGAGACAGATGAGAGACCTCGTGTCGGTCGACGAGCTGGCGCGCTACGCGCAAGATAATCCCGAGCGTGCGCGCAACGAAGTGCGCAGCGCATGTCGGCGCATTTTCGAAGGTGCGACATGGGCGAGCGTTGACGGTGCCACCCAAAGCAGGCTTGTCATGCAGGCAATCGATGCCATCTTCGGCTTCGGCCTGCTCGAAGACCTCATAGCAGACGAGTCGATCACCGAGGTCATCGTCAACGGTCCCGACGAGGTGCTCTTCGAGAGGGATGGCAAGCTCGTGCAAACAGACCGCCGTTTTACCGACCCGGGAGATTTGCGAGCGCTCATCGACCGCATCCTCGGTCCGATCGGGAGGCGTATCGACGAGTCATCGCCAATCGTCAACGCAAGGCTTCCCCAAGGCCATCGCGTGAACATAGTCGTTCCTCCCGTGGGGGTCGACGGCCCCTATATCACCATTCGCAAGTTCTCGCGGCACGTGATAACGCTTGGGGAAATGGAAGAATCGGGCTCGGTCGAAGGGTCCGTGAGATCTTTTCTGTCTTGGGCTGTGAAGGCCCGCAAGAGCATCGCCGTCGTCGGCGGAACCGGATCGGGGAAAACCACACTGTTGAATGCCTTGTCCTATGAGATCCCCTCCGACGAGCGCATTGTCACGATCGAGGATTCCGCCGAGCTCCGGTTCTTCGAACACCCCGACGTTGCCCGCCTCGAAGCCCGTCCGCAAAACGCCGAGGGGACAGGTGAAATCACGATACGCCAGCTGGTCATCAACTCATTGCGCATGCGCCCCGACCGCATAGTGGTTGGGGAATGCCGGGGTGAGGAAGCGCTCGACATGTTGACTGCCATGAACACGGGACACGAGGGCTCGCTGACCACGCTTCATGCGAATTCGCCAGCTGAGTCGGTTTCGCGTCTCACGACAATGGTGCGCTATGCAGCCGAACTGCCGGTTGACGTGATCGAGGCCAATATCGCGAGTGCCATAGACCTCGTCGTGCAAACAAGGCGCGCCCTTGATGGAAGCAGGTTCGTTTCGGACGTGGTGTCGCTGACGTTCGACTCGACAACGTGCAGGTGCCAGGCGGTTTCCCACTACGAGAGGGGCCTCGGCGCCGACGCAGGCATATGGGTCGGCTGTCCCGCATGGGTGGGCGAGTTGCCGATCGTCGAAGTGGCGAGCGAAGAGGAGGTGGCCGCATGGAAGCGCGCCTGCTCGTTGGAATGACGGGAGCCCTCCTGGCTTTCACGTGCGCGTTCGCCGCAACCCAATCGATAGCGGCAACACTGCGAGGGCGCCAGGCGTCCATGACCGCGCAGGGTGATTCGCTTTCGGCAAGCGGGCTTATAGCGTGGCGCTTGCGCAATGGTTTTCCGTGTGCCGCACGCGTCGTGGCCCTGGTAGGGAGGCTTCGTATTGTGGCCGACGCGCTCGACGAAGGCGTTGTGTCGTGCGCCGAGCACGGCATGGCTGCAACGCGCGAATCGCTCGGCTCCACGGCGGTTGTGGCCCTTGCGGTTTTGGCGGCGGTGTCGGGCATTGCGGCAGCAAGCCCCGTTGCGGCGTTGGCGATGCTGGCTTGTGCCTTGGCAGTCCTGCTGACAATTGCAGGCCATGCTCACGACAAACGCCGAGAGGCAGTGCGCGAGGCGGTGCCCGAAGCGCTGGAGTCGATGGCGGCGTGCCTGGGTACGGGCTATACGCTGCTTCAGACGTTCGATCAGGTTTCCAAGGAAGTACCCGGCCCGCTTGGCGAAACATTCGCCCGCAGCGCCCACGTTCTCGAAGTGGGCAGAAGTGCCGAGCGGGCCCTCGAAGAGCTGCGGGAGGGATCCCAGGCATCCGAGCTTGCATTCGTCGCCGTTGCGCTCGATGTGCAGCATCAAACGGGCGGCGCCATGCGGCAGGTCATCGAAGCGGCAAGCGATACCGTAAAAGGAGAGCTTGCCCTCAAACGCTCGCTTCGGGTGCAGACCGCCCAGGCGAAGTTGTCGGCCAGGATCGTTGTGATCATGCCGTTCTTGCTGGTCGCGGCTTTTTCGCTGGCAAGCCCCGGTTTCCTTGCGCCGTTCTTCTCGAGTGCGTTCGGGTATGCGCTGCTAGCTGTTGCAATCGTCATGCAGGTTCTCGGCATCGTGCTTGTGCGACGCGCCTTGGCAGTGGAGGGCGTGTCATGAGCGTTGCGATTGTCGTAATGGGCGTTGCAGCGTGTTGCGGCGGAGCTTCGTTGACGCTTGCCGTGTTGTCGCTCGGCGCGGCACGCATGCGCCGAAGGCGTCGTGCAAATGCGTTGGGGCTCGCGACGGGCGGCATTCGCATCATTGCGCCCCGCGTGGAAGGGCGGGGGCTGGCTCTCCGATATGCAGACGCGCTGACACGGCGCTTGTATATAGGGGCGACCGAGCCCATCGCCCCTTGCGTCCGAAAGAAGCGCGCCGCTCAGACGAGGGCAGGCGCACGTTATAGGCAACGCGCCCAAGCAGCGGGATGCGACAAAGACATCACCGTTTCGGCGTATTGCGAAGCACGCATGCGATTGGCCTTAATCGGCGCCTTGTTTGGGGCCCTGCTCGGCGTGTTCCTTTCGACGGAGCTATCCGTGTTGCTTGCGTCTTTCGGCTGCCTTGCCGGGTGGACCGCGCCGACACGCGATATAGAGGCAGCGCGGCGCGCACGAGCCGTGGGCGCCGAACGACATCTGTCTGAGATGCTCGAAGTAGTTGCCTTGGGGCTGCGGAGCGGCCTTACGTTCGACCGCAGCTTCGAGATGTACGGATCTCATTTCGACAGCGAGTTCGCCCAATCGTGCGCGAAGGCCCATCGCAGGTGGTCGTTGGGGTTTGCGACGCGCGAGGAAGCCTTGCATGATCTGGCGGCTTCGTACGATTGCGCCGAACTCGCGCGGATTGTCGACAGCGTGATTCGCAGCCTGCGGTTCGGCTCGTCTCTCGCCGGCTTGCTCGAGGAGGCTGCAGTCCAATCGCGCGCGACGTATCGCACCGCGCTGGAAGAGCGCGTGGCCAAGGCACCTGTAAAGATGATGCTGCCCACAGGCACCCTCATTCTTCCGGCGATGCTCCTGCTTGTCATGGGCCCCATCCTCTTGGAGCTGGCAGGCGGTTTCAAATGACGGCGCGTGTGCTCAACGGGAAGTCTTGTTCGAAACGAAGAAAGGGGCGCAAGATGCGCTGGTTTAAGAGAAAGGTGGTTGGTCATGGATGCTTGGAAGGAAACGCGGGAGTCTTTGGATCGGGAAAGCACGCGCTTATGGGTGAGCGGGACAACTCGACTGAAGCAGATCATGCGCTCGACGGCAGGACAGGGAACGACCGAATACGCGATCTTGGTCGGCGTGCTCGTGGTCATCGCTATCCTGGCGATCATGGTGTTCCGCCCAAAGCTGCAAGAGCTGTGGAACGCCATCGCAGACGGCATCAACGGGTTATAAGTGCTCTTGCACGCGAAAGAGGCCAGGCGACGGTCGAATTCGCAGTCGTTGCCGCAGGGTTCATGGCCGTTACCATTGCGCTTTCGGTGATGTGGAAGGCGTTCGGAGGCGGTTTGCTCGTAGAACACGCCTTGGCCGTTGCGTCGCACCACATTCAGGCGGTTGCGCCTGTGACCATCGTCGACATATTCCTTTATTAACGGAGTCTATATGAGATTCGTATCAGACGAGAGGGGTCAGGGCGTCGTCGAAGCGGCGGTTGCCATCCCCGTGTTGTTCTTGCTGTTGCTGCTGCTCTTGCAGCCGGGAATCATCCTGTACGACCGGCTTGTTATGGCAAACGCGGCAGCGGAGGGCTGCCGATTGCTCGCTACCGCGACAGGAGACATGGGCGGAAGCTGCGAAGCGTTCGTGAGGCACAGGCTGGCAGCGGTACCCCAACACGACTGCTTCCACGTGCACCAAGGGGATTGCAGCTGGAATATCGAGCTTTTGGGTGACGAGTCGTCGCAAGAGGTGACGGTGAGCATCGAAAACGAGCTGCGCCCGCTGCCGCTGTTCGACGCGGGGTCGATGTTGCTCGGGTTGGCCAACGCAAACGGGAACCTCGAGATAGCGGAAAGCGTGACAATGCGCACGCAGCCCGATTGGGTGACGTCGTCCGAGCTCGGGCTCGACCCCTCGTCGTGGATTGGCGCGTGGTTGTCGTGATGTGCTTTCGCAGTGAGGGGCTGTTACGCGACGACAACGGCATGACCACGACGGGCATGGTGCTCGCGTTGCTTATAACGCTGTCGCTTGTATTCACCGCTGCACAGGTGTACCGCATCAACTCTGCGGCGGCAGAGGTGCAAGACGTCGCCGACGCGACTGCTCTGGCGGCTGAAAACCAAGTTGCCGAGTTCATGCTCGTCGTGCGCTTTTGCGATGCCGTCGTGCTAACGCTGTCTTTAACGAGCGCAATCGTCTGCAGTTTGGGGGTGGCGGCGTTGTGCACCCCGGCGACAGCTGTCCTTTCGGAAGGGCTGCTGTCCGCAGGGCGCCACCTCATCGAGACGCGCGATGCGTTTGCGGAACGTGCGGCAATAGCCCTCAACAAGCTGCAAGAGGCCCTTCCGTTTTTCGCGGCGGCATGCGCCGCCGGCGTGGCAACGGCGAACTCGGCCGACTCGTCCGGTTCGGATTATGTGGGCATTGCCGTCCTCGTTCCCTCGGAAGGCGAGAACATCGAGGCTGGAACAGCTGAAAAGGCAAAACAATTGCTCGATGACGTTGATAGGCAGGCAGATGACATAAGGTCGAAGGCGCGCGAAGCCGAGGAGGCATCCGAAGAAGCCAATCGCTCGAAGCAACGCGCCTTCGAGCGGGATTGCGGCGACAACCCGGCTTATTGCATGTACGAACGCGCTGGTCATTTGGCGGGATTGTCGGGCTCCGAAAACCCCTTATACGAAAACGTCGACACTTGGTCGTTTGCGGTGGCGCTGGATCGAGCAAAGGCGTATTACCGTCAACGTCTTGGAATGGAGGTGCCCGACGGCCCTTCTTACGAAGACCAAGCGCGTTCCGCACTACGTACCCGCTTTTACAGATATGTGATCGACGAGCTGAAATCTGCCTATGTGCACGAATCGGACGATTCGTTCGAAGCGCGTATTCCCCACGTGCCAACTAACACGGCACAAATGCGCGCCACATCGTTGTATACCGACGCGGCATATCCCGTGACCACGGCTTTGTCGGGTAAGCCCGTCATGCACGCATGGGCAGGATGTCCCGAGGCGAGCGATGTCGTTTACCTCGGGTCCATTCAAAGCCTTGACATTGGCGATTTCGAAACGTGTCCAACGTGTGGGTTCACCGTTTCGAGTATGGGAAAGGTAGCGGCGGCGTCCTCCTCCATCGAAAACGGGTTCGAGTATCACTATGAGGCGGTGGCTGACGAGGCGGAGGCCTATCAAAAGGCTCGCAAGAGGGCCGATGCACCCAAGGCGGAAGTCAAGCATCGGGTGGATGATTTGTTCGGAAAGCTGCTTGACGTGCTTAAAGAGGCGGCAGACAAGCGGATCGAAGCGTCGCCGCCAGGGCGTTATGGCGCCATTGCGCTTGTCGTCAACGCGGGCTCAACATCTTCGGTTGGCGGATTTGCAAGCGGTTTTGCATCGGGCGGAACGCTCGGTCCGCGCGCTGCGGTGTCCGCCGCCACCCTTGTTGACGAGGGGTCCGACGAGGGACGAACGGCCATCAACTCGGCGCTGGATGGCCTGCGCGATAGCGGAGGGGCCGTAGTGGGCGCGGCGGGTATCGTGCTTGATGCATGGTCGTGGCTCCTCGTCGCGTACTCCGATGGACAAGGCGCCGTGATAGGCGCCGTAAAACAGGGCCTGAACGCCCTGCCCCTTGTCGGTGCCAGCGGCTTGGGTACGTGGGCGTCTGACAAGCTTAAGTCGGCCATCGAAAGCGTCGGCTTGCAACCTGTCAAGGTAGGCGCGCTCAAGCCCGCCCTCGTGAACACCCGGCATGTTGCGGATAAAGGTGAAGGGCAGTTTGCGTCTGGCTACCTGTCCGTGAAGAGAATCGTCGTTGAGCATCCGCTGATGTCGACGGATCTGTTCTCGTCGCTACTCACCGACGTCGAGAGGATGGCCCTCGAGCAGGTGGAGGGGATGGGCGACTCGCTGGAAATCGCCTCCATCGAACTGGTGGGCGAAGGCGGATTGTCTATTCCCATCACCATCCCGATTCCCGAGGAGGTCAAGAGTCAGGGAATAGGCGCCATCCAAGGGATATTCGATCGCGTACGGTCCTTTTACATCGAGACGACGGGAGTTCGAGTATGGGAATGAGGCTCGCCCGTTCGGCTAGGGGACAGATGACGATCGAGCTCGCCGTAGCAATGCCCGTCATCATCGCCATCGCCGTCATAGCGGTAAACGCGCTCACGTTCTTTTGCCAGTGCGCCGTGTTCGACCGCGTTGCCCATGAAGCGGTGCGCGTGCATGCCGCTTCGCCTGCGTACGGTCAGGGTGCGAGTCAAAGCTGCGCGCTTGTCGAGCAGGACATACGCGCTGTTCTTGACGATTCGAATATCGAGGTGAGTGTGGCGTACGACTCGACTGGGTTTGACTATGACCGATATACCGCCACGCTCGAGTTCCATCCGACGCTGTTTGGGCTCGGATTGCGTTCGGAGGTGTTTGGCGTTGCCATGCCGGCGCTTTCCCACACTACGGCATATGTCGTCGATACATACAAGGCGGGGGTGATTGCGTGAGGGGTGGCTCCTTGCAGCGTTTTAGGTTGGTTGTGGCGTCGGCGTTTGTGGCGGCCATCGTGTTCGCTGTTCCCGCAGCTGATGCGGTTTTCTTTTCCCACGGCAGCGTGGGCGGTGCAGCTGATGCAATTGCCGGGATACGCGCGAAGCCGATCTTGCAGGCTGGGGGCCTCGACGAGGTCCTGAAAGCTATCGAGCAGACTGCCGCGCAAGATGAAGGCCCCGTCCCCCCTTGGTTTCAAGTAGAGGTGGGGTTCTTGCCCGGTGCACGTGATGTCCGGGTCGAAAACGAGAACCGGGTTGTGGGCTATGTGGTCGATTGCAATGCGGGGCAGGCGCTCCAGAGGCTCAAAGCGCATATGGAAGCTTTGGGATGGAAGGGCGTTGCGCTTGGTCAAGTTGATGGATTCACGTTCGTCAAATCGTCAGGCACCTGCACGTGGGCGCTCGTTACATGCACCCAAGTCGCCACGGCTACGAGCATCGTCGTCAGGCTGCAGTAACTGGCGAACATGCTGGCAAAACGTTTTGAAAGGAACACCAGGAAATGAATTTCGAAATCGCATGCACGGCTCGCTCCCGACTGCTCGGTTTGCTTGGGCGTTCGAGATTTGACGGGGTGCTTTTGCTTGTCCCGTGCCACGACGTTCACACGTTCGGCATGAGCCGTCCGCTCGACATCGCATTTGTCGCCGCAGACGGGACCGTCATCGAGTCTCACCGCAGCGTCGAGCCATGCCATCGCCTGAAAAACCGCAAGGCGGCTGCCACGCTCGAGCGTTATGCCTGCGCAAGCCCGTGGTTTGCACCGGGTGATCGAATACAGAACAAACGAGATTCTGCCCAACCCCACGACATCGCATTTTAAAAGGAGGGAGAGAAACCGATGAAACAATGCCCCATCTGCCATAGCCTTGCTTTTGACGACGCCGCCACATGCTTCGGGTGCCTTCACGAATTCGGCCCCGATGAACAAACGCAGCCAATCGCAAAACCCCGAAAGGAAGAGCCTCTGCCCTTCGAGGCGCCGCCGGCTTTCGTCATACAAATAAAGCCGGAGCGCGAACGCTCCGGCCATACTACATGGACGTGTGAGGTAAACCTGGTTCCTGCTTGAAGCCGCCCGAATCTTGGCGCTAACGCGACTAGCCGAAACGCTTGGCGAATTCGTCGACGGCGACCTTCTGCAGCTTCTTGTCGATCTCGAGGTACGCGTCGAGCAGCTTGTTGCCTTCTTCGGTCAGCGTCGAACCATGGGCGCCGTCGCGGTCGAGCAGCTGCATGCCAAGCGCCGCTTCGGTTTCCTTGATGATGCGCCAAGCCTTGCTGTAGGCCATTTTCATGCCCTTGGCTGCCGCATTCAGCGAACCGAGCTCGCGCACGCCCAGGCAAAGGTTGGCCACGCCGCGGCCGAATTGGGAATTGCTGTCAGCACCCTCGCACGTGACCGCCAAGCGGATGATGGGGGTCAGCTTGCAAGCCTTGTTCTTGCTTTTTGCCATATTGCCCTCGCTTCTTCTTCTGCAACAGGGCAATTATAACAATTGGTAGATAATTCTCAACAGAGATTATCGAGCCTGAGCATCCAAAAACGCGCAAACAGCCGCGCGAATGGCGTCGGCGTTCCCGTCTATCACCTCGGTGAAGCGTATGGGAAGGTCGTCAAGTTCGGATAACCCCGCCGGGATGCTCGAGATGCCGGCCTCGTCGGCGATGAGTCGGTTCAGCGCGCAGCCCGTGAGCTTAGCGACCTCACCCGGCAAATCGTCGGCAAGCGACAGTTCATGCAAGGCCCGGTACACGTTGTTGCCGAACTTCGCCCAATGGGCCGTCGATGCGACAAGCACTGGCACGCCGTCTTCGCGCAGGCGCTCGGCCACCTTGTATCCCACGGCAGTGTGGGGATCCATCAGGTAGCCCTGCGCGTCGAACACCTCGCGGATGGTGCGCAGGCACTCCTCGTTGTCGACCGAATCGGCGATGTACAGCTCGCGCATCTTGGCAAACGTGTCGCGATCGACGCGGAAGCCGCGCTTCTCGCGCAGGTCCCCCATCCAGCCCTTGATGGCGTTCGCATCGCGCTCGGTCAGCTCGAACAGCTGCCGTTCGAGGTTCGACGACACCAGGATGTCCATCGAAGGAGACGGCGTCTTGACGAACGTCCTCTCGGAAATGTCGTAGGTGCCCGTGTTGATGAAGTCGGTCAGCACGCGGTTCTCGTTCGACGCGCACAAAAGGCGGCGGATGGGCGTGCCCATGCGCTTGGCGTAGTACGCCGCAAGGATGTTGCCGAAGTTGCCCGTCGGCACGCACACGTCAATCTCGGTGCCGCGCTCGATGCTGCCTGCGGCGACAAGCTGCGCGTAAGCCGACACGTAGTATGCGATCTGCGGCATGAGCCGCCCCCAGTTGATGGAGTTGGCGCTCGATAACGCGACACGGTAGCGCTCGTGAAGGCTCGCCGCGAAATCGCCGTCGTTGAACACGTTCTTTGCGCCCGTTTGGCAATCGTCGAAGTTGCCGCGAACGCCCCAAACCGTGACGTTGCCGCCACGTTGCGTGGCCATCTGCTTGAACTGGATGTCGCTTACGCCGCCGTCGGGATACATGACGCCGATGCAGATGCCGTCGACATCGCAAAAGCCCTCAAGCGCCGCCTTGCCCGTGTCGCCAGACGTGGCAACCAAGATCATATGCGTGTCTTCGAGCTGCCCGCGCGCACGGAGCTCGGCGGCGGACACGCTGAAGAAGCGGGGAAGGCACTGCAGCGCCATGTCCTTGAAGGCGCTTGTGGGTCCGTGCCACAGTTCCAGCATATGGATGTCGTCGTCAAGCGACGTGATGGGGCAGATTTCGGGAGTGTCGAAGTTGTTGCCGTACGCTTCGCCGGTAATGCGCGCCAGTTGATCGTCGGTAAGGTCGATGTCGAATGCGCCGTAGATGCGCGCCGCCCGCTGGGCGTAGGGGAGCTCGGCCAAGGCGCAGATCTCGTCGACCGTCAAAGCGGGGATTTCCTGGGGAACGAACAACCCGCCGCCAGGAGCCAACCCGTCGACAACCGCCTTCGTAAACGGGATCGCCTCTTCGACAGCACCTCGCGTGTCCACGTACCTGTTCTCGCCCATAATGGCCCCTTCTCGTCTGAACCAACTGCAACAGTATAAATGATGGATGCCGCACAGAACGGGCAATGACGAGCCATCTGTTACTCAACATAAAAGTTAACTATGTAAAACTTATGAACGAGAAGCGCTTCTCGTAACAAAGGATTGACTCTTCATAAAAGTAAACCTAAGATAACAATCGTCGAAAGGGTAAAGCCCCGATGACAAACGCTACTGACCCGGCGGTGAAGGTTCTTCTCGTCTAACCGTTCATCGCAAAAAAGGCCGGCGAGGGACCCACCCCCCTCTCTCTTCCCTCGCCAGCCGCGACAGCACAAGAGCTGCCTTTCAAGGCGGCTCTTTTTTCGCTTGTGCCCATGAAAAGCTAATCTCTGGGCTGTGTTATCATGAATTGAAATCGACCAAGGAGTGCATGATGGACAAAGTATCCATGTCGCACGAGGATTATCTCGAAGCCATCGTCATGCTGGGCGGCACGACCGAGCAGTCGGTCAGGTCCGTCGACATTGCCAAGCAAATGGGCGTTTCCAAAGCCTCGGTGAACAAGGCCATTGGACTCCTTAAGGAAAAGAAGCTCGCAGAACAGCCGTATTACGGCGACGTCACGCTTACCAAGAAGGGCTATACGTACGCGCAGGCCGTCTACAAGCGCCATCGTTACCTGACGGCGTTTCTTTCGAAGGGCCTGGGTATTCCAGAGGAAACAGCCGAAGACGAGGCGTGCCTCATGGAACACGCCATTAGCGACGAGTCGTTCAAGAAGTGGGTCGCCTACATCGACAAGCTGGGAATTGTCGACCCCGAGTAAGCTCCCTATCATATCGCCAGCAAGTCTCATGCCCGCTTCGATGAAGCGGGCATGCGCATTATATTGTGCCCTTCGCGTCGAAATGCACACAGTTTATTGATTTCCCCACACCAGACGCGTTATCCGTGTTATGCTTCGCTGTGGTTCCACGCATCACACAGGACACGAAACGAACAACGATGCTCGAGGGGCGAAATCTCTTGGCAAGGCAGAACAACACCGCAACGGCTCGCGACCGCAGGCGCCGCAAGCGCTCGAAAGAGCGTGCGGACAAGATGTTCGAGCGCCAGTATGCTGCCGAAGCCCGTCGAGAGTCCGAGGCAGCCGAGGGGCAAGCGCCCCGCGCGGCCCTTTACAAGGGGAAAATGGGCCCGTCGCATCGCCGCAGCACGCGCATGCAGCGTTCTTCCCAAGCCGGCCCCGTGTCTGCAAAGATCAATCCTGCCGGATGGCTTTCCAGCCTCAACGTTTCTCCACGCTCGCTGAAACTAGGCACGGTTGTGCTGTGCGTCGTCCTGCTGTTCGCGTTCTTGTATGCGCCTGCGCAGCAGTACTACCTGGCGCAGCGCGAAAACGACAGGCTTGTCGCCGAACAAGCCTACATCGCGCAACGCAACGAGGCGCTCGACGCGCAAAACAACACGCTGGCAAGCGACGCGGGCATGGAAGACGCCGTGCGCCAGAAGTACGGCTATGTCGTGTCGGGCGACCAGGTCGCTGTCGTGTCCGGCCTTTCGGACCACGTCGTCGGCACCGCACTTGCGGCAGACAACGACGGCATCGAAGCCAATGTGCTTTCCAGCACGGTGAAAGCACCTGAAGAATGGTACACGCCCTTCCTCGACGCCTTCTTCGGTTACGAGTAATCATGTACAAGCCCGGTCGCTACGCCGCTATCGACATCGGAACCGTCACGTGCAGGCTGCTCGTTGCCGACGTCGACGAGGCCGGAGGCATCGAAGAACTCCATCGCGACTACGCCATTTGCAACCTCGGCGTCGGCGTCGACAAGACGGGCCATCTGAAGCCCGAGTCGATCGACCGCGTCGCCTCCACGGTGGGGCGCTTTTCCGCAGCGCTCGCAGACATGGCAAGCAACGACCCCGTTCCCGTGAGGGCTTGCGCCACATCCGCTTCGCGTGATGCCGATAACGCAGACGACTTCAGGGCAAGGCTCGCCGAGTTCGGCGTGTATCCCGAGGTTATTCCGGGCGAGGAAGAAGCCGCGCTGTCGTTTGCCGGAGCCACTTCCGCGTTTCCCGGCGAAGCGGTATGCGTGGTCGACATCGGTGGCGGATCAACCGAAATCATCGCAGGGCAGGCGGGCGAAACGCCCGCCCATGCGCATTCGTTCAACGTCGGTTGCCGCCGCGTGACCGAGCGGTTCTTCTCGCAGGACCCGCCGACTGTCGAAGACCTCGACCGCGCGAGCGCCTGGATAAGCGGGGAGTTTTCTGAATACCTCGAGCAACTGCGCGCAGACGGGTTCCTCGACGGTCGCCTGATAGCGGTTGCCGGCACGGCGACCAGCATAGTGTCGATGCGCGAGAACATGCAGGTTTACGACAGCTCCCGCGTGCACGGCGCCGTTGTCACGAGCGCCGACGTCGACGCGCTCATAAAGCGAATCGCGCCCATGACGCTTGACGAGCGCCAGCACATCGTGGGTCTCGACCCCGGTCGCGCACCCGTCATCCTCGCGGGCCTGCTCATCATGCGCCAATTCATGGAGGCGGCAGGCGTCGATTCCTTCACGGCGAGCGAGCGCGACATCCTGCACGGCATCATCTTGGGAATGGCGCAATAGACCGAAGAGGTGTATCCCCTTATGGGACAGCGTGTCGTGTTGCGCGCTGCGCCGCCCCAGTGTGCTAAAGTAATCTCAGTGGGAGCGTGGCGGAATTGGCAGACGCAGCGGACTTAAAATCCGCCTCTTCGGAATGTGGGTTCGAGTCCCACCGCTCCTACCAACCATTCAAGACAACTCCGTTGTGCATATTGGGGGACCGATGGACCTTGCAGAGGTAAAGAGAGTACGCGCCCGTTACCTTATCGTGTCGACAATCTCGTTGGCGATATTCGGGCTTATTTACGCATGGTCCATTTTCGCGACGCCGCTAGCGAACGAGTTCGGCTGGGATCGAGGCGCATTGCAGAACACGTTCAACATCGTGCTCATCTGCTTCTGCATCGCCCAGCTCGTCGGCGGCATCATCGTCAACCGCATCGGCAGCCGCACGACGCTGTTGATCGCGGGCGTGTTGGCGCTCGTGGGCTTCGGCGGAACCGCCCTGTTCGCTGATAAGAGCTTGGTGGGAATCTATGCCGCGTACGGCGTTTTGGGCGGTTTGGGTGGAGGCATGTCTTACATCGTGGTCATCGCCGGCGCCAACAGCTGGTTCCCCGAGAAGATCGGATTCTCGTCCGGCATGCTCATGATGGGAGCCGGTTTGGGCACCCTCATATTCGGAACGCCCCTGGGCTCGCTCGCAAACGCCATCGGCATTCGGGGCATGTTCGTCGTGTTGGCCGTGGTCACGTTTGCGATGTCGGTGTTCATGGCGTTCTTCCTGAAATCAGCGCCTGCAAACATCAACGCGATCGTCAGCAAGCCCGGCGGGAAGGTTATCGACGAGAGTGCGTACGAGAACGACAATCCCCTGACCACGCCCATGTTCTACCTGTATTTCGTATGGGCAACGCTCTGCATCTCGATAGGCGTCACGCTCATCGGCGGCTCGAAGCAGGGCGCGCTTGCCGTGGGCGTGGCGGATTCCGTGGCGACCGTGGTCGTGGGGCTCGTGTCCACGATGAACGGCGTTGGCCGCTTCATCTTCGGCAACCTGTTCGACAGGCGCGGATTGCGCAATACGATTATCGTCGCGAGCGTGGTCACGATTGTCGCTGCAGCGGGGTTGGCCATTTCGTATGACGGGTCGCCTCGTAGCGGCGTGGTCTACATCGTGTCGGCATTGCTTGCCGGACTCGGGTACAGCGCCATTCCCGTTATTGCCTCGGGATTCATGCGCCAGCGTTTCGGCGGCAAGAACTACGCGCGGAATTTAGGCCTTGTCAACTTGAGCGCGGCGGTCTCCTCGTTCTTCGCAATCGGCGTCGTGGCGCTTTCGAGCCCAGACGGCACGTCAACGAATCAATCGGTTTGGATTGCGTTCACGGTCATAGCGTTGTTGGCGCTGGTTTGCGCGATCGCTTTCAAGATCCTGTACCGCAAGCCGAGCCAGAGCTAATTGCGAGGAAAACAAGTCGGATTCCCCGCCCATTCGTTCAGAACGCTTTCAGCGCGGTTTGCTAGAATGAATACGATTTTCCGAGAAACATGCAAGGACGTACGATGAACTTAGATCTTAACGAGCTATTAGCCATGGGCGAGCAGCCGAAATCGTTCGAGGAATATCTCGACCGCCATGCAGGCAGTGTGGGCGACGTCATCAACTCCTACATTCCGCACGGAACCCATCCCGATATGGACAAGTACCTGTACGGCCCGCTGCTCGAGTTCAGCCAAAACGGCGGCAAGCGCCATCGTCCGCTTATCTGCTTTGCGGCGTGCATGGCCGTTGGCGGAGACGTGTCGCGCGCGGTGAGCGCCGCAGCCGCCATCGAGCATTTCCACACCGCAGCGCTCATCCACGACGACATCGCAGACGATGCCGAGTTGCGTCGCGGCGAACCGTGCCTGCACTTGCGCGAGGGGCTGGGGCTGGCCATCAACATGGGCGATTTGGGCTTGCAGTTGGTCAACGGCACCGTTGCGAAGGACCCGCTGCTCGACGATGCGACGAAGGTGCGCGTGCTCAACGAGCTCATCGACATGACGCGCCGGACGATCGAGGGCCAGGCGCTCGACATCGGGTGGGCGCGCGATGGCCGCTACGACGTCACTCCCGAGGATTACCTGGTCATGGCCACGTGTAAGACGGCGCATTACTCGGGAGCCGTGCCGTTGGCTATCGGCGCCATCGTCGGTGGCGGCACCGAAGCGCAAATCGAGGGCTTGCGGAATTACGGCCTTGACACCGGCTTGGCATTCCAGATTCAAGACGACCTTCTGAACCTCGTGGGCCAGGCGGAATCCACTAAAAAGGGCTTCCGCGACGACATCACCGAAGGCAAGCGCACGCTCGTCGTCGTGCACGCGCTGCAAAAGCTCGAAGGCGCAAAGCGCGATCGGCTCATCGAGCTGCTTTCGTCGCGCACGAAAGACCCGGCGGAACTGAAAGAGGCCGTGGATATCATGACCGAATCGGGCAGCATCGATTACGCGCGCGGCTATGCGGAAAACCTGACGAGCATTGCAAAGAACCGCTTGAACGACATGGTGGCTCCTTCGCCTGCGCGTGACATCCTGGTATCAATGGCCGACTGGTTCGTCAATCGCCTGAAGTAGTGCGAAAATGTAGCAAGCGAAAGTGACGGGCATCGTGTGCCCGTCATGTTCCGCCAAGTAGTGGAGAACGTCATCATGGCAATGAGCACTATCAAACCTGGAGACAGCGGAGCGGCGGTCGAAGACGTCCAGCAAAGGCTGGCGGTCATCGAACTGCTGGAAGAGTCGCGCGTCGACGGCGTGTTCGGCGAAGGCACCGCTGCGGCAGTGCGGGCGTTTCGCGAACAGGCGGGCTTGCCCGAAGGCGACGAGGTCGATGAGCGCACGTGGTCCGCACTGGTCGACGCGTCGTACAGCATCGGCGACCGAACGCTGTACTTGCGCATGCCCTATTTCCACGGTCATGACGTACTCGAATTGCAGCAGGCGCTCGGCGCCCTCGGGTTCCTCAGCGGACACATGGACGGCATCTTCGGGGCGTCGACCGAGTCGGGCGTTCGCAAGTTCCAACGAAACATGGGCTTGCCGTCCGATGGCATAGTCGGCGCGTACACGTTTGCGGCCATCCGCAACCTGCACCATTCGTGGGAGGGGAAGAAGCCCAGCTCGTTGCAGGTGAGCATGGGCTTTGCACGCGCAGCCGACGTTCTCGAGGAAAACGCCCTCTGCCTGTTCGGCACCAACGATTTCACGCGAGGCGTCGCGTCCCGCATGTCGAACCTTTCGCTCGCAACCAATCCCAGCTCCAAGATCGTCAGCGCCGACTCGCTGCTCGTCCGCCCAGATGACTCGATGTTGCTCGTGCGCATTGCGCTGCCCGGCGACACGGTGGTCGACGACCAGTCCCCGCGTGTAAGCTTCGAGCCCGATAATACGCTGGCGCTTCGCATGGCCCCCGCCGTCGAGGCGGCACAAGGCAAGAATCCGCCGCGTCTGACCATCGAGCTTCCCGGAACCATGTGGGAAGACGCCGGCGAGGACCGCTCGATGCAGCATTACGCCATCACCCTGCTCGACGCGCTTTGCGCCGCGCTGGCCCGCTAGATCCGAAATGGCATTCCTACTCGGTTGCGAGAAAGCGGGAATCGATTTTCCCAGCAAGACGGTGTTCGACGAGGTATCGCTTGGCGTGGATGCCGGAGACCGCATCGGCATCGTCGGACGCAACGGGGATGGCAAATCAACGCTCCTGTCGCTGCTAGCGGGGCTGGTGCAGCCCGACCGCGGACGTGTCATCCGAACGAACGGCGTGTCGGTCGGCGTGCTGGGGCAATGGGATTCCCTTCGCGACGACGACACGGTGGAACATGCCATCGTGGGCGACGCGCCCGAATACGAATGGGCCGCAAGCGCACGCACGCGAGCCATAATCGCCGGTATCGCTGGAGACATCCCCTGGGATGCCACCGTCGGCACCTTGTCGGGCGGGCAGCGCCGACGCGTCGACTTGGCCCGCCTGCTCGTCGGCGACTGGGACGTGCTCATGCTGGACGAGCCGACGAACCACTTGGACGTCCGGGCCATCAACTGGCTGGCCGAGCATCTTAAGCAGCGGTGGCGCCCCGGCCAGGGAGCCCTTCTCGTGGTAACGCACGACCGCTGGTTCCTCGACGAGGTGTGCTCGTCCATGTGGGAAGTGCACGATCGGCGCATCGAGCCGTTCGAGGGCGGGTTTTCGGCGTACATCATGCAGCGCGTCGAGCGCGATCGCGTGGCGCGCGTTACCGAGGAGCGCCGTCAAAACAAGCTGCGCCGCGAACTTGCATGGCTATCGCGCGGCGCGCAGGCGCGTTCGACGAAGCAAAAATTCCGCATCAAGGCAGCCCAGGAACTTATCGCCGACGTGCCGCCGTTGCGTAACGATCTCGAGCTGAAGCGCATGGCCGTCACGAGGCTCGGCAAGCAGGTCGTCGACCTGAAAAACGTCAGCGTCAGCTATGGCGACAACCACGTGCTGCGCGATGTGGAGTGGCTCATCGGCCCCGGTGACCGCATCGGCATTGTGGGCGAAAACGGCGCAGGCAAGACAACGCTGCTCAACGTCGTTCAGGGCAAGGTAAAGCCCACAAGTGGTTACGTGAAAATTGGCAGGACGGTGAAGTTCGCCGTGCTGTCCCAGCATCTTGACAGCCTCACCGCGGCGGGTGACGACCGCGTCCGCCAGGTGGTCGGGCGCTTTGGCCACGCCATCATGCTTGACGGGCGCGACCAGACGCCCAAGCAACTGCTCGAGCGCCTGGGTTTCTCGAATGCCGACATGAACGAGCCGGTATGCGATTTGTCGGGCGGGCAAAAACGCAGGCTGGCCCTGATGCTGATACTGCTCGAAGAGCCCAACGTGCTGATCTTGGACGAGCCCGGTAACGATTTGGATGTCAACATGCTGGCGGCCGTCGAGGACTTGCTCGACGGGTGGCCGGGCACGTTGCTGCTGGTCACGCACGACCGCTATCTGATGGAGCGCGTGACCGATAACCAGTACGCTCTGATCGACGGGCACGTGCGCCATTTACCCGGCGGCATCGACGAGTACCTGAAGATAGTGGAAGAGTCCGCCGAGGAGAACGCTGCCCAACAGGTTCCCGTTGAGCCTGCCAAGCAAAACAAAGCGCAAGACGCCGCTTCCCTTTCGAATCAGGAGCAGCGCGCCCTGAAGAAAACCCTGTTATCGACCGAACGGAAAATGACCACGCTGCAGGGCAAGATTGCCGATGCCGAAACGCGCCTTCACGAAGCGGACCCCACCGATTTCGTGGCGCTCGGCGAAATTCAAAGCGAAATCGACGATTTCAAACAACAGCTGGAAGACCTCGAGCTTGTCTGGCTCGAGACGTCGGAAGCCCTTGGAGCATAAGTTATGCCGAAAGGTTGGCTAGCGACACGTTATCGACGTACTGCTCGATGACGTTGTCGAGCCCCGCCCAAAACTCAATGGTCGAGCATTTGTCTTCGCGCGGGCATTTGGGGCCGTCCTTTTCCAGTGCCGCGCACGCGACCGGAATCGTGGTTCCCTCAACGGCGCGAAGGATATCGCCGGCGCTGATTTCGTCAGCAGGACGTGCTAGAAAATAGCCACCGCCATGTCCTCGAACGCTTTTCAACAGGCCGGCTGTAACCATGTCGCGGGCCAGCTGCTCGAGGTACTTAAGCGAGATGCCCTCGTTTTCGGCGACCTCTCGAAGAGCGACCTTTCGGTCGGGGAAGCATGACACATATATCATGAGCCGCATCGCGTAGCGGCCTTTTGTCGTTACCAGCATGCTGGCACCTGTCCTTCTCAGCAGCGCTTATTCATATCATGATTGTAGCAACAAGGCGCGATGCGTGGAGCCGCGTCTTATCGCTCGGCGCATATCGACCACATGGTACAATTATCACGATCACTACGAGCACTACCACGAGGTTTAGCATGTCTGCGCAATTCAAGGTGAATGCGGCCGATCCGCGCGTTGTTGCGCGTTTGCGCGAGCGCTTCCACTTGCCCGAATTCATCGCCACGATCATGGCCGGCCGCGGCATTTGCGATGACGATCAAGCTGAGCGATTCTTGCATCCCAGCCTCGATGGCGAATGGCGCGACCCGTACGACATGCCCGGAATCGGACCAGTGGTCGACAAGCTCGAAGCGGCCATTCGCGACAGGCGCCACATCGTCGTATTCGGCGATTTCGACGTCGATGGCGTTTCGGCCACCACGGTGCTCACGCGAGGGTTAAGAGCTCTCGGCGGATACGCCACGCCGTTCATTCCACGGCGATTCGAAGAGGGCTATGCCCTCACCGATGCAGCTTACCAGCGTGCCAAGCAGTTGAATCCCGAGCTCATCGTGACGGTCGACTGCGGCATTGCCTGCCGCGACGAGGTGGCGGCCATTCTCGAAGACGGCGTTGACGTCGTTATCACCGACCATCATGAGCCTTCGGAATTGTGCCCGCAGGACGTGCCGCTCGTCGATCCCAAAACCGACCCCGATTGCCCCAGCTGCATTTTGGCCGGCGTCGGCGTGGCGCTGAAAGTCGTGCAGGCTCTTGGCGGCCGGTTCGGCTACCCGCATCTATGGCGCAGCTACACCGACCTGGCAACGCTGGGCACGGTTGCCGACCTCATGCCCATGCGCGACGAGAACCGCGCGCTCGTGGCCGACGGCATCGCGCACATCAACAGCGCGCCGCGCCCTTGCATCGCGGCCCTCCTGGGTCAGGCGGGTATGGCGGGCAAGGCCATTTCGGCAACAGACCTCAGCTTCTCGCTTATCCCAAGGCTCAATGCCGCCGGCCGTTTGGGCGATGCGGGCATTGCGCTCGACCTGTTGATGACCGACGACTTCGATACGGCGTGCAAACTTGCCGCCGAGCTCGAGGCCACCAACGACAAGCGCCGCTCAATCGAAGCCGAGCTTTCCGAAGTCGCCCGCGACCAGGCAGTCCAGGTGTACCACGGCCAACGCGCGCTCGTCGTGGCGGGCGAGGGCTGGCACGAGGGCGTGAAGGGCATCGTGGCCAGCCGCTTGGTGCACACATACGGCGTTCCTTGCCTGCTGTTCACCATAAGCGGCGATGAAGCGCGAGGAAGCGGCCGCACGGTCGGTCAGGTAAACCTTTTCAAGGCGGTGGAAAGCTGCGAGGATTTGCTCACGCGCTTCGGAGGCCATGAAGCCGCCGTCGGCGTGACGCTTCCCGCCGACAAGCTGGGCGAATTCTCGGATCGCCTATGCGCGTACATGGACGCGCAGCCCGACGATGCCTTCCATCCGCTTGTCGAGATCGACGCGTGCGTTTCGCTCGAGGAGTTGACGCTCGAAAACGTCGAGGCCTTACAACAGCTCGCCCCCTTCGGGCAGGAAAACCGCGTTCCCTGCCTGCTCGCGCGCGACGTGCTTTTGTCGAGCGCACGCGCGGTGGGCACCGAGAAGAACCATTTCTCATGCACGCTTTCAAACGGCCGTGCAAGCGTGGCGGGAATCATGTTCCACTGCTCCGACATCGAGCTGCTCATGCACACCGACAGCCTGGTAAACGCCGCTTTCGAGGTGCAGATTGACGAATGGCGCGGCCGTCGCACCGTCAAGGCCATGCTGAAATCGCTTTCGCCGGCTCAATCGTGCGCCGCGCTCGAGGCGTGCCTCGATCCTTCCAGCCGCCAGTTCGTTTCGGACCTGTATGCCACCAGCGACGAGGAGCTCGTCGACAAGCAGCCCGAAAGCCCCGAGGATATCGAGGCTTACGAAGCCGACTGCGCGCAGAATCGTGCAGCTTGGGAACGCCGTGCTCAGCTCGAGCCCGAAAAGCTCGAGGCCGACATCGTGCATGCGCTCATCGGCGATGCGCCGCTTCATGACAAACAGCGCGAAGTGCTCGATTGCCTTAACGAGGGACAATCGACGTTGTGCGTCATGGCCACAGGTCGTGGCAAGTCCCTCGTTTTCCACGTGCATGCCGCATGCCGTGCGTTGCGCGACCATACTGCCAGCCTGTTCGTATACCCGTTGCGCGCGCTCATCGCCGACCAGGCATTCCACCTGACCGAGGCGCTTTCGCGTTTCGGCATCGTGTCGGCAGTCCTCACGGGCGAATCGACGCCCGAGGAACGTCGCTCGATTTACGACAAGCTTGCATCGGGCGAAGTGGACATCGTGCTGACCACGCCCGAGTTCCTAACCATTCACGCAGCCAAGTTGGGCCAGTCGGGCCGTGTCGACTTCGTTGTCATCGACGAGGCGCATCACATCGGCCTGGCGAAAGCCGGCAATCGCCCTGCGTACAAAGACCTCGGCGACGTGCTGAAGCAGCTGGGCAACCCCGTGGTCCTTGCGTTGACGGCAACGGCCGATGGCGCTGTCGCGCGCGATATCGCCACGATCTTACCCATCGAGACGTGCGTGTTCGACCAAGCCGAGCGCCCGAACCTGCACATCGACGATCATCGGGGCTGCAAGGCCCGCGAAGACTATCTGGCAAACCTCATCGCAAGCGGCGAGAAGACGGTTGTCTACGTCAACTCACGCACAAGTTCGGTTCAGCTTGCGCGCACGTTAAGGCAGAAAGCCCCGCAAGTGGCCCTCATGATCGGCTTCTACAATGCCGGGCTGTCGCGCGCCGAACGCAAGCGTATCGAAGACCTGTTCCGCAAGGGGCATCTGTCGGTGCTCATTTCCACATCGGCGTTTGGCGAAGGCGTCAACATCCCCGATATCCGCCACGTCGTGCTGTACCACTTGCCGTATAACGAAATCGAGTTCAACCAGATGAGCGGGCGCGCGGGTCGCGATGGCGCGCCAGCGGGCGTGCACCTGCTGTACACGCGCAAAGATGCCCAGGTTAACGAAGGGGTTCTTGCCGAAATGACGCCCGACCGCGACCGCATGGCGCAGGTATACCGCGCGTTGCGCGATTCCCAAAAACAGGCTGGCGATGGCTTCTTCACAGCCAGCAACATAGATGTCGCCGACCGCGCCTCGGAGCGTGGCGCCCAAGTGTCGCAAGAATCGGCAACGTGTGCCATTGCCGTGTTCCGCGAGCTTGGCCTTATAGAGACGCGCGCCGCCTACACGTCCGGCGAAGTTGTGCGCTCGGTGCGCGTGGTGCCGGGTGCCGCGAAGGTCGAACTCGAGAACAGCGTTCGCTATCGCGAAGGCCTCGACGAGCAGGCCATCTTCCAAACGTTCAAGCGATGGGCCCTATACGAGCCCGCCGAAGCCCTGCAACAGCAGGTGCAACGCCCCATCCTCCCTGGCTGCGTCATGTAGCGGCTCTTCGCGTCAAGCGCGCAAAAGGACCAACGAGCAAACGCGCACATCCCCCGATTCCGAGCGATATTGGGGTGCGGCTGCAAGAGAAGCGGGAAAGTGCGCGCGCAAACCGTCGTTTTCGCATGAGATTACGCGTTGTGAGCGCATGCGGGACCCGAATTCCGCACACTAAGCCAATTCCCATGCAGTCGCAGGAGGAAAACGCAAGAGATGCGTCGATGTGCGCGGTAAGGCGGTTGCCCGGCGCACGAAAACAAGCGAAGTGCGCGTTTGCGATCGAGTGGCGCCCGATTTCGCGTGCTATTTCGCGATATAGGGGCGAATGATAAAATTACAAGGTTACAGACACAAGATCCGAAGGGAGGGACAAGGCTCATGGCATATGGAGACGTAATCGAAACCGCCGTTGTAGCTGACTCCCACGAACACGGCTTCGGCGACAGCAGCAAGAAAACACCCGTCGAGCGCTTCGCCGACTTGCAAAAACTAACGCGCAGTTACCTCACCGACGACGAGGAGGACATGCTGGCGCACGCCTTCGCGTTTGCCGACACGGCACATGAAGGTCAAAAGCGCAAATCGGGCGAGCCGTTCATTGCGCATCCGGTCGAGGTCGCCATCATTTTGGGCACGCTGCACATGGACGCCGAGACCATTTGCGCCGCACTGCTGCACGACACCATCGAAGACACCGGCATCACGCGCGACGACATCGCGAAGAGCTTCGGCGAAGACGTGGCCAACTTGGTGGAAGGCGTCACGAAGATTACCCAGATCGAAGTCACGAACCTCACCGACGAGCAGGCCGCCACCATCCGCAAGATGCTCGTGGCCATGAGCAAGGACATCCGCGTCATCGTAATCAAGCTGGCTGACCGCTTGCACAACATGCGCACGCTCGGAAGCTTGCGCGAAGACCGGCGCATCTACAAATCGCGCGAAACGCTCGAGATTTACGCGCCCATCGCCCATCGCCTGGGCATCAATTCCATCAAGTGGGAACTCGAAGACCTGGCGTTCTTCTACCTCGAGCCCTCGAAATACCGCCAAGTCGCCAACATGATCACCGGCAGCCGCGCCGAACGCGAGGCGTACCTGAATGAAGTCATCGAAATCCTGAAGGACGAGATGGAAAAGGTCGGCATCGACGCCCAAGTCATGGGCCGTCCGAAGCACCTGTATTCCATCTATCAGAAGATGACGAACAAATCCAAGGACTTTTCCGAGATTTACGACCTCATCGCGGTGCGCCTCATCGTGCCGACGGTCAAGGACTGTTATTCGGCGTTGGGCGCCGTGCACACCATATGGCACCCCATGCCCGGCCGCTTCAAAGACTACATCGCCATGCCGAAGTACAACATGTACCAGTCGCTTCACACGACGGTAATCGGTCCGGCAGGCCGTCCGCTCGAAGTGCAGATTCGCACCGAGGAAATGCACCAGCAAAGCGAATTCGGCGTCGCTGCGCACTGGCTGTACAAGGAGGGCGCGCGTAAGGGCAAAGGTTCGGGCGCGTTCGAAGAGCAGCTGGCATGGCTGCGCCAAATGGTCGACTGGTCCGACGAAGCGCAGGACTCGCGCGAGTTCTTGAAGGATTTGAAGGTCGACCTCGACGAACAGGAAGTGTTCGTGTTCACCCCCAAGGGCGAGGCCAAGAGCCTTCGCAAGGGGTCCACGCCCGTCGACTTCGCGTACGCCATCCACACCGAGGTGGGAAACCACTGCGTCGGCGCCAAGGTAAACGGGCGCATCGTTCCGTTGACGTACAAGCTGCAGATGGGCGACCGCGTCGAAATCCTGACGCAAAAAAGCGCCACACCATCGCGCGGCTGGCTGAACATCGTGAAGACGCCCTCGGCGCGATCCAAGATCCGCAACTACTTCTCGAAGATCACGCGCGGCGATGACCTGCAAGAAGGCCATGACAGGCTTTCGCGCGAAATGCGCAAACACGGCATGGGCATCTCGAGCGCCCAGTCGACGCGCGCCATCAAATCGGTGGCTGAGTCGCTGGGCTACAAGGATTCCGACGACATGCTGGTGGCCATCGGCGGCAGTAAGGAAAGCGCGCAGCATGTGGCCAACCGCCTCCTGAAACTACTGGTCGATCGAGGCACCGAAGAGGCCAACAAGCCCGACATCGGCCAATCGGCCATGTCAACGGGCAAGATGCCGCCCATGCTGACAAGCGTCGCCCGCCCCAAGCGCCACGAAACGCACAGTTCGTCCGGCGTCGTGGTCAAGGGCCTCGACGACGTGCTCGTGCGCCTGTCGCGTTGCTGCAACCCGGTGCTCGGCGACGACATCATCGGCTTCGTCACGCGCGGGCGCGGCGTGTCGGTCCACCGCCGCGATTGCCCCAATGCTGCCGACCTGATGAAAGAGCCCGAGCGCATCATCGACGTCGATTGGGAGCGCAATCCCAGCGCCGTCACGACGTACCGCATCGAAGTGCACATCGAGGCGCTCGACCGCATGAATTTGCTGCGCGACATCATCGTGGCGCTGTCTGAAGAAGGGGTGAACGTGCTGTCCTCGTCATCGGCCACGGGACGCGACGGCATAGCGCGCATCCGCTATCTGTTCGAGGTGTCCGACGTGGAACACGTCGACGGAATCCTCGCGCGCTTGCTTGACGTCGAAGGCGTGTTCGAGGCGCGACGCATGTTCCCAGGCGAATCTGTCGGGAGCAGGAAATGACCTACAAGGTGAAAGGCACGTGCGTGCCTGTCTCTTTTCTGGTAATGGGCCCGCTTGACAACAACGTCTACATCGTCGATGACGGCGTAGGATGCTTCGTGGTCGACCCGACTTGCGACGCCGATCGCATCATAGAAGCGCTCGACGGGCGAAAGCCCGAAGCCATCGTGCTGACGCACGGGCATTGGGACCACACGGGCGCTGCGGGCGAACTGCGTGAAACGTACGGTGCGCCAATCGTGGCAAGCGCCGTCGAAGCGCCGTACATCACCGGGGACGCGTCCTTCGGGGTGCATTCCAAGCTGGCCACGCCATGCCCCGTCGACCGCACGGTCGAAGACGGCGACGTGGTCGAGGTTGGCAGCATGCAATGGAAGGTCATCGTCACGCCGGGTCATACGCCGGGTAGCATGTGCCTGTACTTAAAGCCGGCGGAAGGGCAAGAAGGCGCGCCAATGCTCATCTCGGGCGACACGTTGTTCAACGGCGCTCATGGGCGCACGGATTTCCAGGAGAGCATTCCCGAGGCAATGACCGCGTCGCTCAAGCGCCTAGCCGAGCTTCCCGATGACACCATCGTTCTGACCGGCCACGAAAACCTCACCACCATTGGCCGCGAGAAGGGTTGGCTTTTGCGGGGCTCGGTTTTCCGCTAGCGGCATGCCCTCAAGCTCATTAGGCGAAATCGTCGGGCGACACGTCGTCGAGGAACGCCTTGAAGTCGTCGACGATGGCTTCTTCGTCGTAAGGGCGGTTGAACAGATACGGAAATGACGCCCGCTCCAACACGCTTTCGTCGATGTACACGGGGCAGCTTTGGCGCAGCGCCAACGAGATGGCGTCGGAAGGCCGCGCGTCAAGGTCGATCAGCCGCCCGTGTTGCGTAAGGCAGAGCCGGGCGAAGAACGTGCCGTCCTTCATGTCGTTGATCAGCACGTGGTCGACGCGCGCATCCAGGTTCGTAAGGGCATCGAGCATCAAATCGTGCGTCATCGGGCGCGTGAAGCGTGACCCTTCAAGCACGGCGCCCAGGCCAAGCGCCTCGTTGGGCCCCACGCAAATGGGCACGACGCGCGATTTACCCTCGCTCGCCAGCTCCTCGAGGGGCTGCAAGACCAGAAACGAGGGCGATCCCACCCCCGTGACGATTAGTGTAAGAACTTTCAACTCAACCATGCCTGCATTGTAGCGCATCCAAATAACACGGTTTGTTCGATGGCGTGCTTAATGGGGCGCTGTTATGATGCTTGCATGGCTTTCGTACACCTGCATAACCATACCGAGTACTCCCTCCTTGACGGCATGACGCACGTCAAGGACATGGTGCGTCGCGCTGCCGAGCTCGACATGCCCGCCGTCGCCATCACCGACCACGGCGTCATGAGCGGCGTACCTGAGTTGTGCGACGCATGCGTTGCCGTCGAAAAGGAAACCGGCAAGAAGGTCAAGCCCATCTACGGCTGCGAGGTGTACTTCACCACCGATGATACGCTTGCGCGTGACGGCAAGCCGCGCTTGTATCACCTGCTGTTGCTGGCCAAGACCAACGAGGGTTATCACAACTTGCTCAAGCTGGTCAGCGAATCACATGTCGACAACTACTACTACAAGCCGCGCACCACGTATGCGCAGCTGCAAAAATACGGCCACGGGCTCATCGGCAGCTCGGCGTGCATGGCCGGCATCATTCCCAAGCTGCTTGACAACCGCCAGTTCGAAGATGCTTGCGAATGGGCGCGTCGCCTTGCCGCCTGTTTCGACCCCGGCGATTTCTACATCGAGCTGCAGGACCAGGGCCTCACGACAGACGGGGGCCTGACGCAGCTTCAGCTGAACACCGAGCTCACGCGCTTGGCGCGCGAATGCGGCTTAAAGACCATCGCCACGAACGACTTCCATTACCTGACGCAGGAAGATTCGCGCTCGCACGACATTTTGCTGTGCATCGGCACGGGCAGCAAGATCAACGATGCCAAGCGCATGCGTTTCGCCAACGACCAGTTCTACATGAAAACCGAAGACGAGATGCGCGAGGCGCTGCGCGAATTCCCCGAAGCGTGTGATGCTACGGTCGAAGTCGCCGAAAAATGCAACGTCGAGCTCGAGCGCGACACCATCCTGCCGAACTTTCCCCTGCCCGAAGGCGAAACCGAGGAAACGTGGTTCCGTCACCAGTGCGAAGTGGGTTTGGTCCGCCGCTATGGCGAAGGCAAGGCCACTACGTTCGAAGAGCTGTGCGAATTGCGCCCCGACGTGGCCGAACGCTACGAAACCGAAGCCGAAGTCATCCTGAACGCAGGGTTCCCCGCGTACTTCCTCATCGTGCAGGAATATATCCAATGGGCGCGCGATCACGGCATCGGCGTCGGTCCCGGCCGCGGCAGCGCGGCAGGCGCCAT
>JAFWJU010000119.1 GCA_017511465.1 Eggerthellaceae bacterium | reverse complement strand
GCTCAACCCAAAACTGGTGCTTGACTGTACGGGCAATAGTTCTGCCAACGGGACAAACATTGGAATCTGGAGCGCGAATGGTCAAGCGAACCAGCGTTTTAACTTCGTGAACCTTAACCCAAATGTTGCGTTTGGAAAGACGCTGGAAAACGGCATTTACACCATGGGCGTTTCCAACAAACCGACGCAGATGGTCGAGGTGCAAGGGAAGTCCATCAAGAACGGCGGAAATGTCGATCTTTATGCCTCAAACAAGGGCATGAACCAACGATGGTCGTTCCAATACAACGGGGCAGGGCTCTACCGTGTTGTCAATGTAGGTTCGGGACTTTCGCTTGATGTCGCCGGAAAGACCCCTACAGCTGGAACGAACGTATTGCAATACTCTGCAAACAGCGGTAAGAACCAGTTGTGGGGAGTGGCGGAAAACGCCGACGGCACGTATAGCCTCTACAGCGCGCTTAACGGGTTGGCGCTCGATGTACATGCTGCTTCGACGGCAAACCTTGCAAACCTTGAGACGTATTATCCAACCAACGGAAAGAATCAGAAGTTCGTAATTAAAAAGGCCTCGGATAACTACGCTGGAACGTATCAGATTATTACGCACCTATCGCAAAATGCGAAACTGCTCGACGTCCCAGATGACTCAATTTCGAATGGCACGCAATTGGCGTTATGGGCAGACAACGATGGGCTGAATCAGCGTTTCTTGTTTGAAAAAGTCGGTTCGGCATATTCGATCAGGCCCGTGTCTTCGGGTAAGTTCCTGACAGACGACGGCGGCAAGGTTGTTCAGAAGTCGGCGCAGGGAACAGGCGGGGTAGCGTCAAGCAGCCAGCTGTGGACAGTAACCTTTGCGAAGAACGGTTTTCAGATCAAGAACGTGGGCACGGGCAAAGTGATGAGCGTTGCGGGCTCGAAGGCCGTGAATTCGGCGAAGATTCAAGAGACCGCCTGGAATGGCGCCGCAGCGCAGAAGTTCTTGCTATCGAAAACGGAGATGCTACCGCGTGGTCTTTATACCCTGAGCAGCATTGCCAACTCGAAACTGGCCGTCGATGCAGAAGGGGCTTCATTTAAGAACGCGGCAAACGCCATCGTGTACAAATCATCGGGAATGAACAACCAGAAGGTTGCCCTTGTTCATGTCGGTAGCGGTTATTACCGCATGACGCTCGCGCTGGGCGGCACGGTTCTCGGCGTGAGCAGCGCCACGGCATCGAGCGTGAAGTTCTACAACTGGACGGGAGCCGACACCCAGCTTTGGAAGCCGGTTCTGATGGATGGCGGCTTCACGCTTCAAAACAAGGCATCGGGCAAGCAGCTTGCCGCTGCAGGGAAGGCAAGCGGCAACGACGTTGTGCAGCAGGAACCGGCAAGCTCCGCCTTGCAGAAATGGCACCTGGCAAAAGGGCCGATAAACTACAGGGATATGGGTTCGTTTGTCAGTTGCCTGGGCTTGGCCCCAGGGTCGGTGACCCTGACTGCAACGCGTGCGCCAATCGGGTTCTCCACGACGAGCAAGCAGTGGAAAGCGCTGCAAAACGCATTAGGCGAGTGTTGGAGTGCCGGATTCGATATCGGCTTCATCTCGCTGGACTGCGACACGGGAATGACGTTGTCGTCCAATGCCAATAGGACGATTTACGGTGCCAGCACCATCAAGGCGCTGTATATCACGTACCTGTGCGAAGAGTTGCTCGAATCGGGCTCGATTTCCCTTGGCAGCGTTGAAGGGCTCATGTACGACACCGCCGTTTATTCCAATAACGACACGTATCGGACTTTGCGGTACAACTACGGATCGCAAGCCGGCTTCAACGCGTGGCTTTCGAAGGTCGGCGTGGGAGAACTTGACCTATACGACTACTACACCCCCAAGACATTGGCCAAGGCGTGGGTGCACATGCTGGAATACGAGAGCTCAAACGGCAAATACGTTGGATTCTGGCGTTCCATCTTCGACCATGGCAACATGTCGAGCATCAACGACGCACTCGGGTGCACGGTGTATTCAAAGCCCGGTTGGTTTGACGGAGGCAGCATCGGATACATCCTCGATGATGCTGGCATAGTGAAGAACAGCGCAGGCACGTACGTGCTGGCGGTTATGAGCACTGCATATCCGTATAATTGGCAGAAGGGTAAAATCGAAAACCTCGTACGTGCCATCGATGCCGTACATTCGACGATACCTTCGACACGATGACGCTTTGCGTGGGCGGTGCGGATTACGCATGCGTCCGCTTGATTTGATGACGAGGATGCAATTATGACGTCAACGACGAGACGCTTGGCATTGTTCGGAATTGCGTGGCTCACTTTCGCTTTGCTTCTATGCGCTCCGGGTGTTGCTTGGGCGCAGCAAGGTTCCGACAACGGGCAGGTTCCCGACCAAGACCCGATGACCTCGGCTGTCGTGGAGAACACGACAGGCGACGGCGCAGGCAGCACGGGCGGCCTCGATGCCGAAGCTGCCGGGGTCGATGACGGGGAAGGTGCGGCGCCCGCTTCCCCAGACGCCGAAGGCGGCCAGCCAGCCATCCCAACGGCTTCCGAACCGGGTGACGACGCCAGCCCGGCGCAGCCTGCGGCCGGGCCCGCCGAAGGAACCACCCCGACAGTGACGGTGCCGGTTCCTGCGAAGACGGCTACGGCAGCGTCGCCGTCCGCGGCGCCGGCGACCACAACCACGACGGCGCCGGCGGCGAAAGCCCCCGCCACGGTCAAGGGCGCGGTCGAGGACGGCGTCTACTTCATCTACTCGGCGAAGAGCCCCTCGAGGGCGCTCGACGTGAATGGCGCGAGCAAGAAGAGCGGCGCCAACGTCCTGCTGTGGGACGGCCACGGCCAGGCCAACCAGCAGTGGCGCTTCACGCTCGACAAGGCGACGGGCAACTACACCATCGTCAGCGTCAACTCCAACATGGCGCTCGCGTTCAGGTCCTCCGCCAGCGGCGCCAACGTCTACCAGGCGAAGCAGTCGTCGGCCACGAAGGGCATTTGGTACGTCGCCAAGACGTCGTCGGGCTTCGCCCTGTACCCAGCCAAGAACAAGAAGGTGGCCCTCGACATCGAGGGCGGCAACGCCGCCAACGGCGACAACGTCGAGCTGTGGACGTCGAGCGGCAAGCCCTGGCAGCGCTTCTGGCTGGTCGCCGTCGAGCCCGATCTCGACGCCTCCAAGACGCTTGCGAACGGCGCGTACGTCATCGCGCCGGCAGCCGCCAAAGGCCAGAGGGTCGACGTCGCGGGGGCCTCGCAGGCGAACGAGGCCAACGTGCTCCTCTACCACAGCACCGGCGGGTTCAACCAGCGCTGGTACGTGTCGCGCGGCGCGGGCAACTTCTACACCATCACGTCCATCAACTCTGGCAAGTCGCTCGACGTCGCCGGCGCCGGCAGGGTCCCGGGCGCCAACGTCATCCAGTACGCGTCCAACGGCCAGGCCAACCAGAAGTGGCAGATAAGGGACAACGGCGACGGCACCTACACCGTCGTCTCGAAGCACAACGGGCTCGCCCTGCGGGCCGCGGGCACCAAGGACGACTCGAACGCGTGCGTCTCCGTCGACGACGGCTCCCAGGCAGTGCGCTTCACGTTCGCGAAGGCCAAGCTCGTGGGCGACGGCGTGTACTCCATATCGCCCCGCCAGAACCTGAGCGAGGTCGCCGACGTGCCGAACCAGAGCAAGGCGGGCGGCGTGCAGGTGGCGCTGTGGAAGCACAACAAGGGCGCCAACCAGAAGTGGCAGCTGACCTGCAAGGGCGGCGAGACGTACACGATCCAGGCGGCGCACTCAGGCAAGTACCTGCAGGACTCGGCCGGCAAGGTCGTCCAAAGCGCAAAGAGCGGTTCCGACAGCCAGCTCTGGGTGGCGACGTGGCGCGGCACGGGCGTCGTGATGACGAACAAGGCGACCGGCCGGGCCATCACGGTGCCGAGCGCGAAGGACGGCGCGCCCCTCTCGACGGCCGCGGTCAGCGGCAAGGCGTCGCAGAGGCTGTCGTTCACGAAGCGGAATCTGGTCGAAGGGGGCCTGTACATCATGCGCTCGGGCACGGGCGCGCGCGTGCTCGACGTGAACGGGGCCTCGAAGTCCGACGGCGCGAACGTGCAGTTATGGACTTCGAACGACGACAATAATCAGAAGTTCACTGTGACCGCCGTTTCTGACGGTTATTACAAGATAGTCAACCTGAATTCCAACAAGGCGGTGACCGCTGCCGGGTCTGGAACTGGCGTAAACGTGCGGCAGAACGCCTACAAGGGAACCTCAAGCCAGCTGTGGAAGGCCGAGGTGGGGCCCAACGGCGGCGTGGTGTTCACCGACAAGCAATCCGGCCAGGCGCTTTCGGTCGCCGGAAACGCCAACGCAGACGGGGCTAACGTCCAGTTGGCAGCCAAGAGCGGCGCGAAGGGGCAAACATGGAACATGGTTCCGACAAAGCCCCATGATGAGGTTCTCGATCGCGCCCTTGCCCAAGCGAAAGCTTACGGAAGCGGCACCAACTATTTCATCGCGGTTGATTTGGCCAATCATCGTACGGTCGTGTTCAGGCGATCGAGTGGTTCATGGGTCGACGCCATGAACGTAACGGTCTCCACGGGGGCGCCGAGCTCGCCAACTGTAACGGGAACATTCACCATAGCCGAAAGAGGCTATTCATTCGGGTCGGGCTACACGTGTTATTACTGGACGCAGTTCTACGGCGATTACCTGTTCCATTCAGTGCTGTATGATGAAGGCACGTTTAATGTTCAAGATGGACGTCTCGGCTACTCGATTTCGCATGGGTGCGTGCGCATGAACATTGACGACGCATATTGGATTTATCAAAACGTGCCATCGGGGACGACAGTTCGCGTGTACTAAGGCGTGATTAACATGATAGGGGTAAAGGCACATACATCTTGGAGTCGGGTCATCCGCCCGGCGTTATTGGCTGCGTTGCTTGCAATTGCAGTCACGCCGTTTTTCGCAAATCCCGCGCAGGCTCTCGAAGGCCAGTCGTCAGACCTTGCGGGCGAAGCGGCGACGGGGAGCGCAGAAGATGGCATGAAGCCGCAAAACAGCGGCGAAGCGCAGGGAATTGCAAACTCGGATGACGTTTCTCAGCTAACAACGGGAACTGACGATACTACCGTTGGTCAGGGCCAAGGAAGCCAGCAGGCTGTTGACGGAACGTCCCAGTTAGCGGGACAAGAAACTGGCCAATCGACTGGAAACGGCAATGTCCAATCGACACCCGATTCGGATAGCACGGTAGAAAACCAGGAAACACCGGCTTCCAATGGGGAATCTCAGTCGACAACGACCCCATCGACCGCTGCTGATACCCAGAACGGCACTTCAACGCAGCAGGCGACATCGACTGCCTCTGACAAAAACGAAACTCAAGCTAATACGGCAGCCACGAGTACGCCCAACACCGGTAAAGGCGATTTGGCGCCCGGGAAATACTTCATCGTGTCAGCCGTGAACACCCGTCAGGTTCTTGACGTTTCCGGTGCGTCGAAGGCCGATTTAGGCAACGTGATTGTTTGGCACGGAACGGGAAACGCGAACCAGCAATGGAGCATAACGCTCGACAAAGACGGCTACGCGATCATTAAGAGCGTCAATTCCGGCAAGGTTCTCGATGTTGAGGGGGCAAGCGGGAAAAAGGGCGCTAATGTCATCCAATACAAAGCCAACGCAGGCAAGAACCAGAAATGGATTATCAGGAAATACGGCGATGCCTACGTTGTGATTTCTGCCCTAAACAGCAATCTCGTGCTCGACCTTACAGGGGGCAGTGCAAAGGACAATACGAATGTCGAGATCTGGACACGCAACAATAACAAGAACCAGCTGTTCAGGTTCATTCCAATAACACCGGTTCAGGCAACGCCCGGTAAGCAGGTTTTGCCAAACGGCGTATACGTCGTAAAGGCGGTATCGGCGAACAACACCGCGGTTGATGTCGAGGGCGGCTCGACATCAAACGGGGCAAACGTGCTTACATGGAAAGCAAGCGGGCGAGCATGGCAGGCATGGTATCTCGCGTATGACAAAGCCGGTTACTACACCATTACCAGCGTCAATTCGGGCAGGCAACTTGCCCCAACAGCTGTCTACAGCCTCAATGGCATAAACGTGGGGCAATACTCCCTCGGTTCAGTCGATCGCGCCAAATGGAAGATTACGAGTGCGGGAAACAATCAATACGTGCTGACCAATAAGGCCACCGGAACGTCGCTCGCAGTTGGCTCCATGGACAAGAACAACAGCGCCAACGTGCAGATGACAAGGGGCAGCAACAAGTTTACGTTCACCGCCAAAGCCGCCATGCCATCTGGAGCGGCAATTATCGAGGTTTCTGCGAACACCAGGTTAGCCCTCGATGTATACGACAACAGCTTGGCAAAGAATGCCAAGCTGGGCACCTACTCTGAAACAGGCACGCTGAACCAGCGCTACCTCATAACGCCCCTTAATGGCGGGTATACCATTCGTCCATACAATTCGCGTTTGTACTTGACCGCTTCTGCATCGGGCGTTCTCACGCAAGAGGCCGCGAGGGCAGACATGCAGAACCAAATATGGAACGTGAAGGAATCGCGAGGACTCGTGACGTTCGTCAATGCGACAACCGGCAAGGCGATCACGGTGACCGGCAATGCCAAAAAAGCCTCCGCGACATTGTCGACCACCAAGGCAGCTGATAATTCCGCTGCCCAGAAGTTCTATGTTCGGAGCGTGGCTGCTGTTCCCGATGGCATGTACTACATCGGATTGAGTCATGCGCAGAGCATGGTCATCGACGTCGTTGGCGGAAACAGGAAAAACAATGCCAATGTCGACTTGTGGGCGAAGAATGGCGGCAACAACCAGAAGTTCGTTATAACGTCTCTTGGAGGGGGCAAGTATAAAATAGCCAATGCCGTTACGACACGCGTCTTAGACGTGTCGAAAACCGCTACCAAATCCGGCGCGAACGTCTCCATGCAAAAGTGGAATGGGGGCGCCAATCAAAAATGGCGCATAGAACTCAACCCCGATTTCTCATTGAGCATTTACAATTCTCAAACAGGCTTTAGCCTTGACACTGCGAAATCGAGCACCGAAAAAGGCGCTAACGTCGTGGTCAGCACGTCGAATTCCGATTCGAAGACTCAGAAATACTGGATTCAGATTGCCGTCCGGAAGAAAGAGTCTGTAATAATCGGAGTGCCGTGCTACATGCAGAATCCCGAGCTTCCGACTGGATGCGAGTCGGTGGCGCTTACAAACGCGCTCCGATACTGGGGTTACAAGCCTAGCAAGACGACGATAGCGGACTCGTATATGCCGTACGGCGATAACGGCGTGTATAACTTCATCGGAAGTCCGTATGACTATTCCGGTTGGATTATCTGCGCGCCGGGCATAACCAATACCGCAAACAAGTATTTGAAACAAGTTGGCTCCGATGTGGTTGCGCGCAACGTCACCGGAACGAGCTTGAGCGGCTTAAGGACCTACCTTGACAGGGGACAGCCCGTTATCGTTTGGACGACGATAGACATGGGAGAACCCGGTGGCGTTCAGTGGTACAGCGACGGTTATCCGCTTCGCAACAACAATCATGCAGTTGTGTTGACGGGCTACGATCCGTTTGACAACAGCTACAAGGTGGCTGATTCCCTGGCGGGAATCATATGGCGCAGTGGCAGCCGGTTCGAGTACTTGTATGAAGAGATGGGTAGGCAAGCCGTTGTTTTGGACGGATAATCCAGATTGGCCGCCGTGCCCCTCAGGGCATCGTTAATGGTGTAACATCAAAGGTTGTGTACCCGATAAACGTTGATTAATCGCACAGAAGAAGGTCGAGTATGCTTCAAACGACATCATGGCGCAATCGCCTAACGCTGTTCGTTGGCATCTTCATCGCCACCATCGCGCTTTTGCTCGCATGCCCAATGTGGGCATATGCCGAATCCCCATCTGACGAGGGTTCGAATATCCCCCAGGTGGAGGGCGATTATGCTCAAGATCCCGATGAGGACACGGGCATAACCTCGGTCGCAGACCCCGAATCGCAGGATGACCCTGAAGGGAATCAGCTTGCAACGCCGAATGAAAACGAGGGGGACTGCGATGGCGAAGGTGAAGCTCTGGCCAATGGGGAAACTCCCCTTGCCGAAGGCGAGAACACGGGGGAAGCAGGCAATGTAAGCACAGCTACCGAGCTTGGCACAACTGCCGACGTCGATGATGATGTGGAGGCCGAAAGCCCTGCAAGCACAACGGAGCCCCTTGCAGCAACTGGGACAGCTGCCAAAGCGTCATCGACCGCCGCCAAGGCAACGGTAACGACAACCTCGACCACTACGACAGCGGCCAAGGCTGCAGCGTCGACGACCACGACTGTTGCAAAGAGGTTCGTCATCGTGATCGATGCCGGCCACGGCGGTTCTGACAGCGGTGCCAACGGCTACGTTGTCGAAAAGGACGTGAACCTTATCATAGCCAAGTATTTGCGCGACGAACTGGCGCAGTATTCCGGCGTTGAAGTGTACATGACGCGTTCCAGCGATACGTATGTGTCTTTGTCGGATCGCGTGAAGAAAGCTGTCAATTGGAACGCCGATGTCGTTATCAGCATTCACAATAACGCAGGTGGCGGCAGGGGTGCCGAGGTCATCGTCCCGAATTCCTCGAGCTGGGCGTATTCCGCATGCTACGTTCAGGGTCAAAAGCTGGGCGCGAACATCCACGCCGAGCTCAAGGGAGTCGGCCTTTCGGTGCATCAGGGGGTCTACTCAAAAAACAGCACGAACAACTCCCGTTATGCAGATGGCAGCCTCGCCGATTACTTCACGCTGATAGAGGGGCCCCGGGAACACAAGATCTTGGGTGTCATCGTCGAACATGCTTTTGTCGACACCGCATCCGATGCCAAATTCCTGCAGGGCAATGCAAATCTCAAGAAATTGGCACTTGCGGATGCCAGGGGCATTGCGAGCACGTTCAATCTGTCGAAGGTCGATATAACCAAAGTCAAGTACAGCACTCCGCTTGCTGCGGGGACATACGTTATCGTCACTTCTAACAACGGCAGCCAGGTTTTGGATGTCGCTGCAGGAAGCAAGGCCAACGGTGCCAACGTGCTGCTTTGGGAATATCACAACGTGTCCTGGCAAAAGTGGTCGGTTTCGTATGATTCCCAGGGTATGTATATCTTCAAGAACGTGGGTACGGGCAAGGTGCTCGATGCCGCCAATGGCACTGCGAAAAGCGGAACGAACGTTTTGACATGGCAGGCCAAGTCGAGTGACTACTACAACCAGCGCTGGGTGCTCGTGAAATCTGGTGCGGGATACGTTATCAGGGCTGCCCTGAATACCAACTCCGTGCTTGACTGCATGAACGGCAGCTCAGCAAACGGGACAAACATTGCGTTATGGACCGTCAACGGCGGTGGCAACCAACGATTCTTCTTTGTTGAAGCGAATCCAAAAGTGGCTTATGGCAAGACGATTGCCAACGGTGTTTACACCATGGGTGTCTCGAACAAAAAGACAAAGCTCGTCGAAGTTGAGGGATGTTCTAAGAATAACTGCGGCAATGTGGATATTTATGAAATTAATGGTGGGAAGAACCAACAATGGTCGTTCAAATACAACGGCGCCGGCTATTACAAGATCATTAATGTGAATTCCGGTTTGGCGCTTGATGTTGAAGGCGCGAGCCTCGCTCCTGGCACGAATGTCCTGCAGTACAAATCGAAGAGTGGCAAAAACCAGCTTTGGGGCGTTCAGAAAAACTCTGACGGTACATATTCGATTTACAGTGCATTAAACGGGATGGCTTTGGATGTTCATGGCGCGTCTACTGCCGACCTGACTAACGTTGAAACGTACTTTAGCAATGGAGGAAAGAACCAGCGCTTCTACTTGGAGAAACCTAAGCCCGTCAGCAGCGGATACAACATCATGGGCACTTCGTCCGTCACGGTTGCCCAGATGGTGAAGTATTACAACTCGACAGGGGCCACATATCCTTCGTCTATGTACTCTTCGAAAGGCGCGAAGACAATCAATGATTTCGCGCAGATTGCCTACGAGGAGGCAAAAGCCGAAGGGGTGAAGGCGGAAGTCCTTTTCGCGCAGGCAATGCTCGAAACGGGCAACCTTAGGTTCGGCGGAGACGTGAGCCCGTCCCAATGCAATTTCGGAGGCATCGGCGCCACTGGAGGCGGCGCAGCAGGCGCGACGTTCAGCAACGTGCGTCAGGGCCTTCGCGCACAGGCGCAGCACCTGAAGGCATATGCGTCGACCGCTGCGCTTAACAATGCCTGCGTCGATCCGCGCTTCAACCTTGTGACGCGTGGCAGCGCGAAAACCGTCGAGCAGCTTTCCGGAAAATGGGCGACGGGTTCGGACTACGGTTCGAACATCGTCTCGATCATAAACAGAATCAAGGGACAATAGCATCATGGCTCAATACGACTATCTCATCGTCGGCGCAGGGCTTACGGGCGCCGTGTTCGCCCACGAAGCAAGTGCGATTGGCAAGACGTGCCTCGTCATCGACCGGCGCAATCACATTGGCGGAAACGTGTACACCGAAGAAGTCGAGGGCATCCAGGTTCACAAGTACGGCGCCCACATCTTCCATACCTCGCTGAAAAACGTATGGGATTACGTGAACCGGTTTGCAGAGTTCAACAACTACATCAACTCCCCAATTGCCTATTACAAAGGCGAAACGTACAACCTGCCGTTCAACATGAATACGTTCTCGAAGATGTGGGGAGTGGTGACGCCCGCCGAGGCGAAGGCCAAGATCGCCGAGCAGGTTGCTGCTGAAAACATCAGCGAACCGCAAAACCTCGAAGAGCAGGCATTGTCGCTCGTGGGTCGCGATATCTTCGAGAAGCTGGTGAAGGGATACACCGAAAAGCAATGGGGGCGTGACTGCAAGGATTTACCCGCTTCGATTATCAAGCGCTTGCCTTGTCGGTTCACATACGACAACAACTACTTCAACGACCGTTATCAGGGCATCCCCATCGGCGGTTACACGAAGATGGTCGAGCGTATGTTGGACGGCATCGAAGTCCGCACGGGTGTGGAATACCGTGACCTTGTCGCCGAGCAGCCCGACATTGCAGAACGCATCATCTACTGCGGGCCTGTTGACGATTACTACGATTTCAAATTGGGCAAACTCGAATACCGTTCGCTGCGGTTCGAAACGGAAACGCTCGATGAGGAGAATTACCAGGGTGTTGCCGTGGTCAACTACAACGAGCGCGAGGTCCCGTGGACGCGCATCATCGAACACAAGCATTTCGAGTTCGGAAAACAGTCCAAGACGGTTATAACGCGCGAGTATCCAGCGGATTGGAAGCCTGGCGACGAACCTTATTACCCAATCAACGACGAACGCAACACGGCACTGTACGAGGAGTACCGCAAGCTCGCAGAACAAGAAGGCAGGGTCGTGTTTGCCGGACGCTTGGGCGGCTATAAGTATTACGACATGGACAAGGCAATTGCGGCTGCGTTTGAGCTGGTTAGAGCCGAACTGAAAGTCGAGCTATAACCCGATGTCAAGACCGATTTTTGCGCGTCGCGCGTTCAGGGCAGTTGCATGTGTTTTCTTCGCAGGCTGCGCGTTGTTCTCGATTGCCTTTATGAGCAGCATTGCGGCACTTGATTCAGGTTATCTCAGTACGTTAGATCGGGTTTCAAAGATTGGTGGCCTGCTAACATGCGTCACCATGCCCCAATGCGTTCTTGGGTTTGGATACGCTTATTTCTTATTCAAAACAGCCAACTTGCCTTCAAAGAACGATATTCCTGTCGTAATAGTTGCGTGCATCCTGTCGATGTTAACCATATTGGGTGTCACGATTGCTCAACTAAGGACGGTTTCTTTTCTGTATGCAAGTTCATGTCGCGTATTGGTGACGATGCTAGTTTGGTTGTCAATCACTGTCGCGTATTATTCCTGTGCGAAATGGTGCTTCGATATCGTGCTCGACATATCCAAGAAAGCTTATAGCCAAGCAAAAATAAATAATACAAATTGCCAGTTAGAGAACAATAAGTGGGAATGGTTAATCAGATTGGCCCCTCTGGTCTTCTTGCTAGCATGGATTCCCTATCTTATTCTGCCTGCCCCAGGAACTGTTAGCTATGACATGACCTGGATGATACGGCAGTTCCAGGGAATTCAAGGTTATTCAACTCATCATCCGCTACAGGCGACATTGCTTTATGGGGCAATATACTCCGTTGGTGAGTGGCTGGGTGGCGGAAGTGCAAATGCAGGAGTGTTGACGATAACTGTTGTACAGACTGCAGCATGGATTGCAGCATGTACTTTCGAAATTAAGATCATTCAATCATTGCGTGCTCCGTTTTGGTTTGGAGTATTGAGCGTCTGCTTTTTCGCGTTATCCCCTGTATTTGGAACTTACTGTCAATACGTCGTAAAAGACAGCCTGTTTGGCGTATTCTTCGTTCTATATGCGTCGTTATTTGTCTTGTATGTTAAAGACCCAGAAAGCTTTTCTCGCTCCAAGTTGTCTTTCACGTTTTTGTTGGTAGCTTCTTTTGCAATCGGAGTTCTTCGAAACAATGGTTTTTTCGTCGTTCTTCTTTCGCTGCCGTTTCTAGGATTGCTTCACAAGGGCTTGAAAAGGAAGCTTATTTCAGTCATTCCATTTGCATTAATAATCGTTCTTATTCCGATTACAAATTTAGGCTTACAGATTGCCTTGAATGCTAGTTCTGGCAGCGTGGCTGAAGCGTTGTCGATTCCTTTTCAGCAAACTGCAAGATACGCAAGCCAACATGCAGATGATGTTGAAGCGTGGGAATACGAAATACTCGACAAGACTCTTGACTATGAACACATTGTGCGAAACTACACGTGGGAGCAATCTGATGCGGTGAAAAACACGTACAAAGGTGCTCCGCTTGGTGATTATTTTCATGTATGGGCTGTACAGGGATTAAGGCATCCAGGGACTTATATCGATGCGACATTAGTCCAAACATATGGATATTGGTATCCCGAAATGGGTACGACAAGCTATTGGCAGGAAGGTTACTGCTATGAAACTTCCTATCCAGCTTCAGCGAGCTGGACGCGTGACGATGCCGAGTCGTTTGGGTGGTACCAATGGTTTCCTGATGCCGATCAGTTTATGCAGAAAGAGATCATCAATCGATATCGGGCGATTCCGCTTCTGAGCCTTTTTCTTGGCGCTGCGATTTACGTTTGGGTGCTTCTCCTAGAAATCGGCTTTCTGTTCTACGCAAAAAAAGACGGCGTGAAGCGTCGAAATGCGTTGATACTCCTGCCCTGTTTCATCCTGCTTCTCACTTGCATTGCCGGGCCGATGTGCGGCTCGGTACGCTATACGTTGGGAATAATAGCTGTGTTCCCGCTTCTTGTGGGAGCGACGTCGTTTTTCGTTAGCAGCTCAAATGGGGTGTCAGATAATAACATGTTGTGAAATGGCTGAATGCGCCTAAAATGATTGAGCAATAGATTTAGGCGCAATCGTCGTCTCGTCGAGCGGATATGTGTACTCGGGCAGTTCCTTGGCGATGATTTCAGCTTCGCGGGAAGCGTCAGCTGAAAAGCCGAACACGCCCAGATTGCCCTTCGAAACTTCAGGATTGAAACGCGCACGCTTTTCGACATGCTCGCCGAGCATGGGACATCCGACAAAGGACTCTACCTTCGCCACGGTGTTTTCGTAATCAAGCACCAAGTCCTCGAATTGAATTCTCAAGATCGCACCCGAGGTTGCCGGGCGCTCTGCCTCGCGCATGCGGCGATAACAGGTGCAGAAACCTTCGGCGTCGAAAGGAAGGGGAATGGGCACGTTCTGCTTCCTCCACACGTACTTGTTGAGCGCGAAGACGTCTCGAGGGTCGCGAGACACGACGATGATGCGCGTGTCGTCACCGTCGAAGTAGTTTTCGGCTCGCCAAAGATTGTGGGGCAGCAAGAGCTGGTCGAGAAGCAGTGTCTTTTCGTTTGTGCCTTCGGTCAAGTCGGTTAAAGTCGCATCGATGAAAGAGCGTGCCGCCTTGTAGAACTCGTCTGGTGTTGGAAAGGCCATGCGAAGCTGCGTTCCGAGCAGCTCGAACGTCTTGGCTCCCAGTTTCTTCTTCAAGCGGATTGTCTTCCAGGCGTTTTTGTCAAGCTTCTCTTGCTCGTACCAGAAGCCCTCGAACGAAGTGGGACCGAGTTCTGCAATGAGCTTGCCCACATAATCCATGAAGCGATTCGACACCTTCGAACGGTAATCGCCAAACCACCAGTGCTCGTTTTCGAAAAGCCCTTGCATCGTTTGCTCGAACGTCCGCAGCGCCTCGTCGCTTCGCAGCGCGTTGTTTCCGACAAGGAGCTTGTCTTCGAGGTCAAACAAGCCTCCAGGACAATGAAGGAAGATGTACTCGTACGAACCGTGGGGGCAGTGCACGTTGTCGTATTCCGACAGAAGGTCGGTGACGGCAGACGACCCCGAACCCATGTAACTTGCAACGATTACCTTATTCATGCGCATCCTCTATCAATTCGGTGGCGAGTTTCACAAATGCCTCGACTTGCCTGTCAATCGAATACTGCTCGACGAATCGCCGCATATCGTCATTCCAAGACTGCTCGCAAGATGCGCGAGACAGTTCTTCGAAGGCATCGCCGGCTTCACCGGGCGCTTCTATCGTTTTTCCAAATGTCTGGTTGCACGAGAGCTCTTCAGCCGATCCAACAGGTGTCGAGATGAACGGCACGCCAAGCGCGAGCCCCTCGACGATGACGGTTTGAAAGCCTTCGGAATGGGACATGGTGAGCATGCAAGCGCCTTGCCGTATGTAAGGATACGGGTTGCTCTGGTGCCCGAGGAAGCTCACGCATGACGAAAGGCCCCTTTGCGCAATCTCCCGTTCGACGTCGTCCCTCAGGTCGCCATCGCCAAGGTAGTACAGGTGGCAATCGGGGTGCCGTTCGCGAATCGCCTCGAAAGCGTCGAGGATGCCGAGGGGGTTCTTGTTCTCGTCAAGGCGCCCCACGGCGAGGATGGGCGTTCCGTCCAAAACCCCGTATGGCTCTTCTGCGCGTTCGCGGATATCAGGGAACCGAAACCCGTTCGGAATGACGAGTAGCTTGTCTTCGAATTCCGGGTAAAGTCCCGCTATCGAATCCTTCGTCCTTTGGGCTATGGCGACTATCGCGTCGATATGCCCGTACGCTTTTCGTTGCAGCTCGAGCCTTTCAGGTTGGTCTCTCAGTTCCCATATCGTGCCATGGTTCCACGAAATCGAGGGCTCGTCTTCATAGATGAGGTATGTGGGGTACAAATAGTTGAAGCCGACAGCCAAATCGAAGCGTTCGCCCTTCCGGACGATATCGCGCACGCGGTCGGGGTCGTGCTCCAGCATCTTGCGGCGGCGATAGCGTTTCAGCCGATAGGGCAGTGCATTGTTGGTCTCGTCGAGCACGGGGGGCAACACGGTAACGCTTTCGGGGAGCTGTTCCCAAGCTATGGACTCGTGCGAGACCTCGAGAAGCGACATGTCGTAACGACCGGTCTTCTCGAGCTCGCAGATGAGGTTCGACAAAACGCGTTCAGCGCCTCCTCCCCGGCTGAACGTCCACGTGATGAAGAGGATCCTAGGCTTCGTTTTCATCAGGAGCTCCTCTTGAACTTGCCAGTCAGGCGACTTCCCAGCGATTTCGCTATACCCGCGATCTCGCGGCATTCGCGCGTTCGGTGAAACACGAGCAGGTAACCTCCAAACCCGATTATCACGCATATAACGCCGCCAATGAGGAAGCGCACTATGGGCGAGCCGGGAATCAAGGATACGACGAAGGTGGTTATCAGGCAAAGAATCAAGGCCAAAACCGAGTATATTGCCGCAGAGGCAAAGTACTTGCCCGCCCCGCGCAAGAGCCCGTGTTTGTGCATGATGAGCCCTTCGAAAAGAAGCGATATGCACACTTGGACGACGATGTTCGCAATGAGCAATCCCCTAATGCCGAAGAAATAGGTGAGGGGAATGGTGGTGCACAGCAAGAAGATGGTCTCGGCAAGCGCCTTCCATTTCGTTTGCCAGTACAAACCGTAGGCCGAAATGAAGGATAACGCCGCATCGCGGATGCCCCTGAAATAGAACCAGATGGCAAACAGGACGACGACGTCGAATGGGAACAGGTATTCGGGACCGAAGGCGAATTCGATGAACGGCGAGACGAGGGGCAGGTAGCAGGCTGTCAAAGCCCCCACGATGAACGCGTTCACGAAGAACGATGTCCGGAACACCTCATATTGCCGGTCCTTGGATTCGGTGACGTTCAAATTGCCCACGCTCGATATGATGGCGTCGAACATCTGGTCCACGATTTTCCCCAGCGTGTTCATGACCAGGAGGTAGTTGCCGTATATCGCCACGGTGGCAAGGTTCGAGAAGGACGAAAGCACCACGCCATTCACGGGCGCATTGACAACGCTCGACGTCTTGTGGATGACCATGCCGCTGACATTTCGCTTGATGGTGCCCAGCACTTCAGGATCGATGGGCTGGATATCCTTTTCGCGGATGTAGGGATACATCTTGTTCGCAACCACCGAATAGCAAATGTTCTGGCCGAGCGTCGCAACGAGCATGCACGTGAGGAACAGGAAGTAATTCGATGTGAGGACCAGGACAAGTGCCTGGGCAATGCACAGCAGTATCTGGAATCCATAGCGGATGAGCGAGACGATGTAGTTCTTCTGGTCGGCGGTGATCAGAGACGCCTTGTATGAGAAGAAATACGACACCGACGAGTTCGCCACGAAGAACAGGAAGTAGGCATGCAGGTAAGGGATATCGGGAGTTTCGCCGATAAACACCTCGATATGCGGGGCAAGCGCGCAGCCGATAACTGCGATCACGATGCCGATGACGGTGTACGCCCGCCTGAACAGCCGCATGATTGACTTCACGGCTTCGTGGTCGTCTTTTGCAAGCGGTTCGTACAGGCTGAACACGATGGCGCTTGCGACGCCAAGCTCGGCCAAGGCGAGAATTGACAAGACGTTGGAGAACAGCGTTTCCAGGCCAAGGTAGTCTTGTGACAGGTAGCGCACGAACACCATGCGCACAGCGAATGTGCACAGGATGCTGACCAACTGGCCGGCCCAGATGGCGCTGACGTTCTTCAGCGATTGCAATGTGCGCGACGTTTCCGCCATAACGCGAACCTACTCCATCGTCCTTCGCCGAATGGCGGCGTACAGCGCCTTGCTCACCGACAGCGCGCGCATAGCCCGCTTCCGGTTGTTTGAAAAGTAATCGGACTCGTAGACGTCTTGCGCATGCTCGCGCAGGTAACGGACCGCTTCATCGCAGTAGTCCTGATTGGCCTCCTCGCCGTTGAAGATGGCGCGGTCGAGGACCTCGAACCGCATCCAGGCCCGACGGAACTTTGCGTGCGGCTCCACCTTGGTTCCGAAGCGTTGCGTCGCGGCATCGCACATACCTCCCCAAGCTTCGACGATGCCCCGTTCTCTATCGGCATGAAAGCTCGCCATGATGCTCGAGCTGTTGCTGGTGCGGTATTGGTACAACGGCTCGTCTATCGAGCAAAACGTCAAATCGTCGATTTCGGAAACGATGCGGCTCCACATGCGGGTGTCCTCGAACAGGGCCCCCTTGTCGAAATACGCCTGCTCTGCGAAATCCCGCGTGTACATTTTCGCCCAAGCGCACGGAGGGAAGTCGTCGCACACGATGCGGGCGGTTAGCTCTTCGAGGTTTCCCGATTGGATGGCGGGAATATGACGCGTATCGCACGTTTGAGCCCGGGTATCCACGCGGTTGTACGAGCACAGGCAGACGTCGGCGCCGTTCGCGGTTATGGCCCCGACCAGTTTCTCGACGTAATCGTCTGTGCAGTAGTCGTCGCTGTCTACGTACGTGATATACGATCCCGACGACGCGCCAAGCCCGTTGTTCCGCGCCATCGAGAGCCCCTGGTTGCTTTGGTGGACGACCAGGATCCTCTTGTCCTTTTCGGACCAATCGTCGCATTTCGTGCCGGACGAGTCGGTCGAGCCATCATCCACCAAGACGATCTCGATGTTCTCGAAGGATTGCCCTATGAGGTGCTCGACACATTCGTCGAGGTACTGCTCGACGTTGTAAACCGGCACGATGACCGAAACCAAGGGCTGTTGCTCGAGAGAGGAGGACTCGTTATTCATGGCTACCGTTCCAGGTACAGGGCACCTAGCACGTCAAGCCCAACTGCCGACACGGCTTTTGCGAACTCGTCAAGCTCGTGAGCGCTTTGCTCG